>JBFICP010000169.1:0-7028 GCA_041581935.1 Gammaproteobacteria bacterium | reverse complement strand
GTCATCACGAACGACATGCTCGCCCACCATCAGCAGGTCGAGATCCATGGTCCGCGGCCCGAATCGCTTTTCGCCGCGATGACGTCCGCAGCGATGTTCGATCTGATGCAAAGCGGCGACGATTGCATGCGGCGCATCCTGCGAATCGAACGCCACGACCATGTTGAAAAAAGGGTCACCTTCAAATCCGACGGGCTCGGTCTCGTACACGCTCGAGAGCTCCAATTCACCGAATCGATCGCGCAACAGTTCGAGTGCCCTCGTGATGGCACGTTCGCGATTTACGTTGCTGCCAACACTGACGTAAACCTTCGGCATCAAGCTCGATCTCCACGCTCGATAATCACTCCGACATCGCGCGCGCCACGCAGCGCGCCCTGCTTGTTGAGCTTGAGCTTTACCCATGGCACTCGAAATTCTTCCATGATGAGCTCAGCACATTTTTCGGCGAGAGTTTCCACCAGTTGATACTTGCTGTTTCCTACAAACTCGATGAGGCGTTTTGCAACGCCCTTGTAATTCACCGTATCTTCGACATCATCACTCTGCGCCGCCTTTCGGCAGTCGCCCGCCATCTCGATATCGAGAATCACCGTCTGCTTGATCTTGCGTTCCCAGTCGAAAATGCCGATAACGGTCTCAATACGAAGATCGTTTATATAAATAATGTCCACGGTCCGCTGCTCTTATTGGAATTGCCCGCCGATTAATCAAGGATCGTCTGCGCGATCGGGAATTATTAACCATAATCGTAGGCGGAATGGCAAATCGGCCCTCGCAATCCCGATTTGTCCGCGTCGGGCCGACAGCGCGTCCGGCGCTCGACAGCTATGGACCTGATTCTCGGTATCGTGCTCGTGGTGCTCGGCTACCTCTCGGGGTCGCTGGCTTCGGCGGTCATCGTGTGCCGCATGATGAAGCTGCCGGACCCTCGCCGCGAAGGCTCGGGTAATCCGGGCGCGACCAATGTCCTGCGTCTGGGCGGCAAGCAGGCGGCCGCGCTCACGCTCGTCGGCGACGTGCTCAAGGGCGCCGTTCCGGTGCTGCTCGCTCACCTGCTCAGCGACTCGCCGGCGGTGCTCGCATCGACCGCGGTGGCCGCCTTCATCGGCCACCTGTATCCGGTGTTTTTCCAGTTCAAGGGCGGCAAGGGTGTCGCCACCGCGTTCGGCGCCGTCGGCGCGCTGCTCTACCCGGTGGCCCTGTTCATGGCAGCGGTCTGGGTGCTGATGGCCATGGCGAGCCGCTATGCGTCGCTCGCTTCGATGGCTGCGGCCGTCTCGGCACCTCTGTTCGCGCTGGTGTTCTTCCGCGAGCCGGCCTACATCCTCGCGCTTGTCGTCATCGCCGCCCTGTTGGTTTATCGCCACAAGGACAATATCGAACGCCTGCGCAACGGCGTCGAGCGCGAAATCAGCTTTTAGGGCCGGCCCGCGCCGGGCGCAACGACTCGAGCGGCCAGCGTGCGTGCACCTCGAAGGCGAGCGGCTCGTCGGCACCGGCGAGCAGCCGCTGGCAACCGGCGTATGCCACCATGGCACCGTTGTCGGTGCAGAATTCGATCCGCGGGTAGTGGATTGACACCGAGAGCGTGTCGCCGAGCCCGTCCATGGACCGGCGCAGACGCCGATTGGCCCCGACGCCGCCGGATACCACAAGCCGCGCGAGACCGGTCTGCTCCAGCGCTCGCCGGCATTTGATGACCAGCGTATCGACGACGGCTTCCTCGAAAGCGCGGGCGATGTCCGCCAGCGCCTGGGGGTCTCCGTGCGCATTCGCGATGGCGTTCATGGCGTGGGTCTTGAGACCACTGAAGCTGAAATCGAGCCCGGGTCGCTCGGTCATGGGTCGCGGGAAGCGGAACCGGCCCGGGTCGCCGCGTTCGGCCAGTGCCGCGAGCGCCGGCCCGCCGGGATAGCCGAGGCCGAGGAGACTGGCGGTCTTGTCGAAGGCTTCACCGGCGGCATCGTCCAGGGATTCGCCCAGTAACCGGTAGGCGCCCACACGCTCGACGCGCACCAGCTGCGTGTGCCCGCCGGACACCAGCAGCGCGAGAAACGGAAACTCAGGGGCGTCGGGCTCGAGCATCGGCGCCAGCAGATGCCCCTCCATGTGGTGCACGGCCACGCTCGGCACCCCCAGCGCGAAGGCCAGGCTGCGGCCGACGGCGGCACCGACCAGCAGCGCACCGACCAGCCCGGGACCGGCCGTGTAGGCGATGCCGTCGATGTCGCCGCGTCCCACGCGGGCGGCGCCGAGCACCGCATCGAGCAGAGGAACCAGCTTCCTCACGTGATCCCTGGAGGCAAGCTCCGGCACCACGCCGCCGTACTCCGCGTGAATGGCCGCCTGGCTGTGGAGCAGGTGCGCGAGCAGACCCGCGTCGCTGTCGTATACGGCGACCCCGGTCTCGTCACAGGATGTCTCGATTCCCAGTACGCGCACGCGCGGCTCCCGGACCCGGTATTCGGCTTTGATTGCCCGGCCGGTCCCAATTACACTATGCAGTTTACCGTCGCGGCGAGTTTAACCCGATTCGATTCGACTGCGCTTCGGGGCATGCCGCAGGCACACAGCGAGGAACATTGATGCCGTCCGTCCGAGTACGCGAGAACGAACCTTTCGACGTCGCCATGCGGCGATTCAAGCGCGCCTGCGAGAAGGCCGGGACGCTCACCGAGATCCGTCGCCGCGAGTACTATGAGAAGCCGACGGCGGTGCGCAAGCGCAAGGCCGCTGCCGCCGTCAAGCGTCACTTGAAAAAGCTCGCCCGCGAGGACATCAAGCGCCGCCGACTCTATTAACATGGCGCCGCCTCCGGCCCACGCGGAGCAACCCCGGTTGCCATGGCTTCCCAGCTGAAACAACGCATCCTGGAGGATGTCACCGCGGCCATGCGCGCCCAGGACAAGCCCCGATTGTCGGCTCTGAGACTGATCAGCGCCGCCATCAAGCAGCTCGAGGTGGATTCGCGCCGCGAGCTCGACGACGCGGATGTACTGACGGTGCTGGAGAAAATGCTCAAGCAGCGCCGCGACTCCCACACCCAGTACAGCGACGCCGGGCGCACGGATCTGGCCGATCAGGAAAGCTTCGAAATAGCGATCATCGAAACCTACATGCCCGAGTCGCTCCCGGCCGAGGCGCTCGAGGCCATCATCGATGCCACCATCGCCGAGACCGGCGCGAGCTCCATGCGCGACATGGGCAAGGTCATGGGCCTGCTCAAGTCCCGGGTGCACGGCCGCGCCGACATGGGCGCCGTCAGCGCCGTGGTCAAGGCGAAGCTCGCCGAATCCTGACATCCGGCAACGGCCGCCGAATCCACCCGCCTGTGCGAACGCGGCTGCGCGCGCATGGCGCTTTTTTCGCGCGCACGCGCGCTCCTCAAGGCATGTTGCCGCAGCTTGAGTCATCCGAGGGCGTTCGGTCGTGAGCCTCCGCGCGTCGCGGAGTAGACTGTCCGCTCGGGCGCGAGTGTGACCATCGCGCTCAAGATGGAGGCAGAAGTGGCCGGGCGAATTCCCCGTCAATTCATCGACGACGTGCTCGCGCGCGTCGACATCGTCGACGTCGTCGACGAGCACGTGCCCCTCAAGAAAGGCGGCCGGGATCACAAGGCTTGTTGTCCCTTCCACAACGAGAAGACCCCGTCGTTCACCGTCAGCTCCGACAAGCAGTTCTACCACTGCTTCGGCTGCGGCGCCCACGGCTCGGCCATCGGCTTCCTGATGGAATACGCGCACATGGACTTCGTCGAAGCGGTCGAGGACCTGGCCGCCCGGGCCGGCCTGGAAGTCCCCCGCGAGCCGGGCAGCGAGTCGCGCGCAGAGAGCCTGCAGCCACTTTTCGACATCCTGGCAAGAGCAAACGCCTACTTTCAGCAGCAGCTTCGCCGGCACGCCGACGCCGGGCGGGCGGCCGGCTACCTCCGCGGCCGCGGCCTGTCCGGCGAGGTGGCCGCCGCCTTCGGTCTGGGGTTCGCGCCGCCCGGCTGGGACAATCTGCTCGACGCCGTCGGCACCGACGACGCCACGCGGGGCCTGATGGCCCGCGCCGGGCTGCTGGTGGATAAGGGCGCCGCCGGTGGCTACTACGACCGCTTCCGCGACCGCATCACCTTCCCGATTCTCGATCGCCGCGGGCGCACCGTGGGCTTCGGTGCCCGGGTCCTCGGGGATGAGACCCCCAAGTACCTGAATTCCCCGGAAACCCCCGTTTTTCACAAGGGGCGCGCGCTCTACGGCCTGTATCAGGCGCGCAAGTCGAGCGGCCGGCTCGAGCGTCTGATCGTCGTCGAGGGCTACATGGATGTCGTGGCGCTGGCCCAGCACGGCATCGGCAACGCCGTGGCCACCCTCGGCACCGCCGTCACCGAAGCCCATCTCGAACAGCTTTTTCGGACCTGTCAGGACGTGGTGTTCTGCTTCGACGGCGACGACGCCGGTCGGCGTGCCGCCTGGCGGGCGCTGGAGACGGCACTGCCCGCGATGCACGACGGACGCCAAGCGTTTTTCATGTTCCTCGAGCAAGGGCAGGATCCGGACAGCCTGGTTCGCGAGCACGGTGCCGCGGCGTTTACATCCGCGGCCGCCTCGGCGGCGAGCCTCGGCACCTTTCTCTTCGAGCATCTGTCCGTGCGGGTCGACCTCGGCACCATCGACGGACGCTCGCGGCTGGTCGAGCTGGCACGCCCGTTGCTTGCCAAATTGCCCCCCGGGAGCTTCCGGGTGCTGTCGGAGAAGCGCCTCGCCGAACTCACGGGACTTGCCCAGGGGAATTCGTCTACACTGGTAGCGGGGAGGGGGAATGCGACGTCAGCGAGGCCGTCCAATCCCCCAAATAAGTACAAACGACAGTCGCCGTCTCTGGTGCGGAAGGTGATCACGTGGCTCCTTCACTATCCATCGTTGGGAAAAGGAGTCTCGGCCACCGCCCACCTGCGCTCTCTGGAGCTCCCCGGCGTGCCGTTGCTGTTGGAGCTTATTGAAACTCTCGAGGGCAATCCCAATCTGACTACAGGTGCGTTGCTGGAGCGCTACCGGGATCATGATTCCGGGCGCCACCTGGCGAAGCTGGCGGCAGAGGAGGTGACCGACCTCGACGAGGGCCTTGAGCGGGAGTTCAGGGACTCCCTCGAAAAGCTCCGGCAACTGGCCGAGGACCAGCGGTTTGCCGCGCTCGCCCACAAGGGCAGGCAGGGGCATTTGAGCGACGCTGAGAAGCGGGAATTTGCCCGTTTATCCGGAGGTGTGTCCCGCCAGGACAGCTAGGAAATGCGCTCCGAAACCCCGGTAGGGGTAGGTGATATTTGGTATAATTAAACGTTATCGCCCGCGTTTCCGCACGACAGTGTGGCAGATGAAAATCATGGACCTGAATCAGCAACAATCACAACTCAAGTTATTGATCGCCAAGGGAAAGGACCAGGGTTACCTGACCTACCACGAGGTCAACGATCACCTGCCCGAAGGTATCGTCGACCCCGAGCAGATCGAAGACATCATCAGCATGATCAACGACATGGGGATCGCCGTGCACGAGGTGGCCCCGGACGCCGATACGCTGCTGTTGATGGAGGCGGCGCTCAACGACGACGACGACGAAACCGAGGAGGCGGCGGCCGCGCTCGCCACCCTGGACAGCGAGTTCGGGCGAACCACCGATCCGGTACGCATGTACATGCGTGAGATGGGCACCGTCGACCTGCTCACCCGCGAGGGCGAGATCAAGATTGCCAAGCGCATCGAGAAGGGCCTCAACCAGGCCCTCGGGGCTCTTGCCGCCTACCCGCCCACCATCGAGCTGCTGGTGGCGGAGTACGAGCGACACGAGAACGAGGAGGTCAAGCTCACCGACATCTTCTCTGCCTTCGTCGATCCGAACGAGAGCGACGAGCCTGCGACTCCCGGCCCGGCACCGAACGGCGGAAAGCCCGTGGCCGGCAAGCAGGCCAAGGACGACAGCGATGACGAGGACGACGATCTGGAACTCATCGACCTGGGACCGGATCCGGAAGAGACCAAGGAGCATTTCAAGAAGCTGAAGCGCGCCATCGGGCGCCTGCAGCGTGCGACGGCCAAGCACGGTTCGGACTCCAAGCAGGCGGCGAAGATTCGTGACGAGTGCGCGGCGATGTTCTTCGAGCTCAAGATTGTGCCGAAGCTCGTCGAGCGGCTCACCGACCAGCTGCGCGATGTCGTCGGGCGCATCCGCACCTACGAGCGTCAGATCATGGCCATGTGCGTGCGCGAGGCGAAGATGCCGCGCAAGGATTTCGTCTCGAGCTTCATCGCCAACGAGACGAACATGAACTGGCTGCGCTCGCACCTGCGCTCGAAGAACGCGTACGCGGAAGCGCTCAAGCCGCTTTCGAAGGACATCAAGCGCGTGCAGGCCAAGCTCGCCGCCATCGAGGAAGAGTGTGGTCTCACCATCGGCGATATCAAGGACATCAATCGCCGCATGTCCATCGGCGAGGCCAAGGCGCGACGGGCGAAGAAGGAGATGGTGGAAGCCAACCTGCGCCTGGTGATCTCGATCGCCAAGAAGTACACGAACCGCGGGCTTCAATTTCTGGACTTGATCCAGGAAGGCAACATCGGCCTGATGAAGGCGGTCGACAAGTTCGAGTACCGGCGGGGCTACAAGTTCTCGACGTACGCCACCTGGTGGATTCGTCAGGCTATCACGCGCTCGATTGCGGATCAGGCGCGCACCATTCGGATTCCGGTGCACATGATCGAGACCATCAACAAGCTCAATCGCATCTCGCGGCAAATTCTTCAGGAGAAAGGCCGCGAGCCGACGCCGGAAGAGCTCGCCGAGCGCATGGAAATGCCCGAGGACAAGGTGCGCAAGGTGCTCAAAATCGCCAAGGAGCCGATCTCCATGGAGACACCGATCGGTGACGACGAGGATTCGCACCTCGGCGACTTCATCGAGGACGTCAACATCGCCTCGCCAATCGACTCCGCCTCGATGGAGGGTCTCAAGGAAGCCACCCAGAGCGTGCTTTCCGGCCTGAC
>JBFICP010000168.1:0-7034 GCA_041581935.1 Gammaproteobacteria bacterium | reverse complement strand
GCGCGCTACTGGTCTCGGTGACGGCGGTGACGCTTCGACCACACTACGCCGCCAATCTCAACCGAACGACGCAGCTCAAGCCCCTTTTCGGTGCTTTGTCACGAAGCGGTCGCGAAGTGGCGCGAGGGGATATCGAGAGCCGCGTGGTCGAGCTCGCCAGCGGCAATTACGACGACAAGCTTGATCCCGCTACTTTCGATGCGCGTAAGGCGGCGAGCGATCCGGAAGCAAGCATATCCATCCCGTCGAACCACGACCTCGCGCGTATCAAACGCCGCGCTCGACATGCCACGGTACATCTCGTTCGTGATTCCAACGGCCGCGTCGAGCTGATCATTCTGCCGGTATACGGCAGTGGCTATCAGTCTACCCTCTACGGCTTGCTGGCCCTCGAGGGTGATACCTCGACCGTGGCGGCGCTCAGTATCTACGAGCAGGGTGAAACGCCGGGACTGGGCACGCAAATTCAGGATCGTTCGTGGGAAGCGCTGTGGCCCGGCAAGCGAGTCTACGACGAAGCCGGCGTGCTGCGGATTGGCGTCGCCAGGGGCCCGGTCTCACCTGCATCCGAGGATGCTGAGTACATGGTGGACGGTATCTCCGGCGCGACCCGGACCAGCCGCGGCGTGCACGCATCGTTGCGTTTCTGGCTTGGCGATTTCGGTTTCGGACCCTATCTCGAGCGCGTGCGTCGCGGGGAGGGCTGAAAAGGTGGCCAATCGATACTGGAGCGCGCTCACCACACCGCTGATTGGCGAGAATCCGATCACATTACAGATTCTCGGGATCTGCTCCGCCTTGGCGGTCACGACAACGCTCGATACGGCGCTGGTCATGTCGGCCGCCGTGACCTGCGTGCTGGCGTTGTCCGGTGCGTCAGTCAGCATGATCCGGCGTTTTCTGCCGCGCTCGGTGCGCATCATCGTGCAAATCACCATCATCGCCTCCCTGGTGATCATCGTCGATCAGGTGCTGAAAGCGTTTGCGTTCGAAATCAGTCTGCGACTATCGGTATTCGTGGGTCTGATTGTCACCAATTGCATCGTTCTCGCTCGCGCCGAGGGTTTTGCCATGCACCACGGCGTCGGCGCCAGCGCGCTGGACGGCATCGGTAATGGCCTCGGTTACGGCTTGATACTCGTGCTGGTCGGAGTGATTCGCGAGCTCTTCGGGCACGGTAGCTTGCTCGGAGTGCAAATTTTCTGGACCACCGCTCAGGGTGGCGGATTCGATCCGCTGCAGCTGATGCTCCTTCCACCCAGTGCCTTCTTTATCATAGGCGGCATCATCTGGTTCATTCGCGCGAGGAGACCGGAGCAGGTCGATCGTTCGGAGTTTCGAATTCGAACGGAGTTAGAGGAGGAACGATCGTGAGCGAACTTCCCGACCTCCTGTTGCGCTCGGCTTTCATCGACAATCTGGCACTGTCTTTTTTTCTCGGCATGTGCACTTTCCTCGCCGTTTCCAAGCGCGTCGACACGGCGTTGGGCGTCGGGCTCGCAATCACCTGCGTGCAAACGGTGACGGTGCCGGTCAACAACCTCATCCATGTGTATATCCTCGCGCCTGGCGCCCTGGCCTGGGCGGGGTTCGGGGAGCTGGATCTGTCGTTCCTGAGCCTCATTGCCTTCATCGGCGTCATCGCCGCCATGGTGCAGATCCTGGAGATGATTCTCGAATACCGTATACCGAGGCTTTACCGGGCGCTCGGCATTTTCTTGCCTCTGATTACTGTCAACTGCGCAATTCTCGGCGGCACTTTGTTCATGGTGGAGCGCGATTACACGTTCGTCGAGAGCGTCGTCTATGGCTTCGGCACGGGCGCCGGTTGGGCCCTGGCCATCGTCATGCTTGCCGCCATCCGAGAGCGACTCAAGTACTCGGACATACCGGACGGACTTCAGGGGCTCGGCGTGAGCTTCATGGTCGTCGGCCTCATGTCGCTCGGTTTCATGGCCTTCTCGGGTCTGGATTAGCACGCGGTGGAAATCGGCGTCGGCGTTTTATCGTTCACCACCATCGTGCTGGTGCTGGGGTTACTGGTGCTGCTCGCGCGAAAGGTGTTCGTGCCCTCCGGCGAATGCGAGATCGTCGTCAACGACCGCATGCGCGTTAGCGCGGCCGTCGGGCGCAGACTGCTGGACGTGTTGGCGCAGGCCGAGGTGCGTTTGCCGAGTGCCTGCGGGGGCGCCGGCACCTGTGGCTTGTGCAGACTGCGGGTCATCGAAGGTGGTGGCGAAGCCGGCCCCCAGGAGCTCGCCCACCTCACGCGCACCCAGGCATTGAGGGGGGTTCGCCTCGCCTGCCAGGTGCCGGTGTTG
Source organism: Gammaproteobacteria bacterium (assembly GCA_041581935.1). GTDB lineage: Bacteria > Pseudomonadota > Gammaproteobacteria > HK1 > HK1 > JAABYT01. Next base: position 4,713 of record JBFICP010000168.1, on the reverse strand, counting down.
GCTCCCATGGTCGTAGAGGTGGATGACGCCTACTTCGGCGTGCGCACCTGGACCTGCACCGTTGAATGCGTGCGCAACGTCTCGACGCTCATACGCGAGCTGGTGCTCGAATTGCCCGAAGGCGAGGAGATGAACTTCCGCGCCGGCGGATTCGTGCAGGTCACTTGCCCCCCGTTCCATGTCAAGTTTACGGATCTCGAAATCGAAGAAGAATATCGCGACGTTTGGGAGCGGGAGGGCCTGTGGCGTCTCGAAGCAGGGACGCGGCAACCGGAGACGAGGGCGTATTCCATGGCGAACCATCCCGGGGAAAGTCGCAAAATCATTTTGAACGTCCGCATCGCGCTCCCGCCTCCGGATTCGAAGAACGTTCCGCCCGGGATCGTTTCGAGCTGGCTGTTTGCGTGTAAGGCCGGCGATGCCGTCGAGGTGACCGGACCGTTCGGTCACTTCTTCGTCGAGGATACCGACAAAGAGGCGGTATTCATCGGTGGCGGTGCCGGAATGGCGCCACTGCGCGCGCAGATCCTCGATCTGCTGGAATTGCGCCACTCGAAGCGCAAAATTAGTTATTGGTATGGAGGCCGCTCGAAGCGTGAGCTGTTCTACACTGAATTATTCGAACGGCTCGACGCGCAGCACCACAATTTTTCCTGGCACGTGGCGTTATCGGCTCCGGAATCGCGGGACAATTGGAAAGGACACACTGGCTTCATACACAAGGTCGTCTACGACAACTATCTTGTCCACCATCCTGCGCCGGAAGACTGCGAGTACTATCTTTGCGGGCCTCCGCTGATGGTGAAGGCAGTGCTCGGAATGTTGGACGACCTCGGCGTAGAATCGGAAAGCATTCATTATGATGACTTTGGCGGAGCCAGCTCTGAAGGTGAACGAGGATGAGCGCGATACCGACAGTCGATGACTACATGGCACGGGACTTGATCGTCTTCGGTCCCGGCGATGACATTCACGCGGCCGCGCAACAATTGTTGAACAAACGCATCTCGGGAGCGCCGGTCGTCGATCGCAGCGGGCGGCTGATCGGTGTACTGTCGAAGAAAGACTGCTTCGAAGTGCTCTACAGCACCAGCTATTACCAGGAGTGGGGCGGGCGCGTCGAGGATTATATGAGCACAGAGGTAACGACCATCGACTCGGGCACCGATATCATAAAGGCCGCGGACATATTCAGGGACTCCGCCTTCCGTCGTTTCCCAATTGTGAAAAACGGCCGCATGATCGGTCAGATCAGCCGTGCCGATCTGCTGCGTGCCCTGGAGGAGCACTGGGCGAGCGTCGCAACCGGCGGCAGGGGAACGCGCAGCGTCACCGGTGGCGGACGTTGACCAACAACGATCGCCCGGGCCAGAAAGTACTTCTGCTCGGAAGCGAGAGTGCCTTCTCCGGAATCGTTCTCGGCAACCTGCTGCGGGCGGGCACCGAGGTATGCGGACTTGTCACCCACGAGGCGCCTCCCCGGACGAGAGCTTTCGAGCGCCTGGGCGAGGACATTCCCGTGGTGGTCGCCGGTACCGGGCCCGCGATCGCCGGCGAGCATGATGTGCCGGTGTTCCGCCTTGGTTCGGTGCAGGACGCGAACGCGCTCGAGCGCGTGGACGCGCTCGCGCCGGACATCGTCCTGGTCGCCTGCTTTCCCATGATACTGACCGAGGCGTGGCGCACGCTGGCGAGACGCATGTGCCTGAACGTGCACCCGTCGGTGCTGCCCGCCTACAGGGGGCCCACGCCGCTTTTCTGGCAATTTCGCGAGGGGGAGCACGAGACCGGCGTCACGCTTCACATGGTCGAAGAAGGTATCGACACGGGCGATGTGGTCGCCCAGAGCACGTTGGCGTTACCGGCCGGTGCACGCTTTTCTGAGATCAACGCGACGCTGGCCGAGCTCGGCGCGGCGCTCGTCGTGGAACTGTTGCAAAAAATGCGGGTCGGCATAGCCGTGCCACGCACGGCTCAGGATGAGGCGGTTGCGAGCTATCAACCGTTTCCGAAGGAAAAGGACTTCCGCTTCGATACTCACTTCACCGCCGAGCGGGCATTTCGCTTCATGCGCGGCACTCAGGAGTGGGGTGTGCCCTTCGAGGTGGACGCGGGAGACGCCGTCCTGGTTCTCGAGCATGCGCTCGAATTCTACGATGACGCGCGCATGCTCGCACCCTTCGAAATCGATGCAGACAAGATTCGCATCCGCTTCTCCGAAGGTGTGCTGGAAGCGCTCGGACGGCAGCTCTCCGGGAGCTGAGTTCGGCGCGCGCTGCGCCGGGTCAGCACGCAGCGCGCGCCGTTTCCTCCGGGCACGCCAGCCTCGACGCGGCAAGACTGCGGTCGGGCAGGAAAAGCGCCACCAGGATCAGTATCAGCAGCACGATTATCACCAGCCACTTCATCAGTCGCAGGGTGCCGCCCGCGGTGATTTTCGATGCGAACCTCGCCCGTGGGCCGTCACGTCTGGCGGCTTTCATGGGACCTCCTCATGCAGCGTATGATTTGCGTTACTTCACGGCAATGCACGTGCAGGGTGCCTGGTTGGTCACTTTCTGGGAGACGCTGCCGAGGACCAGCGCCTTGACGTCGCTCAGGCCCCGATTGCCCATCACGATGCAATCCACCGCGTCGGCCTTTGCGCGTTCAAGAATGCGCCTCGCGGGGTCGCCGTCTAGAATCTCGACCTCCACGTTGCGCACACCGCTGTTCTCAGCCTCCAGCTTGGCCGCTCCCGCTACATGCTCCCCGATGTCCACCAGGACTCCCGAGGAGATGGCCTGCAGGTCGCGAAGTCGCACGATCTCCGCCCGGCTGTCGACGCCCTGGAGACGATTGACCTCCGAGGCCACGGTCTTGGTGAGCCCCTCGATCTCGGCGAATCGCTTGAGTTCGGGCGCGTCCGCATTGCGCAACAGCACGTGGAGCACGACGAGCTCCGCGTCGTACTTCGTGGCCAGATCGATGGCCAGGGTGAGCGCCTTGTTGGCGTGGTCGGAGCCATCGACGGGGCAAAGGATTTTTTTGAACATCAGCTGTTCCTCCGTGCTGTCTCGGTTGTTACACGCTCGGCGTACGAGCCGTGCTGTTTGCCGGCGGCACTCTGTCGTGCTGTGTACTCATGCGCACATCATCCCTTGATGCAGACCATCGGCTCGAGGCGCGCCACGCGACGCGCCAGGCGCGCGCGTTCCGCCACCTCGACAACGACGCCCACGTCCTTGTAGGCACCTGGCGCCTCCTCGGCGACGCCGCGCAACGAGGGGCTGCGGATCAGAATTCGTCGCTCCGCGAGCTCATCGACGAGTCCGCGTCCGCGCCAGCGCCGCCGTGCGGCGTGGCGGCTCATGGCCCTGCCTGCACCGTGGCAAGCGGAGCTGAAGGCACGTGTTTCGCCCTCGGACGTACCCGCGAGGATATACGATGCGGTGCCCATGCTGCCGCCGATGAGCACCGGCTGACCCGCCTTGGCAAAGTGCGCCGGCAGATTGGGATGCCCAGGTCCGAAGGCACGCGTCGCGCCTTTTCGGTGCACGTACAAAGCGCGCATGCGCCCATCGACGGTATGCTCCTCGAGCTTGCATGTATTATGCGATACGTCATAGAGAAGCGGCAGATCGGCCTGCGGGAACAAATCGGCGAACACCTCCCGTGTCAGATGACTGATGATCTCGCGATTCGCCAATGCACAGTTGATGCCGGCGCGCATGGCCCCCAGGTAACGCTGCCCGAGGTCGGATGAAATCTTCACGCAGGCGAGTTCCCGATCGGGCAGCTTGATGCCCTGTTCCGGTGCTGCAGCCACCATATCGCGCAGAAACTCGGTGCCAATCTGGTGACCGAGTCCACGTGAGCCGCAATGAATGCTCACCAATACTTCGCCGGCGTGCACGCCGAACGTGTCGGCAATATCGGCATCGAAGATCTCTGCTACGCTCTGCACCTCCAGGTAGTGATTGCCCGAGCCGAGTGTGCCCATCTCGTGCTTCTGTCGCACTTTGGCGCGTTCGGAGACGTATTCCGGGTGGGCACCCGCCATGCACCCTTGCTCCTCGATGCGCTCGAGATCCGAACTCACACCGTAGCCTCGATTGACCGCCCACCGTGCACCGCCCGCGAGCATGGCATCCATTTCTGTTGAGTCGAGCGTTACATCGCCTTTGCTGCCGAGGCCCACGGGAACGTGGCTGTAAAGCGCGTCGGCGAGCCGTTCTTTATGAGGCTCGAGCTCGCCGACGCTCAGACCGGTTAACAGGCTGCGCACGCCGCAGGAGATATCGAAACCGACGCCGCCCGCAGATATGACGCCATCCTGGTCGGCGTCGAATGCGGCAACGCCGCCGATGGGAAATCCATAGCCCCAATGGGCGTCTGGCATGGCGTAGGATGCCTCGACGATGCCGGGCAGGGCCGCGACGTTCGTGACCTGCTGATAAACCTTGTCGTCCATGGCGCGGATCAGGTTCTCGTCGGCATAAATCACAGCCGGCACGCGCATTGCGCCGGTGGGCAGAATGTGCCACTCGTAGTCATTGACCCGTTGCATACGATTTGTGTCCATCGATTCAAGGTCCGGTTGCGAAAGTCGGCCCGATCCTCATACGTCGATAACGCATTGCGCCATCCACTCCCCGTCGGCACGTCGCGATACCTCGAGCGCGGTGTAGGTGGCCCCTTTCACTTCCACCGCCGGGCGATGTCGGGGAATAT
>JBFICP010000167.1:0-7049 GCA_041581935.1 Gammaproteobacteria bacterium | reverse complement strand
CGCGCAGCCCCGCGGGCAGCGCGCCGAGCACGACCTCACCGATGGGATGATGGAAATACTCACTCGACCAGCGCAGAAAAGCGAGGCTGTGGGCATCGAGGAGCGGCTCGTGGTCGAGCACCCGGGAGACGCGTTTGAGACGCTCGGCGGGCACATCCGTGCGCTCGAGATGCTCGAGCACCACGCCCACGCGGCTGCCGCGACCGAAGGGTACGCGTACGCGCGTGCCGGGAGCGGGGAGATCCGCCGCGCTCGAGCGCGGCGGCAGGTAGTCGAAGGCCCGGCGCAACGGGGAAGGGACCGCGACGCGCAACAATCGGGGGTGCGGCCGGCCGGCGGACCCGGCTCGAGACGCCCTGATACCCGACACGCGGCGCGGCCGTTAAGACCCGACGGCCCGGCTCATGCCGGCTCGCCCGCCAGCGCTTCCACCGCCCGAAGTCCCGCACGCCGCATCGGCCTGCCGTCGACCGGGCTCAAAGGCACTCGCCTGCGCGCGCGCGCCGCGAACACCACCAGCTCCACCGGAATATCGTTGGCCATGAATCGGCAGGTGGGCAAACGCTGAACGTCATCGGCAGCGAGCCGAATGACGCGTTCGCCATGCTCGTGGGGAATCCCGTTATCGATGAGAAACAGCCCGACTTCTTCGGCGGTATCGGCGAATAGGTGCAGGCAGACGTCGCTGTGCTCGTCGGCAGTGCCGCTCAGCACCGTGCCGACCAGCCGCGGGTTGAAACGCGCGAGAAAGCGCATGGCACGCACGGCCGCGCGGCGCAGCTCGGCGAGCCGACGGGGCTGGCTGTCGGAGCGGAACAGACGCTGGTATTCCGAGACGGCCGCCTCGATTTCCTCGTTGCTGGGAAGCTGTCGTCGGTCGGGGATACGCAGGCGTTGCAGGGCCTTTCGCTTCGCGAGCTGGAAATCACGAATGCCCGACTCGCACATCAAGCGCGCCGCCTCTTTGGCGATGCGTTCGCGCGCTTGGGTCGATTTCGCAGTGCTTCGGCCGGGCATGGGTCAATTCGCTCGTGTCGATCAAAACAGTTGCTCGGTGACGCCGGACTCTGGTGTAACCGGATCCGTGACGCCGGGACTGGTAGCGGTCTCGACGAGTCCCTGCCGGGGCACGTTTTCGATCCGAAAAGTCTCGAAAACGGCGCCTGGTTGTGATGCGCTCGCACGCAGGCCCGACTCGGGGTCGATGCGCACGGTGACGAGTCCATTCGGCTGCGGCAGCGTTTCCTCGGGCACACCGTCCAGCGCCACGCGCATGAAATCAATCCACATGGGAAGCGCCGCACCGGCACCGGTCTCGCGGCGTCCGAGTGGACCCAGCTGGTCGAAGCCGACCCAGGTCGTCGTGACGAGCTTCGGGTTGAATCCGGAAAACCAGGCATCCTGCTGATCGTTCGTGGTACCTGTTTTGCCCGCAAGGTCGTCGCGCTTGAGCGCGAGCGCGCGCCGTCCGGTGCCGCGTTTGATAACGTCGCGCATCAGCGAGTTCATGATCCAGGCGTTCTGGGGGCTCAGAACCCGCGGCGCGTGCTGCGCCTGATCGAGACCATCGTCGGCAAGCACGATCGGGTCGAGATCGTGATTCGCCACGATGTCCAGCTCGACCGCCCCATCTTCGTCACAGTCTTCGCACACACGCAGCGGATCGGCCTGGTACCAGAGCGAGCCGTCCGAACCCTCGATACGGTCGACGAAGTAAGGCGTCACTCGGAATCCGCCGTTGGCGAGCACCGCGTAGCCGGTAGCCATCTCGAGCGGCGTCACACCCCCGCTGCCGAGCGCCAGCGACAGGTCGTGGGAAATGCGATCCACGTCCAGGCCGAAGCGTTTCAGATACTCGACCGCATACTCGATTCCGATGGCCCGCAGAAGACGAATGGACACGAGGTTGCGCGACTTGAACAGCGCCACTCGCAGGCGCGTCGGCCCGAAAAATTTTCCGCTGTAATTCTCCGGCCGCCAGACGGCTTCGAGGCCAGGGTCGTCGAACACCACGGGCGCGTCGTTGATGATGCTGGCAGGCGTGTACCCGTACTCGATCGCGGCGGAGTAGATAAACGGCTTGAAGCTCGATCCCGGCTGGCGTTCGGCCTGAACGGCGCGGTTGAACTTGCTGCGGTAGAAGTCGAAGCCGCCGGTCAGCGCCGTGATCGCGCCGTCCTTCGGGTCGAGCGCAACCAGGGCGCCTTCGACGGCCGGAACCTGGACCAGACGCCATCCGTCTTCGTGGAGCTGCACGCGTATCACGTCGCCTCGCGCAACCACATCGTGAGCAGTTTCGAGCTCAGGACCGCGGCGGTTTTCATCTATATAGGGCCGCGCCCACTCGAGCCCCTGCCAGGGGATCTGAACTTCGCCGAAAATCTTCGCATAGACGGTGACCACCTTGTCCTCGACCCCGACGACGATGGCAGGTAGCAGTCCGGCGGTCGAGGGAATGTCGGCGAGCACTGCGTCCAGGCTGACACCCGGTGCATCCAGATCGACGTGGAACTCCGGCGCCCGGAACCCATGGCGCTGGTCGTAGGCAAGGAGATTCTTTCTCAGGGCCTGATTGGCCGCCACCTGCAGTCGGCTGTCGATGGTCGTGTAGACGCGGTAGCCGGCCGTATAGGCCTCTTCCCCCAGTCGCTCCTCGACCAGCGCGCGCACCATCTCCGCCACGTAGGGAGCCTCGACCTCGACGGACAGGCCGTGCAAGCGCGCCGTCACCGGCGTCGACACGGCAACCAGATACTCGTCCTCGGAGATCGCGCCGAGCTCGCGCATGCGTCCAAGGACGTAATCGCGGCGACTCTTGGCGCGCTCGGGATTCACAATCGGGTTGAAGCGCGAGGGCGCCTTGGGAAGTCCCGCAATCATGGCAACCTGGGCCACACTGAGCTCGTCGAGCCGTGCCCCGTAGTAGACCAACGCCGCCGCTTCGACTCCGTAGGCCCGGTGGCCGAGAAAAATCTTGTTCAGATAAAGCTCCAGGATATCGTCCTTGCTGAGCTCCTCCTCGATCTTCAGCGCCAGCAGGATCTCGTTCAGCTTGCGCACGTAGGTCTTCTCGCGTCCGAGAAAGAAATTGCGCGCCACCTGCATGGTTATGGTGCTTCCGCCGGGCCCCTTTTCGCCGGTGCGCACCAGGTGCACCACGGCCCGCGCGAGCCCCTGCCAATCCACCCCGGGGTGCTGATAGAACCGATCGTCCTCGGCGGCGAGCACCGCCTTCACCATGAGCTCGGGAAACTGCTCGAACTCGAGGGGTGTGCGGCGCTTCTCGCCGAACTCCGCGATCAGCCGGCCGTCGACCGTATAGACCCGCAGCGGCTCCTGCAGCTGGACATCCTTGAGGCTGTCGATGGAAGGCAATTTGGGGGCCAGATACCAGTACAGCCCGGCCGTGCCGATGACGCCGAGAATCCCGGCAACCAACAGAATGACGCCCACCACTCGAAGGGCGCTAGATAGGCGAAACATTGTCTACACTTGTCCTGGTAGGCGCGGTCGGAAGACCAATTTCGTGACCGGCGTCACCACCGCCACGCGCACTGGTAGCGTAGCCCACCACGCCCGACGCGACCGGTGGGCACCGGGTCTGATGGCGGTATCCAGGGCACCATGGTCGATGTGCGCCAATGGGCGGGACCCACCCTCGAAAGACCCCTCGCCACATGTGGCGATTTGGGAGGCTATAACTAAAGTTCCTCCTAGTATACGCCGTCAATAACAACCACACGACGGCTGTTTGTAACCGCCAGGAGCCCGTTTGTACATTCAGGAAAGCGTGTTCTATAGTTTAATGTGGCATTTAATGTAAAGGGCCATCAGTTGGCCCTAAATGCCCACTCCTAAAGGAAAAAATCGTGGGTTTACTCTCCAGCAAAGAGCTCCCCGTGATGGGCGTGGACGTCAGTTCTACGGCCGTCAAAATTCTCGAGCTGAGCGGCGGCGGCAGCAAGTTCCGGGTCGAATCCTATGCCGTCGAGCCGCTGCCCGCAAACGCCGTGGTAGAAAAAAACATTACCGATGTCGAGATAGTCGGCGAAGCCATCGGACGCGCCATGAAACGCGCCCAGACGAAGAACAAGCTGTCCGCCCTGGCGGTGCCCGGCTCCGCGGTCATCACCAAGGTCATCTCCATGCCGGGGAATCTCTCCGATGACGAGATGGCGAGCCAGATCGAGCTCGAAGCCGACCAGTACATCCCCTACTCGCTGGACGAGGTGAATCTCGATTTCGAGGTCATCGGCCCCTCGGAGTCCGACCCCGACAGGGTCGAAGTGCTGATCGCGGCATCACGAGCCGAGAACGTGGACGTGCGCGTCGCCGCCGCCGAGCTCGGCGGCCTGACCTGCAAGATTGTCGACGTCGAGGCTTTTGCTCTGGAGAACGCGTTCTCGCTGATCGCCCGGGATCTGCCGACCGGCGGCATTGACGAGACCATCGCGCTGGTGGATATCGGCGCCACCATGACCACGCTGAGCGTGCTGAGCGATCTGAAAATCATCTACGCGCGCGAGCAGGTGTTCGGTGGCAAGCAGCTTACCGAGGAGATTCAGCGTCGCTACGGGTTGAGCTACGAGGAGGCCGGTCTTGCCAAACGCCAGGGCGGCCTACCGGACAACTACGGTCCCGAAGTCCTCGAGCCATTCAAGGAGTCCATGGCTCAGCAGGTCAATCGCGCCCTTCAGTTTTTCTATTCCTCGAGCCAGATCGGCCAGGTGGATCGCATTGTGCTGGCCGGCGGGTGCGCGTCCATTGACGGCGCGGCGGAGGTCATCGCCGCCAAGACAGGATGTGAAGTCACCAAGGCCAATCCGTTTTCGAACATGTCTCTCGGGTCCAAAGTCCGCGAGAGCATTATTAACAACGACGCGCCGTCATTGATGATCGCGTGCGGCTTGGCAATGAGGACCGCTATCTAATGCCTCAAATCAACCTACTTCCGTGGCGCGACGAGCTGCGAAAGCGCCGCGAGAAAGAATTCATAATTACCGCAGTCATAGCGGCACTGATGATGGGCGGTGTTGTGCTCGGTGTTCATCTTCACTATGAGAGTCGCATCGCCTATCAAGAGCAGAGGAATCAGTTCATCGAGGCGGAGATTGCTTCGCTCGACAAGAAGATCAAGGAAATTGAAGACCTCAAGAGGGAGCGCGACAGCTTGATCGCGCGAACGCAGGTTATTCAGAGCCTGCAATCAGGACGTCCGGAGATCGTGCACGTTTTCGATGAGCTCGTCACGACGCTTCCCGATGGTGTCTACTACACGAAAGTCACACAGAAGGGACGCACGTTGAATCTTCAGGGCGTCGCCCAATCGAACGCCCGAGTGGCATCGCTCATGCGAAGCCTCGACGCGTCCAAGTGGCTCGAGAGCCCTTCGCTGGTCGAAATCAAGGACGACACGCAGAAAGACGCATCGGTGCGGCTCAGCTCCTTCAATTTGAATGTCAAGCAGGCGTCCCGCCAGAAAAAGGAAGGCGAGCAAACGGAAGGCGACCAGAAGCTCGCCTCGGGTGGGTAAACGACCATGGAAATGCCTGACTTTTCAAAACTCGATCTCGATCCCAACAACATCGGTAACTGGCCCGGAGCGCTCAAGGGCATAGTTATTCTCATCCTGTGCGCTGCGGTACTCGGCGCTGGCTACTGGTTCGACACCAAGGACCAGCTGGCGCGCCTGAGTTCCGCACAGGAAAAAGAAATCGACCTCAAGAAAACTTTCGAGTTCAAGCAACGTAAGGCCGCCAATCTCGAGCCGCTCAAAGAGCAATTGAAGGAGATGAAGGAGTCGTTCGGTAATCTGCTGAGACTTCTGCCGAACAAGACCGAGATCGAAGGGCTTCTCGTCGACATTTCTCAATCAGGCCTCGCCGCTGGCCTCGAGTTCGAACTATTCAAGCCGGGCGCAGAACAGACCGCGGAGTTCTATGCAATACAACCGATTACTATTCGCGTGACCGGCAAGTACCACGAGTTCGGCAATTTCGTCAGCAGCGTCGCCGCACTTCCCCGGATTGTCACGCAACACGATGTCGGTATAGCACCGGTAACCAAGGGCGGGAATACGACCGGCGGCGAGGATCAGCTGATCATGAATATGGTCGCCAAGACCTACCGCTACCTCGAGGAAGATGAGATCGCGGCACTCGAGGCTGAAAAGAACCAAAAGAAGAAAGGCAAGAAGAAGCGTAAGAAGAAGGCGAAGAAGTAATAGTGCCCGAGGTTCTTCGAATGCAATCAATACTGTCGTCGATTCGCGCAATTTTTTCCGGCCGAAGCCACCGCGCCGCTCGAGTGCTTATCACACTGCTTGTAGTGTGTGTCCCGCTTGCGGGCTGTGGTGGTGGATCGATGGCGGACCTGAGAAGCTACGTGGCCGAGGTCAAGACCAGGAAGGGCACCAAGATCGAAGAGCTTCCGCCCATTGCGCCTTATATCGTCTACACCTACCCCTGCGACGGCCAAATTCAGTGCGTGGATCCCTTTGAGCCATTCTATCTCGAGCCACCGCGGCCACCGGATGCACCCGTACAGACGGAGACAACCGGGATCACGCCCGATTTCAACCGCAATCGCGAAGAACTCGAGAGCTATCCGCTGGACGGTCTTCGCATGATGGGTACGCTGGAGAAGGATGATCAGTTCTGGGGAATCGTGCGCGATCCGGACGCCATCATTCACCGCGTTCAGGTCGGTAATTACATTGGACAAAATCACGGCAAGATCACGGCTATTACCGAGGACAGAATCGAGATCCTCGAGATCGTCCCGGACGGCCGGGGCAACTGGGAAGAACGCGACGCCGAGATGGCACTTGCCGAATAATCGAATACGGAAGCCCGCAATGATGAAACCGAACGAATCGTTCTCCCGCGAGCGTTGCATTGGCAGCGCGCCGAGGTCGCCAGGCTGGGCGTGGTCCTGGTTGATGCACCTGGTGGTGGCGGTGGCGGCGCTCGCCTGGGCGGGTCTGAGCCATGCGCAGAGCGGGACGACGTTGGACAAGATCAGTTTCTCGACGCTTCCGGGCGACCGGG
>JBFICP010000166.1:0-7060 GCA_041581935.1 Gammaproteobacteria bacterium | reverse complement strand
TCTGGCCGAAGACCACGAAAATGCCAGACGCTTCGCGGAGCTCATTGCCGAGATCCCCGGCATCGGCGTGGACCTCGAGTCCGTGCAGACCAACATGATCTACTTCGATACCAGCGGCTGCGGGCTCGGCGCACCTGAGATCGGCGAGCGTCTCCTGGCGCGTGGTGTGCGCATCGGCGATATCGACGATGTGACAATGCGTGCCGTTACCCACATCGACGTAGACCGGGCGGGCGTGGAAGATGCCGCTGAAACGCTGCGAGCGGTGGTCCGACGCTGAATCTCGCTCACCGAATCGTCACCGCCCCTGCAACTGTGACTGGAGTCACACAAGTTCCCCCAATCCGCCCCGACCGGCTCCGCGAGAAGCGACTAGACTTGCGGGCAGACACGTACCGGCGTCCGATTGCACGCCGCACCACCCCCGGGATCCCATGTCATGACGAACAGCGTCGCCGCGCAAATCTCACAGCCGCTACCCGGCATGGCCGCCTGCACCGCATGCGGGCATGACCTTCACCAGACCGCACCCATCTGCCCCAGCTGTGGCGCCTCGCAAAGAAGCCGCGGCTACAAAAGCAAGGTGGTCGCCGGTCTGCTCGCGATTTTTCTCGGCGGACTCGGCGTGCACCGATTTTATCTGGGACAGTGGTGGGGCGTGTTCTACCTGCTGCTTTTCTGGACGCTGATTCCAGGGCTCATCGCACTTTTCGAAGGCATCGTGTTCCTGGCGAGGAGCCAGGAGTCCTGGGATGCGCGCCACAACGACGGGAAACCCAATCTCGGCGGCGAGGGCTCGGTCGGGCTGGTGGTCGCCCTGGTCGTGGGTGGATTCGCCGCCATCATGGTGGTCGGAATTCTGGCGGCGATCGCAATTCCCGCCTACCAGGACTATACGCTGCGGGCGAAGGTGGCAGGCGCCTTCGCGGCTTCCAAGCAGCCCCAGGAAGCCGTCAAGCAGTTCATAATCGACTATCGTGCCTATCCCACGAGTAACGCCGACGTCGGCTTGCCCGAGGAAGCTGCCGCGGATGCGCGCCAGACCTTCGTCGTCGGCGACGAGGGCGTGATTGTCATGACGCTCACCGGCCCTTTGCAGCTTCGCGATCAAACGGTGGAGTTTACCCCCATCATTGAAAACAACACGCTGAGATGGGACTGTCGCGGCGGCACGCTGAAAAGCCGATACCGCCCGCCCGAGTGTCGCTAGCCGCGCCGACGCGATTGAAGATCGAATCCCTTCCGGCGGCAAAAATGCTCCGCACGGATCTCACACGCGCCCGAGCACCTCACGAATCCGGCTCTCCGCGATAGCGACGATCTCCCGAGCACTGCCCTCGCGCTGGTGGATCGGCGCTAGCACGCTGCACCGCAGGCGAACTCCAAAGGGTATGGGCCGCATTCGGTAGCGCAGCAGCTGCCACGAGCCGTCGATAGCGACGGGCACGATCGCGGCCGAAGGCATGACGCGCATCAATGACATCAATCCAGCGGAATTGAACGCCTTCATCACTCCGTCCCGGGCGCGAGTACCCTCGGGGAAAATGCAGGCCGCGAACCGGTTTTCTTCCACTTTCCGCCCGAATTTCTGGATGGCGCGCATCGCCGCTCGCGGGTCCTCGCGGTCGATGAGCACCGAACCTCCGTGGCGCAGGTTGTAGGAGATGCTGGGCAATCCCTTTGCGAGCTCGATTTTGGCCACATACTTCGGGTGATGTCTTCTGAAGGTCCAGCCGAGCAGCGGAATGTCGTACATGCTCTGATGATTCGCGACGATGATCAGCGGCGTATCGTCGGGAAGCCGGTGTTCGCATCGTACCTCGATGCGTGTTCCCATGATTCTGAGCGTGGCCAGCACGCAAAGGTTTAGATAGTCGACGACACGCTTGTGCGCCGAGTAGCCGATCCTCCACGCGAGCACCTGCGCGGCGTGAAACACGAGCAGCACGGTGACGAAAACTATGATGTGCAGCGGCGTCAGTAACCAACCGATGGCTTTTTGCATTGCGCGGCGGCTCGAACTACGCGCCGGCACGTCACGCTGACGATCGTCTCAGACAATCTTCGCGTTCAGTGGAGGCCGATGCGCCTGATAGTCGGTACTGTAGAGGTAGTCATTGAGAACATGCTCGGCGGTCGGCAGCTCGTAAGTTCCGTCGGCGAGCAGATTGGCAGTTTCCTTCAGGCGATACGCATAGTGCCCGCACGTCCATACTTTGAACCGTCGCATCGCGGTGCACAGGCATGTCTTGTCGAGCACCTTCACTTCTTTGGGATTCTGGGCGACCACCGCATTGTAGGCATCGATGTAGTCGCAGTGACCGTTTCTGTCGAGAAGATACCCGTATGCCTCGCAATTAGGCCGGATTCCGGAGCCGATGGCCGGGGATTGCTGCAACATTCTCATGGGATAGCCAGTCGGAGAAATCATGTTGACGACGATGTCCTCTTCGACGGCTCGAAGGTATTCCTGCTTTACGGGACCGGGCAGTCCGCATTCTCTGGTAATCGTAAAGCGCGTCGCGCATTGGACGCCCGAGCATCCCAGCTCGAGATAGTCGACCGCATCGGAACCGGTGAACACGCCGCCGGCGGCAATAATCGGAATATCGAGTTCCTGCTCGGCCAGGAACGCGACCACTTCGGCCACGATTTGCTTCAGATCGTAGTCCGCCCAGTCCATGCCAAAGCCGAGGTGACCTCCTGCAAGCGGACCTTCCACGATGACGTAGTCGGGCAATCGCCGCGTGCGGGAAACCTTCTTGAGCAGAAGCTTTAAAGCACGTGCCGACGATACGATGATGCCGAGCAAGACGTCGCGAAATCGAGGATGATCCTCGATGAGCGCGAAAGAGCCTAGATGAAGACCCGCACTCAAGGTGATTCCATCGATACCCGAATCCATGGCCGACTCGAGGCGCGTCTTCAACGTACCGGCCGGATTGTTCATGGTCAGCTTTTCCATGCAATTGATGAACACCATCCCCGAGCCCTTCTTGGCTTCCATTACGGAGCCGACGTGCATGCGCGTGGCGCGTGCCAGCGCTTCCAGATCGAACTTGACCATGGACTTGTCGGCGTTCGCGACGTTGTACTTGTACTTCTGAAGCTTGTCGCGGACAAAGCTCGTGCGGCGTTCTTGATCGACAACCGTGGGTAGCATGGCATCCGATATGTGGCCGATACCACCCATTCGTGCCGCGGCCAGAGCCAGCCCCGTGGCGGAGATATCGACGCCCATTCCGCCGATGATGATGGGAAGAAATTCCCGGTCGCCGAAATTCAGTCGAAAGTTGTCAAGCTTCTTCATTACTTCCGATACCTGCTGCGACGGAGATTTCGAGGCGCCGACTAGCGGGCCCCTCCACGCGAACCTGCCGTCGTTCGACAGTCAAGAGGTGTCATGAAGCGTGGCTGGTGACGGTCGCGCGACAGGACGGTGCTCGAGGATTATAGCCACTCCGCCGGCTCAAAGCTCCAGCTCCAGGCCGAAGCTGCGAATGTGCCCGACATCGCGCTTGGCGTGATCGCGGACCTCGAGCGTCCATTCGCCGGCCGGTGTTACGCCCTCGAGTGCCGACAGCCCGGGCGTCGACGCTGTATCGTAGACGCGGTGAATATTGCTCTCGCCGCCACCCTGGCGATCGTGCAGCACCAGCGCCTTTGAGACGAGCCCGGCGGGCGGCTTGAGCTTCACCGTCAAATCGCCGATCCACGTGTGCTCCAGATCCACACTCACCTTGAGCCCGCGGACCGGCCGGGTATCACCGACGGCGACCCGCAGCCGTGCGGTCTTCAGATCACGGATGGGCACCGATTGAATGGCCTTGTGCACCGCGGTATATCCGGCTGCGGGCGCCGGCGCGGCGAGCTCGACCGCGGCTTTTGCATTCAATTGTCCATAGCCGTAGAGCTTGCTGTGCCCGCTCGCGTCATAACGTCCCCCGGACGGATCGATGCGATCGCAGCTGCGCTTGAGCAGCTCCTTCACCTGGTCCCAGCGAAGCGTCGGATCCCTCGTGATCACGAGCGCCGCCACACCGGCAGCGCCCGGGCACGCGCTGGAGGTTCCGCCGAAGGCGTTCGTGTAGTGACCGGCAGCGTCACCATCGCTTTCGGCGCCGGAGTTGTAACCGCCCGCCCCCGACACATCGGTGGTCCAGATTCCGGGGGTCAGCGAAGGCGCACCGTTACTGCTGGGAAAGCTGCACCAGATTGCCTCCCCGGTGTCGCTGTAGTCGGCCTTCTTGCCGCGATCGTTGCTCGCGGCAACCGCGATGACATTCGAGTAGCTCGCGTAACCGTCATTGTCGACGGATTCGTTGCCGTTTCCAGCCGCCCAGGTGATGACGCAGCCCTTTCCCGCACGGCCTTCGCGCACGGCATAGTCGATGGCCAGCCGAGTCGAGTCGGGTATCGGCACGACATCGTCATGAAGGGGATCGTTCGGGTTCCACCATTCGCCGTCCATCGGCCCCCAGCTGCAGGATATGACGTCGGCACCGTGATCGGCCGCCCAGACGAAGGCGTCCGCCTCGGACTGTGAGCCGAGGCTCGAGACCAGACGGATCGGCATGAGACTGGCCCTGGGTGCGACGCCGGATGCGCCGTGCGAGCCGTTCGCGCAGGCGACTCCGGCACACGGCGTTCCGTGATGGTCGCCACGACCGGGTCTGGCGTCGTCGACTCCGCGCGTGACGTCGCGCGGTGCGACGATCTTTCCTGCGCCTGTGAACTCCTCGTGATCCATGTCGACACCGTCGTCGATGACGGCGATGGTGGTTCCTTCACCCTGACTCAACGCCCACGCCGCCTCGACGTTCGCGTGAGCGTTAACGGTGTTGCCGTCGATCCTCGTCCGTTTGAGATGCCATTGCTGTGGAAAGGCAACGCGTCTAGCCACTTCCTGCACGAGCTCGGGATGGCAAAGGAGCACCTCGTCGTGCTTCAACAACGAAGCGGCGGTCTTTAATGTCTTTTCGTGACCGCTGCCCTCCGGAAGCTCGACGAACCAGGCGTTTGATGCGTAGGAGAGCTTACGCTTCTTGTTGAGCCCGAAGTCTTTCAATATGCGCGATACCGCTGCCTGGCCGCATCGATCGGAGAACTGCACGAACAGGTTTTCGGTATACAGAACCGGCCTCCCCGATTCGGTGCACAGTCCGCGCCCGGCGAAGCGTACCGGTTCCTCACGACGCAGAGCGACCCGCGCTTTGTCGCGCACCGAGCGCACGGCGCGTCGCGCGCTGCAACGCAAGACCTCGACGCCGACCTCCGGAATCGAGAAAATCGGATCGAATTGTGAAAGAACTTCCCGTGCGCGTGCCGAAATCTGGGTTTCACGCACGGTGCGACGGCTGCGCGTGCGCACAACCATGATGTCGTCACTCATGTGCAGTCGATAGGGATTTCCCTTCTTACCGCCAAACTTGACACTCGCGATCTTTGCCATCGGATCATTCCTTTCCGAAACGAGGTGGGATTTCAACAACAGGTTGGGAGTATAGTGATATCCATGAATGCCCTCCAGCAGTGGACACGTTGCCCCGAGTACATCGTTATCGATGGTGTAAATGGACCCGTTCGATTACAAAAACGTGACGATCTCTACGCGCTTCGTGGACCTGTTTCGAAGCGGGTTGCGGAAACTGTCCACGCGCAGGCGATCGGCGACGACATTCACGTCGCGCGCGGGCAACCATCACCGGGTCTGGAACCCAATGTCGAGGTGCTGCCAGTTTACTCGGCGACTGAAGGCGCCAGCCCGGCCGTCGCGACGCGGCGAATCTTTCTGCGATTGGAGGAAAATACGCCTATCGAAAGCATGCGCAGCCAGCTCGAGGCACTCGATTTTGCCGTCGCCGAGATTCCCGCCTACGCGCCCAACAGCGCCTGGCTCGAGCCGACGTCCGGGCGCATCGACGAAGCGCTTTCGAAGCTCGACTCGCTGCGCGCCCTGCCCCACGCGGCCCACGTCGAGCCGCAGCTGCTCCGTCCCCGGGCCTGGAAGGGTGGCTCCTGAGAGCCTCGCTCGAATTCGCCTCAATTCGGCAAACTGAGGCCCCCGTCACGTTGCGCCCGCAAGGCATCGGCTCATACTTGAGCCTGGTGCCGAGGGCATCGCGAACCGCCCTCGGAGGGCCTCGATGACAGACGAGATCAGGACAACCAGGACATGGACGCCATGAAGTTCCTGTTGATTTCCGCGCTGGTGCTGTCCATCGGCTGCCTGGTGCTGGCGCTGTTTCACTGGGTGCATCTGCGCCGGGACCTCAAGAACGAATCACAAGGGGTTTCGCAGCAGCGGAGCCTGTGGCTCGAGTTTCCGCGCCCCTATACGAGGCAAGGTCAGCGTCATCAGCGCCGGCTATTCGTCTATCTGGCCATCTTCGTCGTCCTTCTGATCGTGTTGCTCGTGTTCTACGGCACGGGTTCCTAACCCCACCGGCGTTGCCTGCCGTCGTGTCGACGCAGCCGCGATCGCGGCCCGGCGTTCACGGGTATCGTAGCGGCGACGGGAGCGGCTATGATGGGGCTTCCCAGCGGCAACGTCGGAGAACAATGTTGTCAACGCCGTCTCACTCGGCCGTAAGCGGGCTGCCGGCGCTCCACGAGGAGCTCAATCCGGATGCTCTACACGACAGCCGGGTCTACGATCACGAAGAAGTTCAGCGCACTTTCGTACGCCGGCTGGAAAACGGCGAGCTCGAAGCGGCATTGGTCCTCGAAGGTATCGAGTGCGCGGCGTGTGCAATGGCGAACGAGCGGACTTTGAAACAGCTGCCCGGCGTCGTGCACGCCGAGGTCAATTTCTCCACGCATCGCGCAAGAGTTCGCTGGAATTCGCAGCGCACGCGGCTGAGCGACATACTGAACGCGGTCAAGCGTATCGGCTATACCGCGCATCCCTACGACCCCGATCGCCAGGAGGCATTGCTCGAAGGCGAGCGCAAGCAGCAGCTGCGCCGCCTCGGCGTGGCCGGCGCCTTCGGCGTTCAGGTCATGATGATAGCTGTCGCGCTTTATGCCGGAGAGTGGTACGGCATCGAAGAGAGCTTTC
>JBFICP010000165.1:0-7078 GCA_041581935.1 Gammaproteobacteria bacterium | reverse complement strand
GATCGCGCGGCATCAGGTCGATTAACCGCCTCTCGCGCCAGCGGGGAGCTCGTCGGAGCTGGGCATGCATTCACCCTGAGTGCGGTACTTGACCAGAGTGACCTTGTACCAGCCGGTGTAATCACCGTCGGTGACTTTCTTAATCTGCTCGCGGGAGGCTACCTGCACGGGTTCGCCGATCACGCACTCGCAGTCTCCAGAGCAGTTATGAGACTCGGACTCGAGCTCGGCCTTCATCTTGTCCAGAAGCCTTTGCTCGAGATCCTGGGGCGCACCGGCTCGTGGCCTCGGTTCGATGTGCACGAACCGTGCGTTCATCACCCGCAGTTGAACAAGCTCACAAGTCGATTCGCAGCCCATTGGATTACTTCCCTTGTCTCTCGCGCCGGCCCGGATGCTAGCGCACGATCATCACCGTGCAAGCGCTCAACAGGCTCACTTTCTGAGACACGCTGCCGAGCAGCACCGCATCGAGCTCACCCACACCGCGTGACCCCACGACGATGAGATCGATGCCATTGCTTCTTGCGTAATCGAGGATTGTCCGTGTGGGTTTTCCTTCGCGGACCACCGCGGTCACTTTCGCCAGCCCTTCCGATTCGGCTATATCCTTGGCGTCGTTGACGATGCTCTTGGTCATTTCGTCCATGACGTACTTCGGTTCGCCGAGAAGATTCTCCGCCTCGAGATACTTGCGCAGCTCCGGGGAGACCTTGAACGGCCGAGTGACGGTCAGCAGGTGGAGCTCCGAGCCGAAAGTCTTCGCCAGCTGTGCGGCGGTTTTGGTGGCTTCGATGCCATGAGTTGAGCCGTCGAGGCCGACGAGAATTTTCTTGTACATGTTTCTGTCCGCCTACAGTTCGCGCAGCGCGCCAGGCACGACCTCATTGGGTCACGTGAATTCGCTCTTCCGCCTTGGGCACGACGATGACCGGCTCCATCTTTCGCAGCTCCTCCAACGGAATATGGCAGGCGATGGCGTGGCCGTTCGACGCCATCTGCACCGGTGGGCGCTCGTCGTCGCAAATCCTGCCGATTTTGTGCTGGCAGCGGGTGGAGAACGGGCAACCCTTGGGCGGATTCATGACGCTCGGCAAATTGCCTTCAAGAACGATTTCGCGTTTCGTGACTTCCGGGTCGGCGATCGGTACCGCGGAAAGCAGCGCCTCGGTATAAGGATGGTAAGGCGGCTCGAAGATCTCCTCGGTCGTGCCGCGCTCCATGATCTGTCCCAGATACATCACCACGATACGATCCGCGAGGTAGCGCACCACGCTGAGATCATGACTTATGAACAGCAACGTCGTCTTGTGATCCCGCTGGATGTCGGTGAGCAGCTCGGTCACAGCGGCGGCCACCGACACGTCGAGGGCGGAAACCGGCTCGTCGGCGATGACCATCGCCGGGTTGCCGGCGAACGCGCGCGCGATACCGATGCGTTGCTTCTGCCCGCCGGAAAGCTGGCGCGGGCGCCGGATGTAGAAATCCCGCGGTAGCTTGACCAGATCGAGTAGCTCCATCACACGCTCGCGAATCTTGGCCTTGTCCGATTCGACCCCGAATTTCTTGATCACCCGGCCGATTTGGCCGCCGATGGTGTGACTGGGGTTCAGGGTGTCGCTGGGGTTCTGAAAGACCATCTGCAGCGAGCCAATCTGCTTCGGCGAGCGGGTGCGTACGGGGTCGTCGCCGATATTCGTACCACCATAGCGCACCTCGCCACCGGTGGCCGTCTCCAGCCCCATGAGCACTTTGGCAAAGGTCGATTTGCCGCACCCGGATTCACCGACAATGGCAACCGTCTCACCTTCGCGCGCGTCAAAATCCAGCGCTTCGTTGGCCTTGACGAGCTTGACGCTTTGCCCGGAGATGAGCGCCGCGATGGAACGATCGTGCACCTCGTAGTACTTCTGCATCTTGTCCACTTCGAGCACGGTGTCACCGATAGTGAGCGGTGGCTTCTCCTCGCCATGGGCGATTTCCGCGGCAAAGTCGATCTCCGTCCAGCGTACGCACCGAACGCGATGATCGGCGGCGCTGCCGGTGACCGACGACATGGGGATGTCTCTCGAGTTACACCGCCCGTCGACGAAGAAGTCGCACCGCGGACCGAAGTTGCAGCCGGGCGGCCGCTCGTGGGGTAGCGGCAGCTGGCCGCGAATGGGCTTGAGCGGTGCCGCGTTCTTGTCGGCCGTAGGCAGCGGAATGCATCCGAATAGCCCGTGGGTATACGGGTGCTTCGGCCATGTGAACAGCGAATGAATGGTGCCTTCTTCCACCACCTCGCCCGAGTACATGACGAATACTCGATCGCAAACTTCGAGAATGAGCCCCAGATTGTGCGAGATATAAATCTGCGACGTGCCGTACTGCTTGCCGATTTCTGCAATGAGCTTGGTGATGCCGGCTTCGACGGTGACATCGAGAGCGGTGGTGGGCTCATCGAGCAGCAGCAGCGAAGGATTCGACAGCAACGCCATGGCGATTACCACGCGCTGCTGCTGACCACCAGAGATCTGATGGGGGTAGGCCGCCATGACCCGCTCGGGATCGGGCAGGCGCACGTCTCCAAGAACCTTGACGGCACGCTCATGCGCCTCGGCGTCGGAAATGCCGTCGTGGGTAATAGGCACCTCTTTGAGCTGCGTGCCGAGCGTGAGGCTGGGATTGAGCGCCGCGAAGGGCTCTTGGTAAATCATCGAGATTGCCGAGCCTCGCAGCCTGCGAAGATCTTCCGGGGGAAGCGTATTGAGCTCGACGCCCTTGAACTTGATGCTGCCGCTCTTGATGGTGCCGTTGCCGCCCATGTATTGCATGATGGCCATGGCGACGGTGGACTTTCCGCAGCCGGATTCGCCGACGAGTCCGATGCTCTCACCCTTGTTGACAGTGAGTGAGAAGTCGATGACGGCCGGGATCTCTCCGGCCCGGGTCCAGTAGGAGAGGTTGAGATCCTTGATCTCCAGCACCGGTGCGTTTTCGTCGAATTGCATTGGGGAAATCCCCCTCGTTGATTGTTTCCGGGGACCTATCTCGAACCCGTCCCCTCTTATGCGGTGACCTCAGTCTCTCAGTGATATCTCGCGCAGCCCGTCGGCGAGCAGGTTGAAGCCTAGAATCAGAGATGAAATCGCGAAGCACGGATACAGCACCATGTGCGGGAAGGCCAGCGCCATGGAACGTGTTTCATTGATCATGCCGCCCCAATCCGGATCGGGTGGCGGTAGTCCCAGACCCAGAAAGCCCAGCACTCCGATGGTGATGATCACGTAGCCGAGGCGCAGGCACGAGTCCACGATGAGCGGTCCACGCGCGTTCGGAAGAATTTCGACGAGCATTATCCGCCACGACCCTTCGCCCCGCGTCTGAGCCGCGGCGACGTAATCTCGATTGCGCAGATCGAGGACCAGTCCTCTCACGATACGCATAATTCCCGGCGCGCTCGCGAAGGTGATGGCGATGATGATATTGATTCCGGACGCGCCGATGGTGGCGATGATGATGATATAAAGCACCAGTACCGGGAACGACAGGATGATGTCGGCGATACGGGAGAGCAGGTCGTCTATCCAGCCCCGGAAATATCCGGCCGCAAGGCCCATGAGAATTCCGACCGTATACGCCGAGAGCGTCGCCAGAGGCGCGTAAATGAGCACGGTCTGCGATCCCCACATGACGCGCGACAGGATGTCCCGGCCGAGCTGGTCGGTGCCGAGCCAGAACGTACCCGCAGGTACCGTATCGTTGCCGGGGAAAACCGCTCCTGGTTTCTGGAACGGTATGAGCGTTGCATTGGGATCGAAGGGCGCTATGAGGGGCGCGAGAAGCGCTACCACGACCCAGAACAGTACCAGACCGACACCGATCATCCCTACCCAGCTTTCCCGCAGCAGGCCGAACGATCGAATCGCGCGCATGAGGGCGGCGCCGAACGTGGGAGCCGGTAAGGCGGTAGTGCTTACATTCGCCATGGTCGTCACCCCCTCAGCTGAACCGGATTCGCGGATTGAGATAGGTGTAGCCGATGTCGGCGATGGTCTGCGTGCCCACCGCGACGAACACGGCCACCATGGCGCATGCTTCGATCATGAAGATGTCCTGATTGAGCGAAGCTTCCAGGAGCAGTGCCCCGAATCCCTTGTAGGCGAAGAAGAACTCCACCACGATGACGCCGGAGAGCAGCCAGTTGACCTGTAGCATGATGACCGTGAAGGGAGCGATGAGTGCGTTACGAAGCGCGTGCTTGAGGATGACCTCCCGGTAGGGCAGACCCTTGAGTACAGCCGTGCGAATGTAATGAGTCGTCATCACCTCGGCCATGGACGCCCGTGTCATTCGTGCGACATAGCCGAAGTCGTAGATCACCAGCACCATAATCGGGAGGATCAGCTCCGTGAAGCTGAAGCCGTCCGACATGCTGCTAGTGCCGGGTAGCCACTTGAGCCAGAAAACGAAAATCGCCGAAAGGAAAACCGCGCTCGCGAACTCGGGAACCGAAGTGGTAACGATTCCTGTCACCGATATGCTGCGGTCGAGTTTCGATCCTTCCCTCATGCCGGCCAGTATTCCCAATATGAGTGACAAAGGGATCATGATCGCGAAGACCCAGAATCCAAGGATGGCGGTATTCCACAATCGCGGCCACATAACGTCGCCGACCGGTACTTTGAAACGAACCGACTCGCCGAAGTCTCCGACCACCGCGCTACCGAGCCAGCGACCGTAACGCTGTATCAGAGGATCGCGATAACCGTTCTGCTCGAGCCAGATCTCCCTGGACTCCTGTGAGGAGTAAGGTCCGAGAACTTTGGTGGCGACGCCGTCGACATTGATCTCCAAAAGCACGAATAGAAGCATCGAGACCACGATCATGGTGATGATCATGAAGACGAATCGCTTCGCAATGAAAACGAGCATGTGTCAGGCTCCTCCACGCCGGATTCGGTTGGCGACTCCGGGGCCCGATGATGGCGCGGGCGGGAGTTCCTCCCGTAATCCTTTCTTCTTTATGTATCTCCGCCCCGGCAACTACCCGCCGGAATTCAGCGATCGGCCGCCGCTGTCGCGATTAACCGCGACAGCCGCCTTTAAAAAAAACTCGGAGTTGATTTGCTCGGCGTCGGAACCTGCGCATGCACTTGCTTGGCGACTGTGGATGCCACGCGCCCCTTCCTCGTATGGCTCAGATGCCCTCGTGCCCGGTGTACCCGTTGCCGCGGCGGGAGAAAGCGCGCCAACCGGGTCTTGTCTGGCCACGTTGTTGTAATGGTGGCCACGATAGCCCATCGCTTCAGGGTCTGCAAACGCTCGGCGAGGGGCCAATGTAATGGTCGGCGGGTTGTCTGGCTATGGCGGCGATCGGCGTGGGAAGATAGGCACGCCGCGGCACGACTCGCCGGGGGCGTGATTGCGGCCGGATTGGCCGTCCAACCGATCGCGAGGAGTCGACCCATCGCCATGAGCCGAAGCACACGCCGCCGGGAACGCCGTGAGCGCAAGGCGCGCCGCGAGCACGCCAGCCAGGTTCCGCGTCTCCCTTGGCGCAATCTCACCAACCCGTATCCACCCATCGAAGTGCTGAGCGCCGATCAGATCGAGGCCATCCACCTGGCGTCGCTCAGGGTGCTCTCGGAAATCGGCATGAAGGTGTTGAGCGGCGGTGCGCGGCAACGGCTCGCGGCCGCGGGCGCCGAGGTGAGCAACGACGACCGCATGGTGCGCTGTGACCCTGCAATGGTGGAGGAGCACATGGCGCTGGCGCCGTCGAGCTTCACGATACGGGCGCGCAATCCCGCCAAGTCGATCAACGTTGGCGGGAATCATTTGAACTTCGCGCCCGTCGGCGGCCCGTCGTTCGTCTCGGACCTGGATCGGGGACGCCGTGCCGGCACTTTCGAGGAGATGTGCGACTTTCTGCGCGTGCTGCAGAGCCTCGACATCGTGCACATCGGCGGCGTCGGATCATTCGAGCCCCTCGACCTGCCCGCGGAGACACGGCACCTGGACCGCTACTACGCGGCCATTACCCTGCACGACAAAATTTGGGGCGCCAACATGCTCGGTGGTTACCGCGCCCACGATGCGCTCGAAATGCACTGCATCGTGCACGGCATCGGATACGAGGATCTTCCCGCTCACGTCGTCACCATGGGCAATATCAATACCAACTCACCGCGACAGCTCGACGGCAATATGTCCGACGGCCTCACCGAGCTCGCGCTTGCAGGGCAGCCGGTGGTGGTCACACCATTCACGCTTCTCGGCGCCATGGCCCCCACCACCATCGCCGGTGCGCTCACCCAGCAAAATGCCGAAGCACTATTCGGCATGATGCTCTGCCAGATCATCCGGCCCGGGACACCGGTCATCTACGGCGGCTTCACATCCAATGTCGACATGAAGTCCGGCGCACCGGCCTTCGGAACGCCGGAATACGTGAAGGCGACCCAGGCAGGCGCCCAGCTCGCGCGCCGCTACCGGGTGCCTTTCCGCTCGAGCAGCACCAATGCGTCCAACGTGGTCGACGCCCAGGCCGCTTACGAGAGCGAGATGTCCCTGTGGGCGGCCGTCATGGGCCACACCAATCTGGTCTTCCACGCCGGGGGCTGGCTCGAGGGCGGCCTGACGGCGTCGTTCGAGAAGCTCATCGTCGACGCGGAGATGCTGCAGATGATGGCCGAGTATCTGCAGCCGGTGACCGTCAACGAGGACACCCTGGCCGTGGATGCCATCGCCGAGGTGGCGCCCGGCGGGCATTTCTTCGGCGCCACACATACCCTGGCGCGCTACGAGAGCGCTTTCTACGAGCCCATCGTCTCCGACTGGCGCAATTTCGAGACCTGGCAGGACGGCGGCTCACTCACCGCGACCCAGCGGGCCAACACCATATGGAAACAGCTTCTTGAGGAATACGAGCCGCCGCCCCTGGATGAGGGTATCCGGGAGGCCCTGGAGGAATTCGTCGCGCGGCGCAAGGAGATCATCACCTCCGGGCCGGAGTTGCTCGACTACGACATGTAAGTTCAGACGTCGTACGCCGGGCTAAGCTGCGCACAGACACATCTTCGACGCGACTATC
>JBFICP010000164.1:0-7138 GCA_041581935.1 Gammaproteobacteria bacterium | reverse complement strand
CTTGATATCGGCATGTATGTCTCGAGACTCGACAGGCCGTGGCTCGAAACCCCGTTTCTTCTCCAAGGCTTCCTGATCAAGGGCGAGGACGACATCGCCGAGCTGCGCAAATACTGCCAGCACGTATACATAGATCTCGAGCAAAGCACCACGTTGCACGGGCGGGCAAAGCCGGCATCCTCACCGCAGGCGCGGTCGTCTCGAGACCCGTTGCCCGGAGTTCCGACGTCAACCATCGAGTACCACGACCGAGTCTCGGTCGAGAAGGAGATGGAATTCGCGCGAAATGCGCGGGCAAGCGTCAACGAAACGGTTAGCGACCTCATGGATGCGGTGCGCGAGGGCAAGAAACCGAACATCGCACAACTCAGGGACTCGGTCACGGAGATGGAGGGCAGCATCCTCCGCAATCCCGACGCCTTCATGCTGCTACGCAGTCTCAAGGAGCGAGATAATTACACGTACTCTCATTGCATCGACGCCAGCGTGCTCGCGATCGCTTTCGGTCGACACCTTGGACTGCCCAAGGATCAGATCAGCGATCTCGGCTTGGGTACTCTGCTTGCGGACATCGGTAAGACGCGGGTTTCACCGGAGCTGCTCATAGCTCCGCGCCGCCTCAATGATGCCGAGCTCGAGCAGGTGAAAATGCACGTCACCCATAGCGTGAACATCATGGAGGAGCTGCCTGGAATAAGTCCGCGTGTGGTATCGGTTGCTTCGACGCATCATGAGCGCTTCGACGGGTCCGGATACCCCCAGGGTCTGGCCGGCGGGCAGATTCCGCTGCTCGGTTGCATGGCGGGACTGGCCGACTGGTTCGACGCCCTCACCAGCGATCGGCCGTACTCGAACGCCGATTCTTTGCAGTCCGTCGTGCAGCAGCTCTACGAACGTCGTGACAGCGCCTTTGCGGGGGAGCTCGTTGAGCGATTCATTCAGATGCTGGGGGCGTACCCGGTGGGGACTCTCGTGGAGCTCAGCAATGGCGAGGTGGGCATCGTCATCGGGCAGAACAGGCTGCGCCGACTGCGCCCTAAAGTCATGCTGGTGCTCGACTCGGAGAAAAAGCCGCTACACGTCAACCTGGTAAGAGATCTCTTGTCCGAGACCACTTGCGCGGACGGATCCGAGCTTGCGGTGGTCACGACCTTGAGTCCTGGCGCCTACGGGATCTCTCCTCAGGATTATTTCCTCTGAGGATGGAGAACTTGGAAATGGGCTCTACGCCTCAATCCGGCTCGTTGGTCCGGCTCGCCGATAGGAGCGACTTTCGTCGGATTCTAGATACGTGTGTTTCGAGCTCCCAGGCAGGGGAGGTGCTCGGGCTCGTCAACGTGAAGCTCAAGCGGCTGAGGGACATCAACCTGGAACTCGGCTATGAGCTCGGCGACGCTTTGGTCGCAGAGATTGCGAGCCGCTTGAGCGCGTGTCTGCGCCCGAACGATATCCTGGCTCGAATTTCCTCCACCGAGTTCGCGGTGATCCTGCCGGCGCTCGCAGGCACCGGGGTGCCGTTGCTCGCGGCACAAAAGTTTCTACGCCGCTGCACCGAGCCGTTCGAGTATCAGTCGCGTCGCGTGATGCCCTCGCTTTCGTTCGGGGTGAGTGCGTGTCCCCAGGATGCGACGACGGCGGAACAGCTGCTGCGGCATGCCGACACGGCGTTGCGACAGGCGTCCCGCAGCGGGCGGCAGGTCGTTGCCTACAATGAGTGCCAAGGCTCGGAGGACCGACCGAACATTGAATTCGAGCGCGCATTCGAGGTGGCGCTCGGCCAGTCCGAGCTCGCGCTTCACTTTCAGCCGAAAGTCGATCTCGATACCGGATTCATAACCGGCATGGAAGCCCTGAGCCGGTGGCCGACCGACGATGGTCGAGCCGTGTCGCCGGATCGTTTCATAAAGCTCGCGGAGCGAAACGGCCTCATCATGCCATTGACGCTGTGGTGCCTCGACGCGGCGCTGCGCGAGTGCCGAGCGTGGCAGTCAACGCTGCCGGGAGCCGCAGTAGCCGTCAACCTGTCCGCGACCCTGCTCGCTGAGTCGGAGCTCGCGGATCTCGTTCAGCAAGCGCTGACGCTGTGGGACGTTCCCGCCGAACTCCTTACGCTCGAGATCACGGAGAGCGCGGTGATGTCCCATCTGGAGTCGAGTCTCGGTGGCATGCAACGCTTGCGTGAGCTTGGCGTAATGCTGGCGCTGGATGATTTCGGCACGGGCTACTCGTCGCTCGCATATCTCAAGAAGTTGCCTGTCGACGAGATCAAGATCGACGCAGTTTTCGTGACCGAAATGCTGAGCAACGACGAGGATCGGTGTCTCGTGCAGACGGTGATCGATCTTGCGCAAAACTTCGAGCTGACCGCCGTCGCGGAGGGGCCGGAGGACGAGGAGACGCTCGACGCCTTGACACTCATGGGCTGTGCACAGGCTCAGGGGTACATCGTGGGTCGTCCGATGCCGGCGGAGGCCATCGTCGGCTGGCTCGAAGGGTCACCGTGGTGCGCCAGGGTCGGCTTTCCTCAAGCTGCATCGACGTAAGGTTGCAAGTCGACGACGAGCTCGATAGCGCTTCCATACCGGTCTTTCGGGTTCTTGGCCATGAGGCGATCGATCACCGGCTGTAGGTGAGCCAGCGCACCCGGCAGCGACGGCACGTCGGCTTTGGAGTGTTGGTAAAAGACCGCCTCGAGCGAATCTCCAGTAAACGGCTTTCTACCGGTCAGCATCTCGAAAAGTATGACTCCCGCACTGTAGAGATCCGAGCGTGCGTCGACTGGCTGGGAGTTCGCCTGCTCGGGACTCATGTAGAACGGAGTTCCGACGACACCGCCGGTCATCGTGAGTTGGGTCGTGCCGCCGAGACGCTTCGATATGCCGAAGTCACCGACCGCCATGCTCTCGTCGGCACGGAACATGATGTTTGCCGGCTTGAGGTCGCGATGGATGATGCCAACGTCGTGAATTGCATCCAGGCCACGGGCGATGTTGACCATATAAATGAGCGCATCAATTGGCGAGATGCCGTTATCCAGACGCTGTTTGAGATCGCCTCGCGAAAAAAATTCCATCGCGATGAATCCGTGCTGATTGCTGAAGCCGTGTCCGTAAATCTGCACTACGTACGGAGAGTCGATTCCCGATACGATGGATGCCTCACGCATGAAGCGCTGGACGATGTCGGTATCCTGGGTCAAGGTTCCGTCGAGCAGCTTGACCACCACCGTCAGGCCATCTTCGATTCGCTCGCCGAGATAAACGCGCGACATGGCGCCCTGGCCGATGAGGCGATAGATTCGGTAGGTGCTGTCCTCCCCGAACTGGCTGAGGCCGTCGATACAGCCATCCAGCACGTGCTTATCGGCATTCAACGTACCGGGCGTGGCCTGAGGGTTTTTTGTGCGGTGCCGTGCGCCACTTGCATCCTGCACGAGATCCGACAGACTTGCGGCGGTCAGCTCGCGTTTGCTGGCCGCACGGTGTGCTCCGGCTTTCGCGGCGGCGGCGGCCAGCGACGGGTCGGGCCTTGTCATGATGAGTATCGAGGCGGGAAAATCAGGCCTCCTGCCGAATTCGCGAAGCCATTCGATACCGGTGCCAGCCCCGCCGAGGTCCTGATCGATGAGGGCCACATCGTAGGCCGACCATTCGAACGCTTGGTCCGGCTTGCCGCGCTCGGACGGGTCGAACTCGGTCACGACCGCCTGCGATACCCCATCTTCCAAGTAACGGCGCAGGATGGCGAGGGTGCGCTTGGAATTGTCAATAATCAATATCCGCATAGTGCCGCGCATGGTCAGTGTCAAATTTCACGACAGTATAGTTAGCCGACGACCTCCCCCGGGGGTCAGAGTGCACAGTTTTGGAAAATTGCGGCACCGGAAAGGAGAGGAGACGTTGCACGGGCAACTCACGGAGCGATAGCTCCATTCACGAGTTCGAGGTCGACGCCGAGGTGGTGGGGTTTGTTGTACAAGCGCCCCAAGGCTCGACTGACCGCATTTACATCGCCGTTCCGGCCATGATTCCAACGCTGTCCGCGGACTCGGGCGAGCTCGGTACCGGCACTCGGCGCCGACGCTTGGCGAAGAAGAGCCCCGACAAGCCGAGCGCGAAGAGCGCGAGCACCCCGGGCTCGGGCACGGCGCGTGCCCGGGCGACGAGCTCGGCGAAGCCGAGGCTCGCATCGATACCGTAGCGCTCGAGCCAATCGTCGGGAACGGCCTTGCCCGGCGGCAGCGCCGAGGTGAGTGCGGCTTCCAGCAGGCTGTAGGCGAGCTCGTCGAGATAAGCCTCGCCGTCAATGGGCAATCCTTTCCACCACTCACGGCTATGGAATTCGGTCGCCAGACCGTTCAACCCCGCATCGTCGATGAAGGCGAAAAAGTCGAGAAGCGCGAAGCCGGGATCCGATTCGTTGACATCCGTCCACTCGGGATTGTGCACCGGGATACGGTCGACCAGCTCATCGATGAGCAGCATGTACGATCGGTCGTCGATGGCGGGCATCATGATCGCGGCCCTAGTGTCGGCGCCGGGCCACGCCGCCACGGCGATCAGAACTGCAGCGGACAGGATCGTGGTGCGGGATGCGATTGACATGGCGTGCTCCTCGATTTTCAGCATGGCCGGGATGTCCAATGCACGGAAGATGCAAATGGCGTTCCGTATCCAATCCGGTCGCCCGCAATCAATGGCTTGAACACGTCGCGCCGGCACGCCGCGCCGCGCTCCCCTCTAGAGTGTAAAGAATATCGACAGATCGGCGCCCGGCGATGGGCGAGTGGGCAGGTCTGATCCTTCACCCACCGTCGGCGCCAACCCGGGTCGCCCGCGTTAGCCGTATGGCACCAACGACCAGTGCCGGTATGGCAAGCAGCGTGCACGCGACATAGGCCATGAGAATATCCGACAGCCCGTCCCGCGACAGGTTTCCCATGTCGGTCACGGTAAGGGAGGCGAGCACCAGCGTCGCAGAGAAAGCGAGCCGTCCGGCAAGGCTCTGCAGGGACAGATAGGTCGCGCGCACGTCGCCCGTCAACCTCGGATGGGTAAGGCTGACGAGCACGGGCTTGGTGAGCGCCATGGGCACGCCGCGCAGCACGATCAGCAACATGATCCACGCGTGGACCACCGACCCCATGGCACCGATGATGACCACAAGAATGCCGATGGCGACGAGCAGTGTGGCGCCGGCACCGAGGCGGCGCGCCACGGCAATCGACCAGTGGCTGACTGCGGCGGCGATCCCCATCATGATCGCCGTGAGCACGCCTGCCACCGCGGGCGTTGCCGCGTAGCCGGCGTTGCTGCCTCCAAAGAGAAAGCCCAGATAGGGCTGATAGAACTCGTAGGGCACGTGGGCCAGCACGATCATGGCAACGGCGAATACCATCAGCCAGCGCAGCACGGGATCGCGAAGTCGCCCGGCCACGACCACGAGCTGAGTCAGTGGCGGATGTGCACGTACCTCATCGGTGGCGGGCTCGACGAACTTGAACCCGATCACGAGCGCAACACTTGCAGCACAAGCCGAGAGCACGTAGGCCCAGCGGAGATCGAATCCCGCCATTGTCCCGCCCGCCAGCGCCGAGACGGCCAACGCGACAAAGGAGTATGTTTGCGCCTGCGCCTCGCGCGTCGCGATTTCCTCGCTCCGGCCGAGCGCTTTCAATGATTCGAACAATAATGAAGTGTCGGTGCCGGATTTCATGGCCATTCCAAACGCGTAGAGAAATTGTGCAATCAGAAACGGCTCGAAACTCGAAGTCGTGAAGAAGATGACGCTGCCGCCAGCCCACCCGGCAGCGCTCAACAGCAAAGTGATGCGCCGACCGACGCGGTCTGAGAAGTAACCCGACGGGACCTCGAGCACGACAACGCTCAGAAAATACAGGCCCTCGAGCAGCAGCACCTCGTGAATGGGCAGCACCGAGGAAAAATAAAGAAAAAACACCGGCATCCAGAACAACAGATTCTGAAAGAACTCGTAGAATGGATAGAGGCGGAGATTTCGTTCCATCGGACAGGGGACATTCTTGAGGCCGCGATTACGATGGGAAGCGCGACAGCCGCTTTCATGATTTTCGATTCAACGCTAAAGTGACCATGTATTCAACTTGGTGACCGAAACCTTGGCGAAAAAACTTTTCAGCGGCGTGTTCCCCATCGTTCCGACTCCATTCACGGAGGCTGGTGAGATCGACATCGACAGCCAGCGCCGGGTGATCGACTGCATGATCGATCAGGGCAATGACGGCATCTGCCTGCTCGCCAACTACTCCGAGCAATTCGCTTTGTCCGATCGAGAGCGCGACACTTTGCTGGACGTATGCATGGATCACAACGCGGGTCGCACGCCCGTCATCGTCACCTGCAGTCACTACAGCACGCGTGTCGCCGTCGAGCGCGCGCGGCGTGCCGAATCGGCCGGCGCCGAAATACTGATGCTCATGCCGCCATACCACGGAGCGCTGCTCAAGGCCGACGAGCAAGGGATATACGAACATTTCCAGTCTGTCGCGGAAGCAGTGGCCATTCCAATCATGGTTCAGGACGCGCCGCTTTCCGGCGTGCAGCTGTCGGTGTCGTTTCTCACCAAGCTCGCGCGTGAGATTTCGCAGATCGGCTATCTCAAGGTCGAGATGCCGGGAACTGCCGACAAGATACGTGCGCTCGTCGAGAGCGCGGGGAAGTTCATCGATGGACCCTTCGACGGAGAGGAATCCATCACGTTGATGGCGGATCTCGATGCGGGCGCTACCGGCACCATGTGCAGCGCGTTGCTTCCGGATCTGATCAAGCCCGTGGTCGATCACTACCTCGCCGGACGGCGAGACGAGGCCATGGCGCAGTACAACCGCATCCTGCCATTGATAAACTTCGAAAACCGCCAGTGCAATCTACGCGCATGCAAAGCGGTCATGAAGGAAGGTGGCGTCATCGCGAGCGACGCGGTACGTCATCCGCTCACCCGCCTACCGGACGTCACCCGAAGCGGTCTTCTCGAGCTCGCCCGCAGCCTAGAGCCTTTGGCACTCACCTGGGGCCGGTGAGCCCGGGATGCGCGCCTGCCACCCTGGCGGGAGCTGACAAGCGCGTTGCCGGATGCGGCCACTTTCGTGGCGATCCCCGGT
>JBFICP010000163.1:0-7141 GCA_041581935.1 Gammaproteobacteria bacterium | reverse complement strand
GCACGCGCCCGTGAGCGACCGGTGACCGACGCCCTGTTCTCCCCATTCGACAGTTTTTCCGAGCTGTCGCAGGCCGAAGCCGACGGCGCGAAGATGAACTGGCGGCACGTTGCGCAGCTGGCAGAGCAACTTCGGGAGGAGTGGCGGATCGTCCGTGGCGCTTCGGCGAGTGCTCAGGCACGTGAAGCAACGAGAACGAGACTTTCGCGCTTCGCGCGCGGCATGCAGCCGGGATGGGTGGCGTTGCGAGAGGCACTTCGGGTCTGCGAAGCGCTGGACGAGCATGTTGCCAGAATGGAATCGGAGCACGGCGCGTTTCACGCCGACATTCTGAACCACGCTCCACGAACCGCAGCGCACGCAACGTTGCGTCGCATCGAGGCCGAGGCCGGTGCAGACCTGACGACGCTTCGCGAAAGCCACCGCGCGGCCGCATCAGCCTATGCGCGCTACACGAGCGCGCGCGATCGCATGGTTAATGCCAATCTCAGGCTCGCCTACTTCATGGCGCACCGGCTGCGAGGCAACAATCTGTCCTTCGATGACCTGGTACAGGAAGCGATCATCGGGTTGATGCGGGCAGTGGATAAATTCGATTACCGGATGGGCTACAAGTTCTCCACTTATGCGGTGCAATGGATTCGCCAGTCAACGACTCGGGCCATTGCCGATTCGAGTCGCACGATACGGGTCGCCGCGCATGTGCACGACGACATCGTGCGCTTGCGCCGACTCGCTCGCGAACTCGAGCAGAACCTCGGTAGAGAGCCGAGTTCGGCCGAACTCGCGAAGCTCAGCGGTACACCCGAATCCAAAGTCCAGCACTACCTGAGACTCGCACGGCAGTCCGTGTCGTTGGACGCGCCACCCGCGGACATCGAGGACTCGCCGTTGTCGTCGATCATCCCTGACGCGGTGGGCGAGGATCCGCATGCCAGCACTCACGATGCGCGCCTGGCTGAGTCGGTCGCGGCGATACTCGATGCGCTTCCCGAGCGCGAAGCGTTCATATTGCGGCTGCGCCACGGAGTCGGCGGCACCGAAGGGCATACTCTGGAAGAGATCGGTCGCATGCTCGGCATTACCCGAGAGCGGACTCGTCAGCTCGAAGCACGCGCCGTCAAGCGCCTGCGCGAGACGCTTGATCCAGAACTATTTCGCGGGCTGGACGATTGATGGAACCAACTACGATTGACAAAAAACTGCTTGAACATGGTGGGCACGGGCACGCGCGGAGCACTGTTGCTCTGGGGGCCGACCCTCATCATGTCGCCGTGCCCACGGCCGTCAAGGTGCTCGGCGCCTTTGGCTTGCTGCCCTTTGTCGCGATCGCTGCGGCACTGTGGGTTGCGGCACCCAGTTATTCGGACCGGCTGGCGGTCGTGTTGATCGGCTACGGCGCCGTAATCCTGTCGTTCATGGGGGCCGTGCATTGGGGACTCGCGATCGGTAGCGACCGCCAGGAACACAGCGCGTGGTACGTTCTCGGCGTCCTGCCGGCGCTCACAGCATGGTTCGCTACGATGCTTTCGCCTCCCGCAGCCCTCGTCGTTCTCGCGATTGCATTCGCCGCGGTGCTGGCCATCGACCGAATGGCCGTCGATGCAGGTCTGGCTCCGCCATGGTATCGAAAGCTGCGTCAGCCCCTGACCGCCGGCGTCGTCGCGTCCCTCGCGCTCGGCGTCACCGCCCTGTGGGCCGTGGGGACGTAATGTCAGGCGCCTGTCTAAGCTTCTATGCGGTCGTCTAATAACTGTCTAAAATGTCCAACTTGACTGATATTGCCGTACACCGTGCGACCCGAGCGTTCGCCGCAAACCGCAGGACACCGAGCATGAAACGATCATCGGCCGACGACGAATCCGCTGCCCTGAAGATCGGTGCCGTTGCCCGACTCACCGGGATATCCGTGCACACGTTACGCAAGTGGGAGGATCGTTATGGAGCAGTCGAACCTCGGCGCACCGAAGGCGGTGAGCGGGTCTACACCCGAACCGATCTCAAACGGCTGGCTTACATCAAACGATTGGCGGATGCGGGATTGTCGCTTCGCGAGATAGCGGGGCAATCCTTGGACGAGCTCGAGAGCGCGTGGGAACAGGCGAGCGGCATGCAGGTGAAGAGTCTCGGTCCAGCGTCGTCCGACAAAGTACGCGTCGGGCTGCTGGGGCACGCGTTGCCGGCCCTAATCGAACGCCGTGGCGACACGGGAACCATGCTGGACGTAGTCGCCAGCGGCGACTCACAAGAGTCACTCGGAAATGCGCTCGGTGAAGAGTCGTTTGATGTCCTCGTCTACGAGTGTTCCGCTGTCACTCGGAGCACGCGCGCTCGCGTTGCCGAGTTGATGAGGACGTTTTCCGCGCGTTGCGTTATCGTCGTTTACGGTTTCGGCGCCCAGGGCCATGTCGCTGCTCTGCATAGCACGAATGTCGCGGTGATGAGAGCACCGGTCGACGTGGACGAGCTCGAGCAGATTGCCCGTGGCCTTCTCTATGGAGTTGCCAGCGCGGTGGCGGAGCGAACCGAAGGGCCATCCCTTACTGCCGAGACCGAAGTGCCGCCCCCTCGACTTTCCAGACGAGCGGTTGCCCGTATTGCCACGAGCGCACCCAAAATGCGCTGCGAATGCCCGCATCATCTGGCCGATATCGTCCTCAGCTTACGCGCATTCGAGGACTACAGCGAAGACTGCGAGAACCGTAATACAGAGGACGCCGAGCTGCATCACTTTCTGTGGCTTAGCGCCGCAAGGGCTCGCGCACATTTCGAAGAAGCCATCATTCGGGTTGCGGAGGTGGAAGGACTCGAGCTTGACGAGGATTGATGAATCCCGTTGGCAGGGATCACCCGCCGCCCGTATGCACCGCGCTCCGCGCGCGAGGAGAATACTGTGAGCACGATTTCTTCAGATCCGACAGAGACGAATCTCCCCGACAGTCTGGCCATATTCCCGCTTCCCAGTGCGGTCCTGCTCCCGCGCCAGATTCTCCCGTTGAATATTTTCGAACCCCGTTATCTTTGCATGGTCGAGGACGCGCTGCGAACAGGACGTCACATCGGAATGATTCAACCAATGCCGGCGGGGGCTGCTTCTGATCCGGTTCCTGTTTACCAAATCGGCTGCGCGGGCAGAATAACGTCGTTTCAAGAAACCGAGGACGGCCGTTTTCTCATTCAGCTTACGGGTATCTGCCGGTTCCGCGTGGCAGAGGAATTTCACTCCGAAAAGGGCTATCGCCGTATACGGCCCGACTGGCAGCCCTTTCTCGGCGACCTGGAGGATACTCCCGAGGCGGCTGTGAGCTTCGAAGAGCTTGAAAACAGTTTGAGAGATTATCTCGAGATTAACGGCTTGAAAATCAACTGGGAAATGCTCCGCAAGCTTCCGCCGGCACATCTCGTCGACTTTCTCACGGTCAATTTACCTCTGGAAGTGGAAGAGAAGCAGGCGCTGGTGGAACTTCCGAGCGCCGTTGAACGCGCCGAGGTGCTGCGGTCGACATTGGAGATAGCCGCGAAAACGACAGGCGTGTCGAATCAGAGACTTCATTGAAATTCCCATGCCAGAGCAGCAACCGTTGCACAAACGCATGCGCTAACGCTTGACAGTGGTGCGTGGAAAATGGTCAAAATATGAAACCCGATGTCGTAGCCACACTCGAACATCAAGGAGAACACTCGAATGGCAGCCTCCAGCGGTTCCCTGCACGCGCCCCGTGAGCGCCTCAGTAAAAACACTCTGGCGATGCATCACGCGATCGTCTCACTCATGGAAGAGCTCGAGGCCGTGGACTGGTATCAGCAACGCGCCGACGACTGCGACGACGAAGCGCTCAAAGAGATTCTGCTTCACAACATGCGCGAGGAGATGGAGCACGCCGCGATGGTGCTTGAATGGATTCGTCGTAACAGCAAGGACTTCGCCGGGCACATGGATGAGTTCCTCTATAAGAAGGGCGACATCTCGGATCACTGAGTCGCTAGCCCTTGAGACGATAAAAGGTAGACGCACGCAACAAATGCGTGGCGCGGTTGGCACGAGATAAATGCCGATCCGTCCTTCGCGCTCAAGTGCTTCCTTCTCTCTGCCGATCGGGAAGCATGCTATTTGCGGTGAGCCGACTGCGTTTACTCGCCTTGTTTCGGGCGTCGACGCATTCAGATATACCAATCCGATCATACTAGGGTTGCACGTGAAACGAGATTTGCAAGCGGCGATGCGGACATCGCGCTCGGTATCCGCATGCCACTCGCCATGCGCGACCGGACACGGGGCCGGCTCATCGACCTGCGCTCGATGTAACGCGTGACGAAATGCCCGAGGGGCCGGAAATACGTATCGCCGCTGACCGTATCGCACGCGTTCTCGAAGGCGAGCGTATTGACGAGGTGTTGCTCGCGCCGCCCGCGCTGCGCCGGTTCAAGCGTCGCCTGGAGGGCACCACCGTCACGGCGGTGGATACCCACGGCAAGGCCATGCTCACGCGATTCGACAACGGCCTCACGTTGTATTCCCACAATCAGCTCTACGGGCGCTGGTATGTGCGCGCGCGGGGCGAGCTGCCGCGCACCGGCCGCCGGCTGCGTGTCGCGCTGCACA
This sequence comes from Gammaproteobacteria bacterium, assembly GCA_041581935.1. Classification (GTDB taxonomy): domain Bacteria; phylum Pseudomonadota; class Gammaproteobacteria; order HK1; family HK1; genus JAABYT01. The sequence goes on along the minus strand of JBFICP010000163.1, from coordinate 2,538 downwards.
CGGCTTGCGACAGCGCGCTGCTTTACAGTGCCACCGACATCGAGGTGTTGGATGCCGAGGGTCTCGAGACACACCCGTTCCTTCGCCGGCTCGGCCCCGACATCCTGAATCCCGAGCTTTCCTGGCAGAGTATTGCGGCGCGCCTCGGCGAGGCGCGCTTTCGCGGCCGGTCGCTTGCGAGCCTGTACCTGGATCAGAGCTTCATCGCGGGGATCGGTAACTATCTACGCAGCGAAATTCTCCACTTCGCCGGGCTCTCCCACACCCGCAGACCCGCGGACATGACCCGCACCGAGCGTGAGCGTCTCGCACGCCAGACCCTGGCCACCGCCCGGCGTTCCTACCGCACAGCCGGCGTCACGAATCCTGCGGCGCGCGTGCGTGCCCGCAAAGCGGCCGGCGACACCTCCCGAGAGGCGCATCGTTTCGCCGTGTTCGGGCGGGATGGCCGTTGCTGCGACGGCTGCGGCGCCATCATCGAGCGCACCGACGCGGGCTCGCGGCGGGTCTACTTCTGCCCGGCCTGCCAGGCCGAGCCGAAGGTCAGGCAGGCGGCGCCGGGTTGAGGCGCCAGATCCGGAAATTGAGCACTACCGCGAATCCGACCCACAAAAGGTAGGGTATGAGGAGGTAGGCGGCTAATGCATCGATTGGACGAAAGGCAACGATGGTCGCGAGAATGGCGAGCCACAGGCAGACGACTTCGATGAACGCCAACCCCGGGCGGCGCAGGCCGAAAAAAACCGCCGGCCAGAGTGCATTGAGCGCAAGCTGAACCGCATATACGACAAGCGCCCGTTCGGCACCGGCGAAGCCCGCTTCGCGCCATACGAGCCAACCGGAAGCGGCGATGGAAACGTACAGTACAAACCAGATTGGACCGAACACCCGATCGGGCGGTCGCCAGGAAGGTTTCGCGAGCTCCCGGTACCAGGCTCCGGGCCGAAAGATAAATCCCGGTGCTGCCGCGGCGGCACAGGCCAACACGAAAATCAATGCGGATATGAAATCGGTCATGCGTTATTTACCGTGTGTCGCAGCGTGCGCGACAAAAAACCTGTGTCCGCGCCGGATTTTTAATGTCGGATTCAATCATGCACTATCCCGTTTCGAACTGCGACGAATTGTGAGCTGACCCGAGGGAACAAGACTGGCCGACGAATTCAACCAGAAGAACGTCGCCCGAGGCTTCAGAGATGAAATTCCATTGTGATTCGAAAGCGCTCACGCCAATCGCGTATGCATTCATTCTCTTGCTCTCATTGCTGTCGTTAGCGAGTGCCGGCGCCGATGGTCCCACCGAATCCGATGGCCGGCCCGAATCGCACTACGGACCTTGCCGCGCACAGATCGAGCGCTACGTGGCTGACCGATTCCAGCAAACCGTGACCGAGATTCATTTCGATTTCGTCTTCGAGTATCGAACCATAGGGCGAGGCGGAGATGGACCCAAAAGCTCAGCGGTCGTCCACACGCGGGAATGTCCCGGATATCACGTCTTCGACCTATTCGCCTCCGATTATGATTGCGAGTCCAAAGCCCACTACGGTGAGGTTCCGAACTATATCCATTATCGCGTATCTGAAGAGGGCTGCTGACGCGCGCACGCTACACGATGATCAACGGCGTGCGCCCCTGCGAGTTGTATCATCGCGGTTTCACCGTCCTTGACAGCGCTCTCATACCACGACGCCAGAACGAACGCCTTGCAAGGATGAGTGCCGTGGTTCTATTGCGTTTTGATCAACACTTTGTCGATCGCATGGACGAGTCCATTGGAAGTGCGGATGTCCGCAGTGTCGACGTAGGCATCGTTGATCAGTAGATCGCCACCCATATCGACGAATTCGACCTGTTTGCCTTCCACCGTTCGGTACGGCTTCTCTCTTTTTAGGTCGAATCTAGAAAGCCTTTGATTGATGACGTGATATCGAATCAGGGCACGCAGATCCTCAATGCGACCGGGATCTTGCAGCGCCCGGATTTCGTTCGCATCCATCCCTTGGAACGCCTTGTCAGTCGGTGCGAAGACGGTGATGGGCCCGTCGACCTTGAAGAAGTCGACCAGGTTCGCTTTCTCAATGAGATCGCAGAAAACGTCGAAATCACCGTAACTGCGCATGGTTTCGAAAGCATCCTGCTCCGCCCTCGCACTCGGCGCGGCGACGATGATTACGCCAAGCAATGCGATTCGAATGACTCCGGGGGACAACCCGATCCGTCGCGCCGATGGAAGCACGCTTCTCGCGTTGACAACGCGAGACCGCGCGAGGAGATGCGAGTGAAATTCTGTCGGTCGATTCATGGTTTAGTCATCCAATAAAGGTTAAACGAGCATTTACGCGGCCTAGGATTCACCCGGCTTGGTGCGTCGAACGGGTGCCGCCGCCGTGTCCTAGGCCGTACTCACGGCGGCATGAAGCACTGCCATCAAATGGTGCATCAGGGCCGACATGGAGCCATTTTTGGTGCGCAAAATCGTTACCCGTGGGAATGAAGTGCCAACTAATCAATCACTTGGGATCTGGCACGGTTCAT
>JBFICP010000162.1:0-7156 GCA_041581935.1 Gammaproteobacteria bacterium | reverse complement strand
CGGCGGCGATCCCACAACGAGGATGGCATCGCCATCGACAACAATGCGGGCATCGCCATGGTTGCCGACGGCATGGGAGGCTGTAACGCGGGCGAAGTCGCCAGCACCATGGCCGTGCAGATCATCATGAAAGCCCTGCGCGAAGAGCTCGAGAGCACGACGAGCGAGGGACAGGTCGATAGTGAGGACGAGCTCGACTGGCTGTCCGGGGCCGAAAGCGTCGATCTGGACGACCTCGCGGCCGAGCAGCCCGACGAAAGCGTGCAGCCGGAGTCTCTCGACTTTGTCACCGCGCTCAAGATCGGCAACTGGCTCGAGTTCTCCAACGCCGACGGCTCGAAAACACGCGGGCGTCTCGCCTGGACGAGCGCCGACAACGGCCGCTATCTGTTCACGGATCTTGCCGGCGCCAAGGTGGTCGACGCGACGCGCTACGGCCTCGCCCTCGAGATTCAGCGCGGCAACGTCAAAATTATCGAGGGCGAACCGCTCGTCGATCGCGTGATGACTACCGTAACGGAGCGTCTCGAGTCCGGGGCGCTGTCCGACACGTTGCACTGAGAGCACGCGGCACGGTGTGCGCTCGACGTCGCACGGATCGGCCCCGGACTTCGTCATCGTCTCGCGCGGTGATGCGCCACCAGACGCTTGTTCGACGCCTGAAGGCCAGCGACGCAGATGGGCGCCAAACCCGTTTCGTTGATTGAATACTCCGCGCGGAGATACCTGAGCGGCCGGATTGCGGCGCTCGGCATCAGCCTCACGCTTCACTGCGCGGTGGCTTTTGCCGATGCAGACCCGCTCGGCGACGGTCTTGCCGCTTACCGGGCGGGCGATCACGGCCGCGCGTTCACAATTCTCGAAGACCTGGCGCTCGATGGAAATCCGAAAGCGCTGGCCATGACCGGGCGCATGTACGAGCTCGGACATGGAACTGCCCGGGACCTCAACGAGGCGCTGCGCTTCTACCGAGAAGGCGCGGTGCGCGGGAGTGTCGAGGCTCAAGTCTATCTCGGACGCATGTATTTGCTCGGCAGCGGCGTGCCACGCGACGAGGCACACGGGCTGCTGTGGATGCGACGTGCCGCGGAGCACGGAGACAGCGCCGCGATTTACGAGCTGGCACGCGTCTTCCTCGACGGTGAGGGCGTTGCCAGGGATACGCAGCGGGGCATGTCGCTTCTGGAGGTGGCAGCCGAGCGCGGCAGCGTCGACGCGCGCGCGCGAATAACGCGCATTTATTTCGATGGCGAAGACGCCACGGCACGTGCCAGGGCGCTCGCCTGGTTCGAGAAAGCCGGCGCTGCCGGCGACGCCAACGCCCAGGCGCAGCTCGGCTTCATTCACCAGGCCGGCGAGGGTCTGCGCCGGGACCTGGAGAGATCCCACTTCTGGTACATGCAGGCGGCCCGTCAAGGCCATACGGACGCGCAGGCCACGGTGGGCTTCCAGTTTCAGACCGGCCAAGGAACGGCGCGCAACCCCTCCGAGGCGCGTCGCTGGTACGAAAAGGCCGCTGCAAAGGGCCAGCCCGTTGCGCTCACCAATCTGGGCGTCATGTACGAGCGGGGCGAGGGCGTTCGGCCGGATCCTGAGCGGGCCCTCGCGCTATATCGCAGGGCGGCCGACGACGGCTTCGCGCCGGCCCAGAACAATCTCGGTCACCTTCTGCTGTCGGAAAAATCGCACGCGCGCGACAAGGCTGCTGCCCTGCTCTGGCTCGGGAGAGCGGCGCAACAGGGATTGCCGGCCGCGCAGACGACTCTCGGCTATGCGTACCAGACCGGCGACGGCGTCGAGGCCAATCCCCGCGAGGCCGCCCGCTGGTACCGCCAGGCGGCCGGTAACGGCAGTGTTCGAGCTCTGGGAAATCTCGGCTATCTCTATCAGGAGGGGATCGGTGTCGAGCGCAATCTGAGCGAGGCCCTGGCCCTTTACCGGCGCGCCGCCGCCGAGGGCGATGCCTACGCGCAGCGAAACCTCGCGAGACTGTATCAGTACGGCGTCGGTGTCGAGCCGAACCCGGTGAAGGCCCTGTATTGGTATAGGCGCGCGGCGGACCAGGGAGACGCCGAGGCGGCGGCCGGCGTACAAGCGCTCGAGCCACTGGTCAATTAGTCCCGAACTGGCCACAATCGACGCGTCGCCTGCCCGCGTCGCACCGTTGTTCGAATCCGGGTCTGCGGCCGCACCGGATCGGGAGCCCCGGCCAGCCCATTCGGCGCCACCGACGTGGGCCGGACAGTGACCGGACATCGCGCCCCATGACCATGACCCCGGAGTTCGCCGCCGCCATCGACCCGTTACTTCTGGGCCTCGTGACCCTCCTGATCGTGCTGGTCGCCTGGTTGCTGTGGCGCCAGTCGTCCCTGCTCTCGGAGCTTCGCGAGGACCGAATACGCACACAGACGCGCGAGGAGGACCGGCGGATGCTCGAGGAAGGTCGTGGACGGGCGTTCGACGATCGGCTTCGTGATCTCGACATCAGGCTCAACGAGGGACAGGCCAATACGCGCACGCTGCTCGAGCGGCGGCTCGGCGAAGCCCAGTCTCATCAAATCGAGACCGAGGGAAAGCTGCGCACGGAGCTCGTCGAACGCTTCGATACGCTGCAAAAATCCGTCGGCGATCATCTGGCCGATGGTCGAACCCAGACGGTGCGAGCTCTCAGCGATCTCCGCGAGCAAATCAACACGGCGCTCGGAAACCATCAGACCCGTTTCGAGCAGCGCCAGGGTGACGCCATCAAGGCGCTACAGGAGACGCTGCAGAGCGGAATGCAGGTGACGCAGAAGCAGGTCGCCGACGCGCTCACGCGCAGCGCCGAGGAAGTTGGAAAGCGCGTCGAAGCCCTGACCAGGCTTACCGACGAGCGCCTCAAGGAAATCAGCGGTCAGGTGGACAAGCGCCTCACCGAGGGCTTCGAGAAAACCACCGCTACCTTCGCCGACGTGGTCAAGCGCCTGGCACTCATCGATCAAGCACAGAAGAAGATTACCGAGCTTTCCCAGGACGTGGTCAGTCTACAGCAAGTGCTATCCGACAAACGATCGCGAGGTGCATTCGGCGAGGTACAGCTCAACTCGCTGGTTCGCAATATTCTCCCGGAGTCGAATTTCGCACTGCAGTTCAAGCTATCCAACGAAAAGGTGGTCGATTGCATGCTGTTTCTGCCACCGCCGACCGGCAACGTTGCAATTGATGCCAAGTTTCCCCTCGAGGCGTATCAACGAATGACGGATTTGAATTCGAGCGAAACCGAGCGCAAAGCCGCACAACGCAGGTTCAAAACCGACATTCGCGTGCATATCCAGAACATCGCGGACAAGTACATTATTCGTGGTGAAACAGCCGAAGGAGCAATTATGTTCATTCCCGCCGAGGCCGTATTCGCCGAAATTCAGGCACACCACATGGATCTCGTGCAGGAATCCCACCAGCGGCGGGTATGGATGGTCTCACCGACGACATTCATGGCGATTTTGAATACCGCGCGGGCGGTCATTAAAGACGAAGCGACCCGCGAGCAGGTACACATCATTCAGCAACATCTCGGCGAACTTGCAAAGGACTTCACCCGGTTCCAGTCGCGCATGGACAAGCTCTCCACGCATATCACTCAAGCCAAGGACGACGTCGACAAGGTGCACGTGTCCGCCACCAAGATAAGCAAGCGATTCGAAAAAATCGAAAGCGTCGAGCTCGAGCAGCCGCAGCCCCGTGCCATCGAGCACGACAAGGAGGCCGGGGACTAGAGCGTACGGCGGTTTCGAGGATCGAGATTCAAAACTTGCGCGGGTTGAATTTGAACCTGTCCGCCATGGATTGGTAGAAACGTTTCGCCGTTGCACTGTCGGCCGGCGGCGTCATGATCTGCACCGTGACATACTGATCGCCCGGGCTCGAACCGCCGAGTCCCTTGCCCTTGAGCCGCAGCTTGCGGCCGGTCTGGGAACCCGCAGGGATCTTCACATCCACGTTGCCGCCGAGGGTGGGCACTTTCAATGTTGCCCCCAGCGCCGCCTCCCAGGGCGTAACGGGGAGATTCAGGTGAATGTCCTTGCCCTCGGCGCCAAACAAAGGGTGCGGCGCAAACTCGACGCTCAGCAGCAGATTACCGGATCGACCGGCGGGCCCGGCCTGTCCCTGACCGGCAAGTCTTATCTGCTGGCCCTGCTGGATGCCGGCGGGAATTTTGACCTTCAAGGTACGTGCGTTGCGACGCGATCCACCGCCCGTCAGGTTGAGCGATCGCTCGCAGCCACGGAATGCTTCCTCGAGGGTAATCACGATGCGGGCGTGCTCGTCGCCACCGCGCGGACTCGCGTCGTGAAAATGCGCGCCGAACGGATTGCCGGGCGCTGTGCCGCGTCCGAACAAGCCCTCGAGAAAATCGCTGAAATCGAAACTTTTCCCGGAGAAACCGCCGCCGAAGTCGAAGCTGCGCTCCCAACCCGGCGGCGGTGAGAACTCGTCACCAGCGTGATAACCGCTGCCGAGATTGTCGTAGGTGGCGCGCTTTTGCCTGTCGCGAAGCACCTCGTAGGCTTCGCCGACTTCCTTGAAACGTTCCTCCGCGTCCGGCTCCTTGCTGACGTCGGGATGGTATTTTCGGGCCAGGCGCTGATAGGCGCGCTTGATCGTCTCGGGGCTCGCGTCGCGCTCGACCCCAAGCACCTCGTAATAGTCCTTGAACTTCATGCGCAAGGCCGGAGCTCACACGCGCGCAGGAGCGGGGCTTACCCAGCCCCGCTCCCGTCAACGGGTATCGATTAGCTGACCGTGATTCGTCGCGGTTGTACCTTCTCGTGCTTCGGAATGACGACCTCGAGTACGCCGTCCTTGCCCTTCGCTGAGATGCTCTCGGCATCGGCGGTGTCGGGCAGGCTGAAGCGGCGGTAGAAGGTGCCGTAGCTTCGCTCGACGCGCTTGTAACCGTTGGTCTCTTCTTCCGATTCGTGCTTACGCTCGCCCTTGATGGTGAGCACGCCGTCGGCCATCGTTACCTCGATGTCCTTGGGCTCGACACCGGGAATATCGGCCTTCAGCACGAAGCGATTGTCTTCTTCCTTGATGTCCACAGCCGGTGCCCAGCTGCTCGTCGCGATGCTGGACCGATCACCCTCGCCGCCGGACCCCACGGGGTACTCGCCGAACAGCTTGTTGACATCATCCTGAAAACGCCTGAGCAATCCCCAGGGCTCGTAACGCACTACGTTCATTTCTTTGACCTCCAGAACTTCTGTAGTCCGAGTTGTCCGATGCCCCTATAGATATGGGCCGGCCGCGCATTTTCAAGGGTCCGCCGGGGCGCTTTTCGGGCAGCCGCGCGGCTAGGCGCGGATCGCGCCTTTTGCGTATACTTGCCGGCCACCAATCGCGCCCTGGCCGGACCGCCGGCCAATGGTTGAAATGGCCAAGAAGCACACCTATCGCATCGTCTTTCACAACCAGGGAAAGCTCTACGAGCTGTATGCCCGCAGTGTGGGTCACGGCGAAATGTACGGCTTCGTCGAGGTGGGCGAAATCATTTTCGGCGAGCGCACCGAGGTGATCGTCGATCCGTCCGAGGAGCGCCTCAAATCCGAGTTCGCCGGCGTCAAGCGCACCTTCGTCCCCATCCACGCGGTGGTGCGCATCGACGAGGTGGACAAGGAAGGCGCCAACAAGATCCATTCCGTCGGCGAGGGCGGCAGCAACGTCGCGCCCTTCCCCGTGCCCATGTACACGCCGGGAGGCGACAAGGGCGGCAGCTAGTTACGCCGGTCCGCGGCCTCGCCCCCGGGCGCGCTCGCCCGGGCGGGCGAAGCGCTGGCGGATCCGTTCGTAGTACTCGGTTTCCAGATGCACGGGGCGCTCGCCGGCGCAAGCGGCGAGACGCGTGCGCAGCAGCGCAAGGCGCTTGTTCGCCACCCGCCGGTCTTCTTCATCCAGGGCCCGGTCGAGCAGCTGGTGAACGGCGGCAATCTCTCCGCGCAGCTCGAGCTCCTCGGGCAGATAGCCGGAATTCTTGAGCACGCGGTAAGCCAGGCGCATATCCTCGGGCACCAGGGAATCGTCGTCGAGCGTGAGCGGCCTGCCCCGGCCGGGCAGATCGTCGAAGGCGCCCTGTGACATGGCTGCGCGAATGCGCCGTTCAGCGAGATCGTGAAACATCTTCATGCCCGCAACCTACCAGCGATTGTACGGCGTCACCGCGAGATTGCTGTTGTAATAGCGAACGTCGTCGGTGACCTCCTGTCCCGCCCAGGGGGGCAACGCCACCGCCTGCGCCTCGTCTTCGAGCTCGATTTCCGCCACTACCAGGCCGGTATTGTCGCCCTCGAACACGTCCACCTCCCACTCCTGGGTCTCGTGACGCACCCGATAGCGCGTCTTCTCGATGATGGCCCCGGCACACAGCTCGCGCAGCATGGTCTGCGCGTCCTCCACCGGTACCGGGTACTCGAACTCGAGCCTGGATGCCCCCACGGTGGTGCCCTTGACACTCAGATATGCCGTCTCGCCGCCGATGCGCACGCGCACCGAGCATTGCCGGTTGTTGGCCAGATACCCCTGCCGGTAGCGAACCTGGTGGTGCGCCTGGTCACGCCACGATTCGTCGCGTACCAGATACTTGCGCTCGATTTCCGTTGCCATGGCGGTGCTCCGTGGGATCTGTGCTGCGAGCGGCGCGGATGTTTGATGACCGTGCGTAATTGTCGGACGTATGAGCTCAGGGTTAAGTCCCCTGCCCCTCGCCCTCGAGGGGGCAGGACGGGGAGGAGCCAGGAGATGGTTGACAAACAAGGAGCGCTTATCGAAGACGCGTTTGTTCTACATTTCTGCACACGTATATAGTTTACACAATGTCCGGTCCTGCACATCCGGCGACTGACGCGTGCGAATCATGCTGAAACTCGTTCTCATGGGCGCGGCCATCTATGCATTGCTGTGCCTGGCGATCTACGTGTTCCAGCCCCGGCTGGTGTATTTCCCGATGAAGGCCATGGCCGCCACGCCGGCCGCCATCGGGCTGCGCTACGAGGACGTCAGACTCGATACCGGCAATGGAACGACGGTGCACGGCTGGTACCTGCCGGGACGCGAGGACGCCCGCACGCTGCTGTTTCTGCACGGCAACGCCGGCAACATTTCCCATCGCCTGGATTCGTTG
>JBFICP010000161.1:0-7299 GCA_041581935.1 Gammaproteobacteria bacterium | reverse complement strand
GCATCCAGTACCACCCGTCTCTGCTGCCGCTGCATCGCGGACCGAGCTCCATCAATTGGCCAATTATCTGGGGCAGTGAGAAAACGGGTTTGAGCATTTTCTGGCCGGACAACGGACTCGACACCGGACCCATTCTGATGCAGAAGGAAGTCGCAATCCGGGACGACGACACTCTGGGAAGCCTTTACTTCAACCATCTGTTTCCCATGGGAGTCGAGGCGATGCTGGAAAGTGTCGACCTGGTGCGCGACGGCAAGGCGCCGAAGATCCCCCAGGACGAGTCGAAGGCCACCTACGAGGGCTGGTGCCGGGACGCGGACGTGGAGATCGACTGGAGCAAGTCGACCCAGGAGGTCTGGAATTTGATCCGCGGCTCCAATCCGCAGCCCGGCGCATGGACCCGGTACGCGGCCAAATCGCTGAAGCTGTTCGATTGTGCCAAGCAGCCGGCGGCAGACGGCGCCGAGCCCGGCGAAGTCACCGCGGTGGCTGACGACGGCATCACCGTCGCCTGCGCGGACGGCCAGATTCAGATCCAGCGGCTGCGACCGGAGGGCGGGAAGAAGCTCACGGTCGCGGAGTATCTCGTGGAATCACCGATTTCGGTCGGCGACCGACTCGGATAAGCCTTTCGGTAGGTTGCGTGCAGGTCGGCTGCGCGCTTCAGCGGCTCGCGCTGCGTGCCACCGCCGGCGCTTGTTCCGCCGGCACGGCGGCGAGCGGCGCCTCACCGATCGCCTGGGCCTTCACGAACACGTTCTCGGCCTCGATGGTCCGCCCGAGCAGCGTGACCGCCGCATAGATGGCGTCGATATAGGGTGTTGGCGTTTTCGTGAGCCTTCCGAGTTCCAGCACCGCACCGATCAGCGCCTCGGTCTCCAGCGCCCGGCCGGCCTCCACGTCCTGAAGCATCGAGGTTTTGTGTCGGCCCACCTTCTCGGCTCCGTCGATGCGCTTCTCGAGCGGCACCCGGAAGGTCACGCCGAGCTTGCCGGCAATGCTCTGCGCCTCCGTCATCATGTTCGCCGCCAGCTTCCGGGTCGGAGCGAACCGGCAGATATCTTCGAGGGTCGCGTGGCACAAGGCGCTGATGGGATTGAAGCTCAGGTTACCCCATGCCTTGAGCCAGATTTCCGAGCGGATGTCGGTGAGCACCGGTGACTTGAAGCCCGCCCCGGTCAGGGTCTCGGAAATCCGTTTGACGCGCTCGGACTCGGACCCGTCGAGCTCACCGACCGGGAAGCGGGTGCCCTCGATGTGGCGAATGACCCCGGGGCTCGCGATGCTGGCCGCCGGATAGGCGATGCAGCCGATGATGCGGCGCGCCTCGATACCGTCGCTGAGGCGCCCGTCGGGATCCAGGGTCTCGATGCGGTAGCCGTCGAACTCGCCACCGTGGCGCTGGAAGTACCACCAGGGCAGCCCGTTCTGGGTCGTGAGCACCATGGTGTCGGGGCCGAACAGGCTACGGATATCGTCTACCACCGGTCCGATCTGATGTGCCTTGAGCGCCAGGATGACCAGATCCTGGGCGCCGCAGGCACGCATGTCGCTGGTCGCCGGTACGTTGCGGGCGAGCTGCGAGGTGCCATCCCGATAGGTGATGCGCAGGCCGTTGCGTCGCATCGCCTGGAGGTGCGCGCCACGGGCGATCAGGGTGACGTCCTCGCCGGCAAGCGCGAGCTTCACGCCCAGTAATCCGCCAATGGAACCAGCACCAACGACGCAAATCTTCATGGACATGCCCTCCCGGGGACCCGCCGCGCCCGTCCAGGACGTACCAGACCCTGCCTGTGGGTGTCTCTTGCCGCCGGCGACGCCCCAAAGTGAGCCCGGCAACCGGAGCGTGTACAAGCATTATCAAATCATGGGAGCCGGGGCAGGTCCTATTGTTTATGTCAATACTATGTATTGACGGCCGGGTGGAGTCACGGCGTGCGGTCAGATCTTCTTGTCGCCGAGAAACAGCCAGGTCTCGACCACCGAATCGGGATTCAGCGACACGCTGCTGATGCCCTCGTCCATCAGCCAGCGGGCCAGATCCGGGTGGTCCGAGGGGCCCTGACCGCAAATCCCCACGTACTTGTCGGCGCGCCGGCACGCCTGTATCGCCTGATGCAGCAACGCCTTGACCGCTTCGTCGCGCTCGTCGAATAACGATGCAATCAGGCCCGAGTTCCGGTCGAGCCCCAGAGTCATCTGGGTGAGGTCGTTGGAACCGATGGAAAAGCCGTCGAAGTGCTCGAGAAACGCGTCCGCCAGCAGCGCGTTGGAGGGGACCTCGCACATCATGATCAGGCGCAGCCCGTTTCGGCCTCGCTCGAGGCCATTCTCCGCGAGCAGCTCGACCACGCGCGCCGCCTCGCCGACGGTGCGCACGAACGGCACCATGACCTCGATGTTGGTGAGCCCCATGGCGTCGCGGACCCGGCGAACGGCCCGGCACTCGAGCGCGAAGCAGTCCCGGAAATCCTCGGATATGTAGCGCGACGCGCCGCGAAAACCGAGCATCGGATTGGCCTCGGCGGGCTCGTAGCGGCTGCCGCCGATGAGGTTTCCGTACTCGTCGGACTTGAAATCCGAAAGCCGCACGATGACCGGCTTCGGCCAGAAGGCCACCCCCAGGGTGGCGATGCCTTCCTCGAGCTTGGCGACGTAGAAACTCACCGGGTCGGCGTAACCGGCCATGCGCTCGTCGATGCTCGCCTTGAGCTCGTCGGGTAGACGTTGGTATTCGATGAGCGCCTTCGGATGCACGCCGATGGTATTGCTGATGATGAACTCGATGCGCGCGAGACCTACCCCGGCGTTGGGCAGCGCCTGGAAATCGAAGGCGCGCTCCGGATTGCCGACGTTCATGGTGATCTTGAACGGCAACTCCGGCATGGTCTCGACATCCAGCCGGCGGACGCTGAACTCGAGCGCACCGGCGTACACGTAACCGGTATCGCCCTCGGCGCACGATACCGTTACCGGCTGCCCGTCGGGCACCGTGCGGGTCGCGTCACGGGTGCCCACCACCGCCGGAATGCCGAGCTCGCGGGCGATGATGGCGGCGTGGCAGGTGCGGCCGCCTCGATTGGTCACGATCGCGGATGCACGTTTCATGACCGGCTCCCAGTCCGGGTCGGTCATGTCGGTGACCAGCACGTCCCCGGGTTCGACGCTGGCCATGTCGGCGACGTCCAGCACCAGGCGCGCCGGCCCCTTGCCGATCCGCTGACCGATGCTGCGCCCGGAGCTCAGAACCTCGCCGCGCTCGGCGAGCTCGAAGCGCTCGAGGCGTTGGGCGGCGCCACGGCTCTGCACGGTTTCGGGTCGCGCCTGAAGGATGTAGAGCTCGCCGTCCTCGCCGTCCTTGCCCCACTCGATGTCCATGGGCCGCCCGTAGTGATCCTCGATCAGCAACGCGTATCGGGCCAGCTGCTCGATGTCGGCATCACCGAGCGAGAAGGCGCGCTGCTCGAGCTCGGGCACCGGTTCCACGCGCACGCGCTCGGCGCCGTTTTCGGCGAGCACCATGCGCAGCGCCTTGCTGCCACGCTCACGGCGCACGATGCTCGGCCGGCCATCGCGCAGCGCCTGCTTGTAGACGTAAAACTCGTCGGGATTCACCTGCCCTTGCACGACGGTCTCGCCGAGACCGTAAGCCGAGGTGATGAACACGACCTGATCGAAACCCGACTCCGTATCCATGGTGAACATCACGCCGCTGGCCGCTGAATCGCAGCGCACCATACGCTGCACGCCGGCCGACAACGCCACCTCGCGGTGGTCAAAATCCTGGTGCACGCGGTAGGCGATGGCTCTGTCGTTGTAGAGCGAGGCGAACACGAACTTGATGGCGTCGAGCACGGCCCCGACACCGACCACGTTGAGATAAGTCTCTTGCTGTCCGGCAAACGAAGCCTCGGGCAAATCCTCCGCGGTCGCGGACGATCGCACCGCCACAGCCGTTTCGGCTCGATCGCCGATGAGCATGGCGTGGGCGCTTCGAACGGCCTGCTCGAGGGCGCCGGGAAGCTCCGCTTCGCTGACCCAATGACGAATCCGCTCGCCGGTGGCTACGAGCGCCGCGACGTCCTCGACGTCGAGCCCTTCGAGGGCGTCCGCGATGCGTTCCTCGAGCGCGTTGTGTGCAAGAAATTCCCGAAACGCGTCGGCGGTGGTGGCAAAGCCGCCGGGCACGTTAACCCCTGACGCCGCTAGCGAGCCGATCATCTCGCCGAGGGAGGCATTCTTTCCACCGACGATCGCCACGTCGTTCATGCCGACGTCGTCAAACCAGACTACGTAGTCCACCGCTGCTTCCAATCCGCTCCGGGCTCGGTGAGCCGGCAGCATAGCGTGGCTCAGCGTTCGGGGCCACGCCGGAGCGCGTGCCGTGCGGGCATTGCCCGCGGGCGTCAACCGGCCAACCGCGAAGCCGTGAATCCGGGTGCCGACTGGTAGAATGTCCGCCGTTCTGCAGCCATCGAAGCCGATGCCCATGCCATTTCGCCACCGCCACGATCTTCTCGGACTGTTCGCAAGGCACAAGGTGGCGTGCAATCTGCTCATGATCGTCATGATCCTGGCCGGCGTCTGGGCCCTGGATAATCTCAATACCCAGTTCTTTCCCACGATTGCGCTCGACACGATCAAAGTTCGCGTCGAGTGGACCGGCGCCAGCGCAGAGGACGTCGAATCGGCGATCACCGACCCGCTGGAACAGCAGCTGCGTTCCTTGGATGGTCTGCGCCAGATGACATCCAACTCGACCGAGGGCTCGGCGAGCATCATTCTCGAGTACGAAGAGGGCACCGAGATGGGCGTCGCCCTCGATCAGGTCAAGGAGCAGGTGGCGCTGGTGCGCAATCTGCCTCAATCCGCTGAGGCTCCCGAGATTACTAGGCTCATCCGTTACGAGCCGGTGGCGAGGGTCGTGGTGAGCGGCCCCGATATCGACCTCCGCGAGCTTCGTGCGCTGGCGCAGCAAATGGAGCACGAGCTGCTGGATCGCGGCATCGCCAACATTCAGCTGGTCGGTCTACCCGAGCAGGAGATCGCCATTCAGGTGCCGGCCGCCGTGCTTCACGAGCTCGACCTGTCGCTGGACGATATCGCCGACCGGGTGGCGCGCCTGTCCCGCGACCTGCCCGCCGGCAGCATCGGCCTGAACGACGTGTCGCGGCAGCTACGCTCGCTGGACCAGCGCCGACGTGAGGTGGGCTTCGAGCGCCTGCCGATTCTCAGCGACACCTCCGGGCGCCTCGTCACCCTCGGCGACATCGCGACCATCGAGCGCCGTGCCCGCAGCCGCCAGACGGCGGTCAGTCTCGACGGCCGGCCGGCCATCGAGTTGCGCCTCAAGCGCAACGAGAACGCCAGCAGCCTCGCTTCGGCCGAGATACTCGCCCGATGGCTGGAGGACAACCGCGGCCGGTGGCCGCCGGGAATCGAGGTGACCGTCTACGATCAGGCCTGGTTGCTCATCAAGGAGCGAATCCAGCTGCTGCTGAAGAACGGTGCCGGGGGACTCGCCCTGGTGGTGCTCATTTTGTTCCTGTTTCTCAACGGCCGGGTCGCTTTCTGGGTCGCCATAGGCATCCCCGTATCGTTGATGGCGACTCTGGGCGTGCTCTACGCCATCGGCGGCAGCATCAACATGGTGAGTCTGTTCGGCCTCATCATGGCGCTCGGCATCATCGTCGATGACGCCATCGTCGTCGGCGAGGACGCGCTTACTCATTATCAGGCAGGCGAACAGCCACTCGAGGCCGCCGAAGGCGGCGCGCGTCGCATGCTGGCACCGGTGGTTGCTTCCTCGCTGACGACCGTCGCCGCGTTCCTGCCTTTGATGCTCGTGAGCGGCATCATCGGCAACGTGCTGTTCGACATTCCCATGATGGTGGTATGCGTAATACTCGCCTCGCTGATAGAGAGCTTTCTCGTGCTGCCCGGGCACCTGCGCCACGCGTTCCAGAACATGCATTCGCGTCCCGTGTCGAACCTCCGAGAACGCCTCGACGCGCGCTTCGCGAGATTTCGTGAAGGTCGTTTCCGCACGCTGGTCAGGCACTGCGTGGCCAACCCGTGGACGACGCTGAGCGTCGCGGTCGCCATGCTGCTGCTCAGCATCGGACTGTTCGCTGGCGGGCGGCTCGCCTTCAATTTTCTGCCGACGCCCGAGGGCAAGCTGATTTACGCGAGCGCGAGCTTCGTCGCGGGCACGCCGCCGGCACGCACCGAGGCATTTCTAACCCACGTCGAGCACGCGCTTCGCAAGACCGAGGCGGCGCTCGGTGAACGCCTTATCGAGGTCGCGACTACCCACCGCGGTGTGATCGAGGGCGCCGACAGCATGCGCACCCAGCACGGTGATCAGTTCGGCACGGTCATCGTGGAGCTGGTCGAGCCCGATGCGCGCGAAGTGCGCAACCCGGCGTTCATGCGCGAATGGCGCAGCCGCGTTCGCCTTCCGGCCGGAATTGAATCCTTTTCGATTTTCGAGCGCCGCCCGGGGCCGCCGGGCCGCGATATCGACATACGCCTTACCGAGTCGGGCAACAACGTCGCACAGCTCAAAGCGGCGGCGCTCGAGCTCGCGAGCACCTTGAGCACCATTCGCGGGGTGAGCGGCATCGATGACGACATGCCCTTCGGTCAGGAGCAGCTCATCTACCGCCTGTCGGCCGAGGGCCGCGCCCTCGGACTTACCGTCGAGGGCCTCGGCCGTCAGCTGCGGGCCGCCTACGACGGTCGGGTTGCGCAGATCTTTCAGGACGGTGACGACGAGGTCGAGGTGCGGGTCGTGCTTCCGAACAATGAGCGCCACAACCTCGCGAGCCTCGGCGATCTCAAAATCATGACACCGTCCGGCGGCAGCGTGCCGCTGTTCACCGTTCTCGACGTCAGCACGCAGCGCGGATTCGATATTTTGAGGCACACCGATCGCAAGCTCTCGGTGCGCGTGTCGGCAGCGGTCGATCCGGCGCTCAACAACAGCAACGATGTGATCGCCGATCTGGAAGCGGGCCCGCTCCAACGACTCAAGCATCGCTACGGCGTCGACTACGCGTACGAAGGACGGCGCTCCGATCAAACCGAGACGCTCGGTGACATGGCCCGCGGCGGACTGCTGGCGCTTGCGATGATTTATCTGGTGCTTACCTGGGTGTTCGCATCCTACGGTTGGCCGCTGGTCGTGATGTCGGTGATTCCCTTTGGCATCATCGGCGCGCTGCTCGGCCACTGGCTCATGGGCCTGGATCTCACCGTGCTGTCACTGTTTGGCCTGTTCGGACTGTCGGGCATCGT
>JBFICP010000160.1:0-7324 GCA_041581935.1 Gammaproteobacteria bacterium | reverse complement strand
TACGTCTGGCGTGAGCCGAAGGCACGCGAAGCAAGCTCCTGAGATTTCTTCAAGGGCCCGGATGGCTGCAACAGCGAGTCGAGACCGCCCGAGGTCGCAGATGTTTCGGCGAGAAAAATGTTGAGTCCGTAGAAATGCGCCATGTCCTGGATCCAGTGCGACTTCGTCAGTGACTTGCCGCGCGAAATGGGCATGGCGTGAAATACGCCTGTCGGTTGGCGGCTGTACTCGCACAGAGCCGAGAAGAATGGCGTCTGATAACGCTCGTTGACGCCGCGCAGGATGCTCAGGTGCTGCTCGAGGAAGTCGAACTCGCGATAGAAAATCCGGCGAAAGTGCTCCGACGAACCTCCGGCCGCATCCTCCACCGCGACGTCGGTGACCAGATAGAGGTCGAGTTCGGGCCGCAGATCCTTGATGCACGATCCCAGCAGCACGCTGCGCTCGGTGTCGCCCTGCTCCTCGAGCGCCTCCACATTAAGTGCTCCGAGATAGCGCTTCAGGATTTCGATTTGATGCCGGGAGTGGAACGGGAAGCCGTATCGAATAAGAACCACCTGAATGTTGTAGTTGAACAGGATGGCGATCAACGCGTCCTCGAAGCTCGGTACCACGACGGTGTCGTAGACGAATCGGTCCTCGAGCCGACGGGCGCGCTTGAATCCGTTGCGAATTGCCGACTCTTCCTGCAGGGAAAGCTCGTCCACCACCAGCAGCTCGAAGTACGGACGCGAGGGAGCAATCTCGCGATCGTGCGGATCGGCCTGGAAGTCCTGCTCCTCTTCGATCTCGTCGGTTTCGATGCCGAGCGTCAGGTCGATCTGACGACTGCGGTATGAATGGCTGACGAGCGCGCGTACCAGGCGGCCAACGACGCGGGCCAGCGTTGCGTACTCCTCCCGCTCGAACAGCCGCCACAGGTACCGGAAGTCTTCCTTCGACGGAAAGGCCGTGTAGTCTTCGATGGCCTGGAGCAGCTCGAGCGACCCGTGGACGGAGCGTTGCAGCCGGTCTATCTCCCCCTGCCGGGCGTGCTTGTCGGCGAGCTTGACGGTTTCGCGCTTGACCCGGTGCCAGGTGTCGAAGCGAAGCTGTGAGGCGTTATAGTAAAAGTCGAGTGGCTTCGACGCGGATGAGTCTCGAGCGTGTGAGCTGTTTTTTGTTTCGCGCGTGTTCATGATCAATTCGGGGTATTTTCGGTGGGTGAATTGGCATCGGCCGAGGGCTCGACCGGGGCATCGACGATTTCCGCGTCGGTGACATGGCGCCGGTCCGGTCGCTCCAACGGGCCGAGCGAGTGCAAGTAACCGAAGTCGAATCCGTCTGGCCGATAGACGTTGAAATCGACACTCCGGTCGCGAAAACTCTTCAGTGGCTGCCCCAGACCGCGAATGCCGATACTGCGCTCTCTGCGAACCCGGGCCAGGTCGATTTCAACGGGCATAACCTCTTCGGCTACGGTCGCCTGATGAATGATGTTTCCGGACGGCCCGACGATGATCGATCGCCCGTATCCACCGTCTCCAAGCCCGTTCACGTCGAAGAAGTAACACTGATTGATGGCGGCGTTGGTTCGGGAGATGCTCAGCTCGATCTCGCGATCGAGAGTATCGGTCAGTGTCGGGTGCAGGACGACTTCGACGCCCATCGACGCCATGGTACGAGTGGTCTCCGGGAACCACATGTCGTAGCAGATCGATACACCGAATCTGCCGACCTCGGGCACGTCGAACACACAGAATTCCTCTCCCCCGGCGATGCCGCGCTCATACGGACGAAACGGAAACATCTTGCGATAGCGGCTGACGACCTGGCCTTTCGGATCGATGACCGGTGCCGTGTTGTAGATTCGGTCGCCGACCCGCTCGAACATGGATCCGGGTATGAGCCAGATTCCGTGCCAGCTTGCCATCTGACAGAAGGCCTCCTCGGCGGGACCCGGCATCGACTGCGCGTGCGCGGGTGAAGGGCCGAACGCGGCCAGCTCGCTGAACACGACCATCTGCACCCACGGATAGCGAAGCATCAGCGCATCGAGGCGTTGCTGCATCGCAGGCACGTTGCTCTCAGTGGCTGATACCGACATTTGAATACCGGCGATGGCAAATGGGGTCAAAGCATGGCTCCTACGCTCGTATACGGGGCGGTGTTCGGTCGGTTTCGCGGGGAAATCGGGCGAGTCCGGTGCTTTTCCGAAGGAAAATAACTCGAAAACTCTAACCCACGGTTTGGGGACAAACAAGCTGTCAGCTCTCCGATAATTGTCGTATGTGTGTAGCGACTGGCAAAGCGCCTTCAATCCGCCGATGGCGGTCTCAGATGTGCGCCATTTCTGTGTAGTATCGCGCGATCTTCTCGATGGCAAGCGCGAAGGCCGCGGTGCGCAAATCGGGCACGTCGTTTCGCGAGTGCCAGATTGAGCTGATTTCCTGATAAGCGATTCGCATCGTATCGTCGAGGCCCGAGCGCACGAGCGCGAGCTGATCGGCTCCTTCGAGCAAATGTTGGGCAATCTCTTTCGGGACGTCCTTGCCGGTCACCGAATGTAGAAGCTCGATGATTTTCTGACCGCGCAGCTCGTCGAGGCGCCGCTCCATGCGCCCGAAGCGAATGTGCGAGAGATTCTTGATCCATTCGAAGTACGATACGGTGACTCCGCCAGCATTCAGGTAGAGGTCCGGGAGAATGACCTTGCCCTTGGAGTGCAGGATGTCGTCGGCGTCGATGGTGACCGGACCGTTGGCCGCCTCGGCGATCACACGTGCCTGGATCCGCGCAGCGTTCTCCGCGTCGATCTGGCCCTCGAGCGCAGCCGGGATCAGAACGTCGCAGTCAAACTCTAGTACCGACTTGCCGTTTTCCTGGTACTCGGCGTTAGCGAATCCGCGCACCCCACCGTTTTCCCGGATGTGCGCGCTCAACGCCTCGATATCGAGGCCTTTTTCGCTGATTACGGCTCCGTCGCGCTCGGCGACCGCGACGATCTTGGCGCCGTCTTCTTCGGACAGGAATCTTGCGGCGTGATAGCCGACATTTCCGAGCCCCTGCACGACGATGCGCTTGCCTTCAAGGTCACCTTCGAGCCCCGCGTGCTTGACGTCCTCGGGGTGGCGGAAGAATTCGCGAAGTCCGTATTGGACACCGCGGCCGGTCGCCTCGCTTCGTCCGACGATGCCGCCCTGGGTCGGCGGCTTTCCCGTCACGCATCCGATGGCATTGATATCATCGGGTTTGAGCGTGCGATACGCATCGGCAATCCACGCCATCTCCCTGGCACCCGTTCCGACATCCGGCGCAGGCACGTTCAAGGCCGGCGAGATGTAGCCCTTGCCGACGAGCTCCTGTGTGAACCGCCGCGTGATGCGCTCCAGATGCTCCACGTTGTAATCCTTAGGCTCTACGCACAGCCCGCCCTTGGATCCGCCGAACGGCACGTCCACGACGGCGCACTTGAACGACATCAGCGCGGCGAGCGCTTCCACCTCCTCCTGATCGACGACGCTCGCATAACGGATTCCTCCCTTGACCGGAAGCCGGTGCTCGCTGTGCGTCGCCCGCCAGCCCGTGAACACTTGGTACTCGCCGTCGATCTCCACGGCGAATTTCACCTGATACACGGAGTTGCAGGCCTTGATCTGGTCCGCGAGCCCGGGCGGCAGATCCAGCGTGGCGGCGGCCCGATCAAACATCCGGTTGACGCTGTCGAGAAAGGTTGTCCCTGAAGTCATTGTTGATGCTCCTCTTCCCTCGCCGGCCGGGAGAGCCCGGCTTGGCTGGCGGCGGGGTGGATTTTCTATGGCGCCCGGCGTTCGAAAGAATCGTTTTTCCGCCATCATACGCCGCTGGCGGCGACGCGTCTGCGCACAGGCCGCGCACGATCCACCCACCGGCGCATCACCGGTTGATCGCAGAGCTTGTCCCAAGCGACAGGATGGGTATGCTGCGAATTCGCCAAAGGCCGGTAGCCGTCACCGCCGGCTAGAAAAATTCGCCATGGCTGAACGCGACAGCGACACGAGAAGACCTGACCACGAAGTGGCCAGAGAGGTCGTTGCCGAGGCTGACACCGGGCGCCGCGAGCCGGGCGGGCGCGCGGGCCGCATTCTCGTGTTCACGGCGCTCGCGTGGTCGCTATTCCAGCTCTGGTACGCGTCTCCGCTGCCATTTCTGTTCGAGTTCGGCGTGCTCAATAACGCCGAAGCGCGCTCGATTCACCTCGCCTTTGCGCTGTTTCTGGCCTTCGTCGCGTTCCCGGCGAGAAAGCGTTCACCGCGTGACCGAGTGCCAACACAGGACTGGATCATGGGCCTGGTCGCCGCATCGGCCGGCGCCTATCTGTTTCTCTTCTATCGAGACCTGTCCCAGCGACCGGGCGCGCCGATTTTGCAGGACGTCGTCGTTGCCTGCGTAGGCATAACGCTGCTGCTCGAGGCGACCCGGCGGGCGCTCGGTCCGCCGCTCGCGATCGTCGCCATTGTGCTGCTCGCGTACACGTACTTCGGTCCGCACATGCCTTCGGTGATTGCGCACAAGGGCGCGTCTTTGAGCGCCATCGTCAATCATCAATGGATTACGACCGAGGGCGTGTACGGCGTGGCCCTGGGTGTGTCGACGGATTTCGTATTCCTGTTCGTGCTTTTCGGCGCCCTGCTGGAGAAGGCCGGCGCAGGGAATTTTTTCATCAAAGTTGCGTTTTCGCTCCTCGGTCACATGCGTGGCGGTCCTGCCAAGGCGGCGGTCCTGTCATCGGGCATGACGGGAATCATCTCCGGCTCGTCCATCGCCAACGTCGTCACCACCGGCACCTTCACGATTCCGCTGATGAAGCGCATGGGCTTTCCGGCCACCAAGGCCGGCGCCATCGAGGTGGCTGCCTCCACCAACGGCCAGCTGACTCCGCCGATCATGGGAGCCGCCGCGTTCCTGATGGTGGAGTACGTTGGCATCCCCTATATCGAAGTCATCAAGCACGCATTTCTGCCCGCGATCATCGCCTATATCGCACTCATCTACATCGTACACCTCGAAGCGGTGAAGGCGGATATGCAAGGGTTGCCCCGGCGTACTCAGAGCACTTTTACGCAGCGCGTGCTGACCTTCGCGTTCGTGGTTCTCGGAATCGTGATCCTTTCGGGTACGGTCTATTACGGAATCGGTTGGATGAAGGGCGCATTCGGTGCCGGCGCGATCTGGGTTCTCGCCGTGCTGTTAATCGCGAGCTATCTGGGCCTTCTGTGGTGCGCATCGCGGGTGCCGGATCTCGAACCGGACGATCCGAACGCCGAGCATATCGAGCTGCCGCTCATCCGCCCGACGATCCAGTCGGGTCTGCACTTCCTGTTGCCGGTGGTCGTGCTCGTGTGGTGCCTAACGGTGGAACGGTTCTCTCCCGGGTTGTCGGCCTTCTGGGCAACTGCGCTGATGATGCTGATCGTCGTCACGCACAGACCCATTCTCGTCCTGTTTCGCAGACAGGGCGACATCGGCGCCGCCATCGGTCTCGGCGGGCGGGACCTGTTTTACGGGCTGGTGACCGGCGCGCGCAACATGATCGCAATCGGTGTCGCCACCGCCGCCGCCGGAATCGTTGTCGGTACGGTGACGCAAACGGGCATCGGACTCGTCATGACCGAGTTCGTGGAGCTCATCTCCGGCGGGCATCTGATGCTGGTGCTGCTGTTCACGGCGTTGATTTGCGTGATCCTCGGGCTCGGACTTCCGACGACGGCCAACTACATCGTCGTGTCGGCCCTGATGGCGCCGGTCATCGTCACGCTGGCGGCCAATAGCGGGCTCGCCGTGCCGCTCATCGCCGTACATCTGTTCGTGTTCTACTTCGGAATCCTTGCCGACGATACGCCGCCCGTCGGCCTCGCCGCCTACGCCGCCGCGGCGATATCCCGGGCGGACCCGATCAGCACCGGCGTGCAGGGCTTCATCTACGACATCCGCACCGCGGTGCTGCCCTTCATGTTCGTCTTCAACACGGAGCTGCTGCTCATTGGCATCGAGAGTGTTGGGCAGCTGTTGATCACGGTAGTGACCGCACTCGTCGCGATGCTGGTGTTTGCGGCTGCTACCCAGGGATTTTTCTTCGCCAGGAGCCGGCTGTGGGAATCGGCGATGCTGCTTCTGGCTGCGTTCACCCTGTTTCGACCGGGATTCTGGATGGACAACCTGTTTCCGCCTACCGAACGCATCGAGCCGACACGGGTGCTGGAGGTGGCGGCCGACAAGCCCGACGATGCGAGACTGCGCGTGGTCGTCGAGGGTGAGGCCGTATCCGGCGAGCAGGTCAGGAAGACCGTCGAGCTGCCGCTTGGGCCGCGCGGTGAAGGCGTGGCGCGCATGGAAAACGCGGGGCTCGAGCTGCGCATCGAGGACGGTGTGGTGTGGATCGACAACGTCGTATGGAACAGCTTTGCCGAGAAGCAGGGGATCGAGTTCGACTGGCGGATCACCTCGGTGGAGGTGCCGCTCGATCAGCCTTCGAAGTACTGGATGTGCCTGCCTGCGGTGCTGGTCATTGCCGTGATCGTGGTCCTGCAGCGCCGCCGCCGTGGGCCGATCGCGGCACAAGGCGCTGCGGGCGCTGTCGGCTGATTACCGCAACAGATTGCGGCAAGTCGCTGAAAAGTAGCGACTTTCCTTAGCTGGCCCAGGGGCGATCGTTGGTCAGGGATGGGAATCGTATTCCGGATGTTGGGATGCTGCCGGCCCGGCATCTAGAAGCCGTGAGTGCCGCACGAAGACCGCTCGGCCGTGGCGCGAATTCCACTCGCATTTGAGATCCACGTGCGAATAGGCTGATAATGCCGGCCAAGCGCGGCAATTGAAAAGATCAAGTGGTTCGCGCAATTTTAAACCACAACAAAGACTTAAAAATAACCAGATCTCCCTTGGATATCGGGAGTCGGAGGACACCATGCGTTACTTGAATAAATGTCTCCTCACACTCGTTGCATTGGCCTTCGCGGTG
This sequence comes from Gammaproteobacteria bacterium, assembly GCA_041581935.1. GTDB lineage: Bacteria > Pseudomonadota > Gammaproteobacteria > HK1 > HK1 > JAABYT01. Next base: position 345 of record JBFICP010000160.1, on the reverse strand, counting down.
CCTGCCGCGATGGCACAGGAGAAGTTCGTCACCATCGGCACCGGTGGGCAGACGGGCGTTTACTACGTGGTCGGACAATCGATTTGCAAGCTCGTGAATCGCGGCACCGGCAAGCACAACATCAAGTGCACGGCCCCGTCGACCGGCGGCTCCGTCGCCAATCTGAACGCCATTCGCGGCGGTGAGCAGGATATGGGCGTCGCCCAGTCCGACTGGCAATACCACGCCTACCACGGCACCAGCAAGTTCGAAGAGGCCGGCGCCAACAAGGACCTGCGGGCGGTATTCTCGGTGCATCAGGAGCCCTTCACCGTCGTCGCGCGAAGCGACAGTGGCATCAAGACG
>JBFICP010000159.1:0-7334 GCA_041581935.1 Gammaproteobacteria bacterium | reverse complement strand
GCCATGGTGTTCCTGCTGATCAACCTGACCATCGATCTGCTCTACGCCGTGCTGGATCCGCGCATTCGATACAGCTGAGCAAATCTTAAAGAACCGCGTCATGCAAGACCAAGTCACCGATTTTGAATCACTGAGCACCGAAGCGGGCGAGGAAAACCGCTTTGTGAGTTTCCTGAAGGTGTTCGTGAGTGAGCATCCGCTGGGTGCGATCGGCGCGGTCATCGTTCTGTTTCTGATCTTGGTCGCGATCTTTGCGCCATGGATTGCTCCCTACGGTCCGAAGGTCACGGACTTCGAGGCCTTCCTGCCGCCGAACGATCAGCACTGGTTCGGCACCGATCATTTGGGTCGCGACATTTTCAGTCGCGTGGTATGGGGCTCGCAGCTCTCGCTCTACGTGGGCCTCACCTCGGTGGGGGTCGGCGTCACCATCGGCGCCCTGTGGGGCATCGGCACGGCTTACCTCGGCGGCACCATCGATGTGGTCACCCAGCGCGTGGTCGACGTGCTCATGGGATTCCCGCCCATCATTCTGGCCCTCGGTCTGATGGCGGTGCTCGGCCAATCGGTGAACAACGTCATCATCGCGCTCGTCATCCTGCTCTCGCCCTCCGCGGCGCGCACCATGCGCTCGTCGGTGCTGAGCTTGAAGGAAATGGCTTACGTTGAATCGGCGCGGGCGCTCGGCGCGTCGACGATGCGCGTGGTGTTTCGGCATCTCGTGCCCAACTGCCTCGGCACCTACATCGTGCTCTTTACCGTGAACGTCGCCTACGCCATCGTCGTCGAGGCGGCGCTCAGCTTTCTCGGCCTCGGATCGCCTCCCGACGAACCGTCATGGGGCGGAATGCTCACCGCCGCGACTGCGAGCCTCGAGCGCGCGCCCTGGATCGCGTTCTTCCCCGGCGCCGCCATCAGCCTGGTCGTGTTCGGTTTGAACCTGCTGGGCGATGCCATTCGCGACATGACCGACGCGAAGATGCGTGGCCGTACCGACCAAGGGTAGTTTCAGGCGCACGCCGTATCATCATGTCGAGCTTCCCGAAAACCGAAAAAGGTCGCGACCATACGCGCCCGGGCGACTCGTCGGAAGTGACCGGAACCGGCATCGACAAGAGTCCGGCCGCGGCTCCCGTGCGCCCGATATTGGAGATCAACGATCTTCAAACGCATTTCTTCACCCGTGATGGCGTTGTACGCGCGGTGGACGGTGTGTCCTACGCGCTTCATCGAGGCAAGACCCTCGGCGTCGTCGGCGAGTCCGGATGCGGCAAGAGCGTAACGGCGCTCTCCATTCTCCGCCTCGTCGCCAACCCACCGGGACGCATTGTCGGCGGCTCCATCCGCTTCGATGGCCAGGATCTGCTCAAGCTCAGCGAGCAGAAAATGGAGCGGATCCGGGGCAATGACATCTCGATGATCTTTCAGGAGCCGATGAGCTCGCTCAACCCGGTTTTTACCGTGGGCCATCAGATCAGCGAGGCGGTCATACTTCATCAGAAGCTCTCCAAGCGCGACGCACTCGACAAGTCGGTGGAGATGCTTCGGCTCGTGAACATTCCCGAGCCCGAGCGACGCGTGCACGAGTATCCACATCAGCTCTCCGGCGGCATGCGCCAGCGTGTAATGATTGCCATGGCCTTGTCGTGCAATCCGAAGGTTCTCATTGCCGATGAGCCCACCACCGCGCTCGACGTGACCATCCAGGCGCAAATCCTGGATCTGATGCAGTCGTTGAGCGATAAGCTCGGCACCGCCATCATCCTCATTACCCACGATATGGGTGTTATCGCGGAAAATGCCGAACGGGTGGTGGTCATGTACGCAGGCAAGAAGGTGGAGGAAGGGGACGCGGACGAATTGTTCTCGCGCCCCTGCCATCCTTACACCGAGGGCCTGCTCGGATCGATTCCGCGGCTCGATCTGATAGCCAGTGGCAAGACCAACCGCGCGCGGCTCAACGAGATTGAAGGCGTAGTGCCCTCGCTCTACAACCTGCCCAAGGGTTGCACCTTTGCCGATCGCTGTGACTACGCCACCGACCAGTGCCATGCGGCGTTCCCGCCGCTCGAGGAAAAGCGCCCGGGGCACTGGGCCGCCTGCTGGCACTCCGATCGCGTGCTCGGGACCGAGGCATGACGGCGCTCGCCGCACAGCCGGAAGTAAGCCACGAGCAGCCGCTCGTAGAGGTGAGCGATCTCAAGAAGCACTTCCCCATTCGTAAGGGCGTGTTCTCCCAGATCGCCGGCTACGTCTACGCCGTCGACGGCATCTCTTTTCACATCAATCACGGTGAGACCCTCGGCCTGGTAGGCGAGAGCGGCTGTGGCAAGTCGACGGCCGGTAAAACGCTTTTGAAGCTCATCGAGCCGACCGCCGGCAGCATCATTGTCCGCGGTCAGGACGTGACCCAATACGACACCGAAGAGATGCGTCCGTTGCGCCGTGAGATGCAGATCATCTACCAGGATCCGTACTCATCGTTGAACCCGCGCATGTCGGCGGGGGATATCGTCGGCGAGCCGCTTACCATTCACGGGGTCGCGGCGGGCAAGGAGAAGGAAGAGCGGGTCGCACAGCTCTTTGAACGGGTCGGCCTGCAAGCGCACCAGATCCATTCCTATCCCCACGAATTCTCGGGCGGCCAGCGTCAGCGTATCGGCATCGCCCGGGCGCTCGCCTTGAGCCCCAGCCTCATCATCGGCGACGAGCCCGTCTCCGCGCTCGACGTCTCCATCCAGGCGCAGGTGATCAACCTGCTGATGGATCTGCAGGACGAGTACAAGCTTTCCTACCTCTTCATCGCTCACGACCTCGCCGTGGTCGAGCACATCAGCCATCGCGTCGCCGTCATGTATCTCGGCAAGATCGTCGAGCTCACCGACAAGGTGACGCTCTTCGAGATGCCGCTGCATCCCTACACGGAAGCCTTACTCGGTGCGGTACCCATTCCCGATCCGAAATTCAAGCACCGCAAGCGGGTCATCCTGACCGGCGACGTGCCGAGCCCGATCACGCCGCCACCCGGCTGCCACTTCCACACGCGGTGCCCATACGCCATGCCCGCATGCAGGACCGATGTGCCGCAGCTTCGTGAAATTAAGCCGGGACATTGGGTATCGTGTCATCTCCACGACAACGGCACGATGTTTCCGCTGCGCGCGCCTGCGAGTGCTTGAACGGCGCGCTCGAATCTCGCGCCATGCTCCTGGCGTTCTCTTCTAGGAGCCAGCTCGCTTCTGCAAATAAATCACCGGGCACCGGTGCACTGCAACTGCCTACGACGCATCGATTTCGAAGATCGCTTCAATCTCCATGCAGTACCCGCGCGGCAGCTCGAACATGCCGACTGCGCTCCGAGCATGTTGACCCGCCTGCGGACCGAAGAGCGTGTAGACGAGATCGGACGCTCCGTCTATGACGGCGAACTGACGCTGAAAGCCCGGAGCCGAGTTCACCATGCCGGTGATTTTCACGACGCGCCGGATCCGGTCGAGGCTACCCAGGTGCTGCTTGACCGACGAGAGTATGTTGAGCATGGTCGCTTCGGCCGATCGATACGCATCCTGCTCCGAAACCTCGCCGCCTACCTTGCCGTGAACGACGACGCCTGCGTCCTCGGGTGGCGGATGGCCGGACGCGAACAGAAGATTGCCCGCTTGCACGCAGCCCGTTCGGTTCGGACTCGGATACTCAAATGGCGGTGGCAGGGTATGGCCCATGTCCCGCAGCTTCTGCTCGTATGTCGACATTTCCCCTTCTCCTCCGGCCGCCTCACACGTACGAATGGGTACGGCCATTGTCACAAACATTCGCCGCGGGATGGTTCTCGGGCAACCCGAAACCCGCAATGGCATGATTTCGTTTCTCCATTATCATGGCAACCCCGTGCGCATTGGAAACACGTGTTGCCCGGCGAAGCGTGCCCACTGATAAGGAACCGGCCATGAAGATCAGCGATGTCACCATTACTTTGTTTGCCTGGAACGACATCCCACCCACCCGTTACGCCGCCCACACAGGCCTCTTTTCCGGACAAAGTCAACTGGGGCTCGTCACCGTCGCCACCGACGAAGGCGTCGCGGGACACGCGTTTCTCGGTTCGGCCTCCTATTCGGCGGAGCTCGATGCCGGCGCTTTGATCGCCAAGCTCAAGCCACAGGTTCTCGGCCGCGATCCCCTCGATCGCGAGCGATTGTACGAAGCGCTCGTCGAGCGCCAGCGCCACACCAATTGGCGGACCATCGGTGCACTGGACGTCGCCCTTTGGGATATCGCGGGCAAGGTCTCGGGCCTGCCCATACATCGCCTGCTCGGCACCTACCGCCACGACGCCCCGGCCTATGCCAGCTCCGCGGTGCTCGATTCACCGCAGGCCTACGCCGAGGAGGCCGCCGCGTTCAAGGAGCGTGGATGGAAGGCGTACAAAATTCACCCGCCGCAAACACCCGACCGGGATATCGAGGTCTGCGAAGCGGTTCGAAACGCCGTCGGCGACGACTTCACACTCATGCTCGATTCAACCTGGTCCTATCGCTACGAGGATGCGCTGCGCGTCGGACGCGCTATCGAACGGCTCGGATTCTACTGGTACGAAGATCCGCTCGCCGACGACGATCTTTACGGCTACGCCAAGCTGCGCGAGAAGCTCGATGTTCCGATCCTCGCGACCGAGTACAGCCCCGGAGGCTTTCACGCCTACCAACCGTGGATCCTGATGCGCGCGACCGACATGCTTCGAGGCGACGTCGCCGTCAAGGGCGGCATCACACCGCTCGTCAAGTCCGCGCATCTGGCCGAAGCGTTTCGTATGAACTACGAGATACACCATGGCGGCAACTCGCTCAACAACGTGGCGAACCTGCACGTGCTGATGGCGATCCCGAACAGCGAATTCTTCGAGGTGCTGATGCCGACCGGCGCCCAGCAGTACGGTCTGATTACCGACATCGAGGTCGATCGGAACGGTCTCGTGCATGCTCCCGACGCGCCGGGACTCGGCTACGCGATCGATTTCGAGCTGATCGAGCGACACAAGACCGTGGTGTTGCAGTGATACACGAATTCCCGCTCGGTCGAATGACCGGTAGTGCTCTCGGGCGCACCGGCTGAGCCCGGCATGCCGACCGAGAGGAGCACGGTTCGAGGCATCGTGCTGATGATCATCAGCGCGGCGCTGCTCGCGCTTAACGATACGGTCACCAAGTGGCTCACGGAAAGTTATCCCGCGACCCAGGTGTGGTGCCTGCGCACCGTGTTCGTGCTCATTCCGATTCTGGCCGTGGCGGCTCACCGGGGCCGATGGCGCGAGCTGCGCGTCGTTAGCTGGCGCGGCCAGGCGGTGCGCGCAGCATTGTTCGTGTCCACCACTTTGCTCATCGTGCTGAGCCTCGAGTCCCTGCCGCTTCCCGACGTGATGGCCATCGTGCTCGCAAGCCCGCTGTTCGTCGCCGCGCTGTCGATGCGTATTCTGGGCGAGCGGGTCAGCGCGGAGCGCTGGGCCATCGTCGCGATCGGCTTCGTCGGCGTGCTGCTGATCGTCCGTCCCACCGGCGCGTTTCAGTGGATAGCCCTGATCCCGGTGGCGGCGTCGCTCTCGAGCGCGCTGCGCGACATGGTGACCCGTCGCATCGGGCGCACGGAGACCTCTCTTGCGATACTGTTCTACTCGTCGCTTGCCGTCATTGTGATCGGGCTCGTGTCGGCGCCGCTATTCGAGTGGCGCGCGGTCTCGACCGGCGCCTGGGCGCTACTCGCGCTGAACGGCGCGCTCAACGGCGGAGCGCACTTCCTGATGATTGAGTCGTTGCGCCTCGGCGAGGCCGCCACCGTCGTACCGTTCAAATACAGCGGCCTCGTGTGGGGATTGCTGCTGGGCTTTCTCGTCTGGCGTCACATTCCGGACGCCTGGATGCTCATCGGCGCGGCCCTGGTGGCGGCCAGTGGACTCTACCTGTTGCGCCTTGAATATCGACCGGCGCCCCTCGAGAACCGGGATTAACTCGACAACCAGGAGAAACGCCGACATGCGTTGGGCACGATTCGAATCTGCGGGGACGGTTGCCTACGGCATCGTCGAGGACGATCGCGTCGCGATCGTCGAAGGCAATCCATTCGACGGATACCGGCGTACCGGCGAGCACCGCACGTTCGACGCGATCACCTGGTTGCCTCCCGTGATTCCGCCCACGTTCTACTGCGTGGGGCTGAATTACGCCGAGCACGTCAGGTGGGCTGCGGCCGCGCGCGGCGAGGAGCCGGTGTTGCCCGCCAAACCCGACGTCGGCTACCGGGCCGCCAATGCACTTATCGGGCACGGAGCGCCGATCGTCCTGCCTGCCGATGCGACCGAGCGCGTGCAGTACGAGGGCGAGCTCGTCTGCGTGGTCGGCCGCGAGGCCAAGCACCTGTCCAGGGAAAACGCGCTCGACTGCCTGCTCGGCTTCACCATCGGCAACGATGTGAGTGAGCGCACCTGGCAGGAATCCGACCGTACCCTATGGCGCGCCAAGAACACCGACACCTTCAAGCCCATGGGGCCGTGGATCGAGACCGACGTCGATCTCGACGCGGCGCTCACGCGCGTGCGCCTCAACGGGCGCCAGATAATCGAGTTCCAGACCAATGACATGCTGTTCGGCGTCGTCGACTTTCTCGTGGCCATCACGCGCTATATCACGCTCCATCCCGGCGACGTGCTCTGGATGGGTACCGAGGGCGAAGCCGAGAACCTGCGACCCGGTGACCAGGTGGAGATCGAGATTACCGGCATCGGCACGCTGCGAAACCCGGTCGTCGCCGCCGAGCCATGAGCGCACCTTTCGATTTTCGCGCGAGCCAATGGACACCGACGTCGCTTCGTCATCGAACGCGACCTCTGAGCGGGCGGCATAAGGTGCGTGTCCTCGAGATTTGTGGTGCCTGAATGCTTTTATCGTATTGGGCGCAGTGATTTGAAGAATTTGACGATCTCCTCCGATGCACTGAAATCGAGGCTCATCTTTCCGATTCTGCGTTCCCGGAAATACGGGTAACCGCCAGGCCACGTGTGGCCACCACGCGCTACTTCGATTAGTACGACCGGATTAACGCAGCCCTGATAACGATGCACGGAGGCCGTGGTGCCGTCGGCACTCCGGTCCGGAATGCTTTCGACCACGGGCGACTCCCTGCAGGCATTTCTTCTCGCCCAATCCCTGACCGTGTCGGCGACACTCGCTTTGGCGCCGGGATTGCCATCGATGCACGACATTACGCCACCGAAATAAGGCCAACAGGGATCGCTGTCCCCGTGGATCTGCGTCACGGCTGTCGATGCATTGCATGGCGCGACG
>JBFICP010000158.1:0-7372 GCA_041581935.1 Gammaproteobacteria bacterium | reverse complement strand
ATTGAAGCGATCCCAGTCGTCGTGGAATTTCTCGGCGACTTCGAAATCCGAGTACTTGACGTGGTGCGGCGGGCATTCGATCTGAATGTAGCCGCCTGCACGAAAATCCAACGTCTCTCCGTCCGGAAGCTCGAGCACGAGTTCTTTGATGAAAGTCGCGACGTTGTCGTTGGAGCGCACCTTGCACTGCCACTGCTTCACGCCGAAGACCTCCTCGGGCACGGAGATTTTCATCGGCTGTTTGACCGTCACCTGACAGGACAGGCGATCGAAATTGGCCGCCTCGCGCTTGGTGATGTAGGACGTCTCGGACGGAAGCAGCGTGCCGCCGCCCTCAAGCACCTTTACGCGGCACTGGCCGCAGGTGCCCTTGCCGCCGCAGGCGGACGCGACGAAGAGATTCACCTCGGCGAGGGCGGCGAGCAGCTTGCTGCCAACCGGCACCGCGATGGTCTTCTCCGCGTTGACCACCACGTCGACCGAGCCGCTCGCGACGAGCCGCGACTTTGCCGCCAGGATGACGCCCACGAGCGCAAGGATGATGGCTGTGAAAAAGAAGATACCGAGCAGGATTTCCAGCATTGCCATCGCCTCTCAGAACTTCATGCCCGAGAACGCCATAAACCCGAGCGACATGAGTCCGGCGGTGATGAACGTGATGCCGAGTCCCTGCAGTCCGTCGGGCACGTCGCTGTACTTCAGCTTCTCGCGGATGCCGGCGAGCAGCACGATGGCGAGCGCCCAGCCGATGCCGGTGCCGAGGCCGTAGATGATGCTCTCGCCGAAGTCATAGTCGCGGTTCACCATGAACAGCGTGCCGCCGAAGATGGCGCAGTTGACGGTGATGAGCGGCAGGAACACGCCGAGCGCGTGATAGAGCGCGGGCGCGAAGCGATCGAGCGCCATCTCGAGGATCTGGACGAGCGCCGCGATGACGCCGATATAGGCGATGAAGCCGAGAAAGCTCAAGTCCAGATCCGGAAGCCCCGCCCAGGCGAGCGCGCCGGGCTTCAAGAGAAACTGAAAGATGAGGTTGTTGACGGGCACAGTGATCGCCTGCACGACGATGACGGCGGTGCCCAAGCCCAGCGCAGTGTCGATGGTCTTGGAGACCGCCAGGAACGTGCACATGCCGAGAAAGAACGACAGCGCCAGGTTCTCGACGAAAATCGACTGGATCAGCAGGCCCGCGTACTCGCCCATCAGCCGGCCTCCGTCTTGTGGATCTCGTGGATCTGGTACTCGGGATTCTCGATCTGGGCGGTCTTCCAGGTACGCACGCCCCAGATGAGGAGCCCGATGATGAAGAACGCGCTCGGTGCGAGCAGCATAAGCCCGTTCGGGTTGTACCAGCCGCCGGCGGTCACGAGCGGCAGGATCTCGAATCCGAGCAACGTGCCGGAACCGAACAGCTCGCGCAGCGTCGCGACGAGGATCAGGATTACGCTGTATCCGAGCCCGTTACCGAGCCCGTCGAGCACGCTCGTGCGCACGTCGTTCTTCATGGCGAACGCCTCGGCGCGCCCGAGAACGATGCAGTTGGTAATGATGAGCCCCACGAACACCGTGAGCCGCTTGGCGATGTCAAAGGCGAAGGCCTTCAGCACCTGATCGACGATGATCACGAGCGATGCGATGATAGCCATCATGACAATCATGCGAATGCTGCTCGGCACGTGATGGCGGATGAGGCTCACCGATGCGTTGGAGGCCATCAGCACCGCAACGACCGCGGCGCTCATCAGCAGCGCCGGCGCGAGCGAGGTGGTCACCGCAAGCGCCGAGCAGATACCGAGGATCTGCAGGGTGATGGGGTTGTTGTCGATCAGGGGATCGAGAACGATTTTCTTCTCTGCTGAATTCATGCGCTACCCTTCGTCTTGGCCAGCGTCTGTCGATAGTTTTCGATAAAGGGACCGAACCCCCGCTCTCCGAGCCAGAAGCGCAGCATGTTCGAAACACCGTTGCTGGTGAGCGTGGCGCCGGAGAGGCCGTCGACCTCGTGGCGCGTGGCGTCACCGGTGGCGGTGGAACGACCCTTGGCGACCCGCAGTGCGGGCGCGCCGGACGCGTCGTAGACCTGCTGCCCCGGCCACTGGGCAAGCCAGCCCGGGTTGTCGACCTCGGCGCCGAGCCCCGCAGTCTCGCCGTGCTCGTAGAACTTGAGGCCGACCACGGTGTTGAGATCGGGCTCGAGCGCGATGAACCCGTAGAGCGTCGACCAGAGGCCATAGCCGCGGATCGGCAGTATGACCTGCTTGACATCGCCCCCTTCCTTGACGAGATAGACGGTCGCGTAGCGCTCGCGGCGTCCGATGCCGGCAATGTCGGCATCATTCGGCAGCGCCTTGCTCATGGCAGGGTCGCGCGCGGCACGGCGCTGATCGTAGCTTTCGGGGTCGACGGCGTCGGTGAACTGTCCGCTTTCGAGATCGACCACTCGCGCTTCGATCTTCGAGAACGCCTCGGCGATGTCGGTATCGGCCTCGAGGAGCCCTGCGGCGGTGAGAATGTTGCGCTGGCGATCGACCGTGGCGTTCTCGATTTGAAGCGGGCGCAGCGCCACCGCCGAGACCGCCACCGCCATCGAACAGACGAGGCTCAAGACCAACGCGACGACGACCGTTTTCTTGATGCTGTCGTTCGGCAGCGCGAGGATCTCCGTGAGCCAACGCATTTTCGCGTCGTTCATGCGCTCTCCTCCCGTGCGCGCTTCGCGCGGCGCGCGATGTTGACGCGCACCACCACGTGATCGATGAGCGGCGCGAACAGATTCGCGAACAGGATGGCGAGCATGATGCCCTCGGGAAATGCTGGATTCGCCACGCGGATGAGCACCGTCATGAAACCGATGAGGATGCCGAAGATCCAGCGCCCGGCATCGGTCATGCAAGCGGTCACCGGATCGGTTGCCATGAACACCATGCCGAATGCGAAGCCGCCGAGCACCAGGTGCCAATACCAGGGCATCGCGTACATGGGGTTGGTGTCGCTGCCGATCACGTTGAACAGCAGCGCCGTCGCCACCATGCCGAGAAAGACGCCCGCGATGATGCGCCACGACGCCACCTTGGTGTAGACGAGAAATACCGCGCCCAGGAGGCACGCGAGCGCCGAGGTCGATCCGATCGAGCCCTGAATGTTGCCGAGAAAGGCATCCATCCAGCTGATGTCGGCGCCGGTGACAGCCGGGATGCCGCCAGCGGCGCCGAGCGCGAGCGCAGTGGCGCCACTGAAGCCGTCGACGGCGGTCCACACGGAGTCGCCGGAGAGCTGCGCCGGATAGGCGAAGAACAGGAAGGCGCGTCCGGTGAGCGCGGGATTCAAGAAATTCTTGCCGGTGCCGCCGAAGACCTCCTTGCCGATGACCACGCCAAACGTGATGCCGAGCGCCACCTGCCACAGCGGTATGGTGGCGGGCAGGATCAGCGAGTAGAGCAGCGAGGTGACGAAGAAGCCCTCGTTGACCTCGTGGTTACGCACCGCGGCAAAGAGGATCTCCCAGAAGATGCCGACCGCGAAGGTGACGACGAAGATGGGAATGAAGTAGGCGGCGCCGTGCCAGAAACCGTCCCAGACGCTTCCCGGATCGTAGCCGACACCGAGCCAGGCAAGTATCTCGCCGCGCCAGCCGGGCGCGGCCGCGACGCCGAGCGTTTCCATGGCGAGGTTGGCCTGATAGCCCGTGTTCCACAAGCCCACCATGATGGCGGGCGTCGCCGCCACCCACACGTAGATCATGACGCGCTTCAAGTCGATGCCGTCACGCACGTGGGGCGCCGAGCGGGTCACGTCGCTCGGCGAGTAGAAGAAGGTGTCGATGGCCTCGTAGACGGCGTAGAACTGCTCGTAGGGACCGCCCTTGGCGAAGTACGGGTGCATCCGATCGAGGAATCGTCGCAGACGCTGCATCAGCCTTCCCTCTCGATGTGCTCGAGATTCTGCCGGAGCACGGGTCCGAAATCGTACTTGCTCGGGCAGACGAATGAGCACAGCGCGACGTCCTCCTCGTCGAGCTCGAGGCAACCGAGCGCCTGGGCGGCATCGGTGTCGCGCACCAGCAGCGCGCGCAGCAGCTGGGTGGGCAGCACGTCGAGCGGCACGACCCGCTCGTAGATGCCGATGGGAACCATGGCCCGCGGGCTGCCTTGCTGGGAGGTGGTGAAGTCGAAGCGCTTTGCGCCGCGCTTGAAGCTCGATAGGAAGACATTGGAGGCGGAAAAACGGTCCGTGCCGGGCGCGATCCAGCCGAAGAGCTGGCGCTCGCGCGCCTCGCGCAGCACGCTCACCTGCGTGTGATAGCGCCCGAGAAAGCACGCCCAGCCCGCCGCCCGGCGGCCGTTGAGCACCGATCCGGACACCACCCGGCTTTCCTCGTGTGGCAGCTCGTCACGAACGAGATCCTCGGTATTAGCGCCGAGTCGCGTGCGCAGCAGTCGCGGGCGCTTCACCAAGGGGCCTGCGAGCGACACGACCCGCTCGACCCAGAGCCGGCCGGCGGTGAACAATCTGCCGACGGCGATGACGTCCTGATAGCCCAAGTGCCAGACGCTGCGCGTGGCGCTCACGGGCTTGAGAAAGTGAATATGGGTGCCGACGAGCCCCGCCGGGTGCGGCCCGGCGAACTCGGCGACCACGAAGCGCGCGTCCTCCGGCACGGGAATCGCACTGCCGGGCGCCTTGCAGACGTAGACGGTGCCGTCGAAAAGGCGCGACAACACCGTGAGGCCGTCGCGGAAGTCCTGGGAATACTCCGCGATGACCACGCTCGGATCGGCGGCGAGGGGATTGCTGTCCATGGCGGTCACGAACAGCGCGCTCGGCTCACTCGCGGGCGACGCTACCTTCGAATACGGACGCGTGCGCAGCGCCGTCCACAGCCCCGAGGCGAGCAGATTGTCGCGCACCTGTGTGGCGTTCAAGCCGGCGAGCTCTTCGCGCGTGTAGCGGTTGAAGCTCTCCGGCTCCTCGTCTTCGCCCGGGTCGAGGCGGATGACCACCGACTGCAGCACGCGGCGTGCACCCCGATTGACCGCCGCGACGGCACCGCTGCCGGGCGAGGTGAACGTGATGCCGGGATTCTTCTTGTCGGTAAAAAGGGGCTGGCCGCATTTGACGCGGTCACCTTCCTGAATCTGCATGGTGGGTTTGAGGCCCACGTAGTCCGGTCCCAGGAGGGCGACGCTCTCCACCGCGGCACCGGGATAGATCGCTTGCTCCGGCGCCCCCGTGATAGGCAGATCGAGACCCCTCCTCGTCCTTATCAGCATGGCCCGGAACGCCCCCCCGAAGGCTCTGGAGTCCCATATTAATCGAACAGCACGGCAGTTCCGAATCGGATTCGCCGATGCAGCGACTAGATCCATCCGCGTCGCTTGAAAAGCCACACCTGAGTGAACGCGAGCAGAATCAACATGAAGCACGCGGCCAGGAAGGCGTCCGGGTGCTCGCTGCCGGGGATCCCGGCGACGAATCCGAGCGGCGGGAAAAGTGCCGCGACGATGAAGAGCAGATACATGCGGCTGTTCATCTGCCCGGCCGTGCGGCTGGCGAGCTCTTCCTGCCCGACCCCGGCGCGATCAAGGGCGGCTATGCCGAAATCAGTCCCTGCTCTTCCGGCATGGAATTACTCTCGTGCAATTGTGCATCGGGTGTTGATGATCGCGCCATTAGTGGCGAGCGCAGGCAGTTCCTGATTCGTCTCCACGAGCGGAATCGCTTCATTTTCATACGCCTTTGCCCGACAATTCGAAATCCGACCCGGGCTGCGCGCCGCAACGATCGCGAGCATCCCGAAGACGCCAATCGCTCGAGCCATCCATGGGCACAAAACCACGCTTCGACCGATCCTTTCCGGCGACGATTGCGCCCGTAGACGGAATCGAAGGCTCGCCGCGCGCGCTCGCCGCCTGGATGCGCGCGAACAGAGACACGATCGATCTCCAACTGCGCAACGAGGGCGCGCTGCTCGTGCGCGGCTTCCACGTCGAATCGCCCGAGGCGTTCAATGACGTCGCAACGGCGCTGCGCCCCGAGCTCATGCGCTACGTGGGCGGTGACTCGCCACGCAGCCGGGTCGGCGATCGCGTTTACACCTCGACGGAATTCCCACCGCAGATGGCCATCGGTCTTCACAACGAGCTCTCCTACACGCGCGCGTGGCCGCAGTGCCTGTTCTTCTGCTGTCTGATTGCGGCGCGCTCCGGCGGCGAAACGCCGATTGCCGACAGCCGGCGCGTGCTCGCCGCGATGCGGACCGAGGTGGCCGAACGCTTTGCGCGACTCGGCGTCATCTACCGGCAGCATCTGCGCGATGCCGACTTTGCCGGACCGGGGAAGTCCTGGCAGGAGACGTTCGACACGGCGGATCGCGCCGCGGTGGAGCAGATCGGCCGCGAGCAGGGCATGGACATCGCCTGGACCGATCGTGGGCTGCGCACGTCGTTGCGCAATCCCGGGGTGCTCGAGCATCCCGTGACCGGTGAGGCCTGCTGGTTCAATCAGGCGGACCTGTGGCATGCGGACTTCGATACGGTCAAGGCACAGGAATGGCGATTGTCGCCGCGGAGCTCCCGCGACGACGCGCTCGGATGCCACGCGCTCTACGGCGACGGTTCCGATATCCCCGATGCCGATCTGCGCGCGGTTCGCGAGGCGTACGAGAGTGCCAAAGTGACATTCCCCTGGTCCGCCGGCGATGTGCTCGTACTCGACAACGTTTTAATGATGCACGGACGGCAACCTTTCGAGGGCGAGCGGCGCGTGCTGGTCGCAATGGCTTGAAGCACGACGTGCACACGTTGCTCTTCCACGAGCCGGGGCACTTTCATGCAGCGCTGACACTGCGAAGCGCGAATCCGCGGGTCGCCGACGACGTGCATGTCTATGCACGCACCGGCCCGGATCGCCAGCGCTTTCTCGATCTGGTCAATGCGTTCAACACCCGCGACACGGACCCCACCGGCTGGCGCGTGCACGTTCACGAGGCGGCTGATCCCCTGGAACACCTGATTGCCGAGCAGCGCGGAGACGTCGTCGTGCTCGCCGGGCGCAACGCCGACAAGCTCGCGAGCATCGCACGGCTGCACGAGGCGGGTTTCAACGTGCTCGCCGACAAGCCATGGCTGACCTCGAGTGCAGCGCTTCCGTGGCTTCGCCAGGCGACCTCGGGCGCACCGCTCGCCATGGACATCATGACCGAACGTCACGAAGTCCTCGCGCGGCTGCGTCAGCGCATCGTCTCGAGCCCCGAGCTGTTTGGAGAATTCAGTCGCGAAGCCGCTCGACCCGCCATCGAAATCGCGTCCATTCACCATCTTTACAAGGTCGTTAACGGCCGACCGCTCGAACGTCCCTGGTGGTACTACGACGT
>JBFICP010000157.1:0-7384 GCA_041581935.1 Gammaproteobacteria bacterium | reverse complement strand
GATGGCTTCTCGCAGGCTGTCCGTCAATCGCTTCGCGTGCTCGACAGTGCAGTGCTCGATTATGATACCGAACTCGTCGCCGCCGAGCCGTGCGAGCGTGTCGCGTTGGCGTACGTGGGTGCGCAGCAAAGCGCTTATTTCTTTCAGCAGGTGATCGCCGGCGGTGTGCCCACAGGTGTCGTTGACGACCTTGAACTGATCGAGATCGAGATAACACAGTGCGTGCTCGTTATTCTCGTTACGGGCGGTTTCCAGCACCCGTCCGAGACGCTCTTCAAACTCGCGGCGATTTACAAGCCCGGTGAGGGAATCGTGGCTCGCCTGATGCGCAAGCTGGCGTGACATGCGATGGGGTCCCGTGACGTCGCGCCCGGTTCCACGATAGCCCTGAAAAGTGCTGTTCGGATCGAGTACCGGCTTGCCGCTGACGGTATGCATGCGCAACTCACCATCCGCGCCGACGACCTCGAGCTCGAGATTGTAAAACTGCTCGTGCTGTTCGAGTGTTTCGATGTGCGTGGCGCACGCTTCCCGGTCGGGGCAGATGGTCTCGAGCCATTCGGTATGTCTGAGCCCGAGCAGGTTATGCGCCGGGTTGCCGGTAATCTCGTGGAAGCGTTCGGAGAGGTAGCTGAGCCTCAGATCGGCATCCAGCTCCCAGAACCAGTCGGCCGCGGTATCGGCGAAGTCGCGGAAACGCTGCTCGCTCCAGCGCAATCCCTCCTCGGCTCGCTTGCGCTCGGTCACGTCGATGATGGTGTTCTGGATTGCCGGGGCGCCATCCCATTTCACCACCCTGACGACGTTCTGCAACGTGACGATGGTTCCGTGCTTTCGCACCGCATCGAATTCGTACTGGGTGGGCGCATGCTCGCCGCGCATGCGCGCCTCCATGTAGCGGCGCCGGCGCTCGTGCTCATAGGACGCGAGGTGGTTTTCCACACTGCCGAGCGCCATCAGCTCCTCGGGTGAGTCGTAGCCGAGGATGGTCGCGTAGGCGCGGTTGACGAAAAGCGGTGTCCAGTTTCGGTGGATGAGAATGCCCTGGATCGAGCCCTCGATGAGATTACGGAAGCGATCCTCGCTGTCCTGGAGCTTGAGCCTCAGTTCGGTGTTGGCCGCCATCAGAAGTTCCCGCCATGACAGTTCGGCGCGCCTTGGTTAAACTCCCGGCGATCACGCAGTGGGTAGATGGGCGCGCGCGGCGCACGCATTCGAGGCAGAGATAGATGAGCAAGCATCGCATCGCCGTCATTCCGGGCGACGGAATCGGCAGGGAGGTCGTGCCCGAGGGTATCCGGGTTCTCGAGGCGGCGGGACGCCGTTTCGGCATCGAGTTCCAATTCGACGAATTTCCCTGGAGCTGCGAGCACTACGCGCGCACCGGTCGCATGATGCCCGAGGACGGCATCGAGCAGATTGGTGGCCACGATGCCATCTTTCTCGGCGCCGTGGGATTTCCGGGAGTGCCCGATCACGTGTCTCTGTGGGGCCTGTTGATCCCGATTCGCCGAAGCTTTCAGCAGTACATCAATCTTCGTCCGGTGCGGCTCCTGAACGGTATCGTCTCGCCGCTTCGCGACCGGGGCGCCGCCGACATCGATTTTTATGTCGTTCGCGAGAACGTCGAGGGCGAGTACTCCGAAATCGGTGGCCGTCTTTACGAAGGCACCGAAAACGAGCTGGTGATGAAAGAGACGGTATTCACGCGAAAAGGCGTCGACAGAGTCATGCGCTACGCTTTCGAGCTCGCGGGCACGCGCGAGGCCCGGCACGTGACATCGGCGACCAAGTCCAACGGCATCACCCACACCATGCCGTACTGGGACGAACGCTTTCGCGTCATCTCCAGCGAGTACCCCGACATCCGCACCGATCAATATCATATCGACATCCTCACCGCCCACTTCGTGCTGCACCCCGACTGGTTCGACGTGGTCGTCGGCAGCAACCTGTTCGGCGACATTCTGTCCGACCTCGGACCGGCAGTAGCCGGCACCATCGGCATCGCCCCCGGCGCCAATATCAATCCGCCCCGGGAGTTCCCATCCATGTTCGAGCCGGTTCACGGCTCGGCGCCCGACATAGCCGGCTCGGGCATCGCCAACCCTATCGGTCAGATCTGGTCCGGCGCCATGATGCTCGAGCATCTCGGCCACCCCGAGGCTGCGAAGGCTGTGGAGGAGGCCATCGAGACCGTCCTCGCGGAACCGGCTCTGCACACCCCGGACATGGGGGGCAAGGCGGGCACCGCCGATCTGGGTGGTGCCATAGCAGAAGCGCTCGGCTGACCGCTCGTACCCACGCGCTCTCGATGGAGGAGAGAAGTTGGACGCCGCCACTGAATATGCATGCGTCGGCCGCCTCCGACGTGGTGCCATAGCAGCGGCGTCCGCTTGAAGTATCGGACACAGGGGGGGGATCTTGAGCCATTTAGCGGGTCACCTGCGTGACAACGCTTACAAACGGACGTAAACCGAGAATTCCGTCACGCGAGCGGGATTTTTTCCGCCGCCGCGGCGACCGACCCGTCACCCCCCGTCCATGACGTTACCCATCGAGGTCGCCGCGCTGGTGCTGCTCGCGGCCTTCCTGCACGCCGCCTGGAACGCGCTCGTGAAGGCCGGCGACGATCGCCTGGTGGTGCTCGCGCTCGCCAACGGCACCGGGATTGTCGTCTCCTTATTAATACTGCCCTTCGTTCCAATGCCGTTACCTGCGAGCTGGCCGTTCCTGCTGGCCTCCGTGATGCTGCATACCGGGTACTACTTCTTCCTCATTCACGCCTACCGGGTCGGCGATCTGAGCCACGTGTATCCATTGGCCCGCGGACTTTCTCCGCTGCTGGTTGCCGCCCTCGCGGCGGCTTTCGCCGACGAGGTGCCATCGCCGTGGGGCTTGGCGGGAGTGGCGCTCGCCTGCGCCGGGATCGCCAGCCTCGCCTTCGAAGCCGGCATGCCGTGGCGCGGCGATCGCCGCCCAATCGCCTACGCCGCCGGGACCGCCGTGTTCATCGCCGCTTATACCCTCGCCGATGGAATGGGCGTGCGCCGTGCGGGTCATGCCCTCGGTTACATCGTGTGGCTCATGATTCTCGACGGCTTCCCCATTATCTTTTTCACGCTCCGGGTGAGACGCCGCCAGCTCGTCGCGGCGCTCGCGCAGAACTGGCGTACCGGGTGCTCGAGCGGTGTGCTCCAGTTCGCAGCGTACGCCCTGGTCATCTGGGCCATGAGTCTCGGTGCGATGGCTTCGGTGTCCGCATTGCGCGAAACGAGCGTCATATTCGCCGCTTTCATCGGCGCGCTGGTGTTGAAGGAGCGCGTCGGATCACTGCGCATCGCGGCGGCGATTCTGGTCGCCGCCGGGATCGTGCTGATGCGCCTTGGGGACTTATAATCGAGCGACCTCGAGGTCGCGACTGAATCGAAGTGCCGCCGACGGCAGCGTCCTCATTGGGAATTACAAACACATTCAATGGAGAGAGAAAATGGCAAAGCCCATCCTGTACGGCCCTGGATACAGCACTTATGCAAGCGCCGCGCGCCTGACGTTGGAGGAAAAGGGCGTCGATTACGATTTGGTGGACGTGGATTTCATCAGCGGCGGCATGCCCAAGGAGCATCTGGCGCGCCACCCCTTCGGAAAAGTGCCCGCCTTCGAGCACGATGGACTGACGATCTACGAAACGCCCGCCATCGAGCGCTACGTCGACGAGGCATTCGACGGACCGGCCCTGCAGCCTTCTGACGCGGCCGCGCGCGCGCGCATGACCCAGATTATTTCGATAATTGATTCATACACTTACAAGCCCACGGTCGGGTCGCTCGTGATTCAGCGACTGGTGCAGCCCTTGCTCGGCGGCACGGCCGACGAGTCCGTCATAAAGGCCGCAATTCCCGAGGTGGACAAGAGCATGGGCGAGCTCGACCGACTTCTCGGTGATCGGGAGTATCTGGCGGGTGACAGCCTGAGTCTGGCCGATCTGCATCTCGCCCCGATTTTTACCTATTTCGCCGATACGCCGGAAAGCAAAGGCATTCTCAAGAACAAACCGGGACTCGCGGCATGGTGGGATCGCATCAAGAACCGCAAAAGCATGGAAAAGGCGCGCCCGCGGCTCGGCTGATTCGGGGAGTCGGGGAAAAAAATGTGACCGAGCGATAATATACCCAGTCTAACTAATAAGAGAGGCGGGGAATCGGGCGCCAGCAGGTGTCGGCCATCCCAGGCCGGCGCCTTGCTCGTTTAATCATTTGACCCATCCACCCAGGCATCAGCGAATTCGCGGGAGGCACACTTGAGAATTGCGATATTGTCCCGAAATCCGAAGCTCTATTCGACAAAGAGACTCGTCGAAGCCGCACACGAACGCGATCACGAAGTCCAAGTGCTGAATACGCTGAAGTGTTACATGGACATTGCGTCTCATAACCCCAGCGTGCATTACAAAGGCGAAGAGCTTCCGCCATTTGATGCAGTGATTCCGCGTATTGGTGCTTCGATCACGTTCTATGGCGCGGCCGTGCTTCGCCAATTCGAGATGATGGGTGCCTATCCTCTGAATGAGTCGGTCGCGATCAACCGATCCAGGGACAAGCTGCGTTCGCTTCAGATTCTGGCGAGAGCCGGCGTCGGTCTGCCGCTCACGGGGTTTGCGAATTCACCCGACAGCACCCAGGATCTCATCAAGATAGTCAACGGGGCGCCGCTGGTCGTGAAGCTGCTCGAGAGCACACAGGGCAAGGGCGTCGTTCTCGCCGAGACTCCAAAGGCAGCGGAGAGCCTGATCGAGGCCTTCCGCGGATTGAACGCCAACTTTCTGGTGCAGGAATTCATCAAGGAAGCAGGTGGGGCGGACTTCCGTTGTTTCGTTATCGGCGACAAGGTGGTCGCGGCCATGAAACGGCAGGGCAAGGAGGGTGAATTTCGCTCAAATCTTCATCGCGGCGGCACCGCCAGCCTCATCAAGCTCACCCCGGAAGAACGATCGGTCGCGGTTCGCGCGGCGAAGAAGATGGGCCTCAACGTCTCGGGTGTCGACCTGCTGCGTTCCAACCACGGGCCCGTCGTTCTCGAGGTCAATTCGTCTCCCGGATTGGAAGGAATCGAAAACGCCACGCAACGCGACATCGCGGGCCTGGTCATCGAGTTCATCGAGAAAAATGCCAGGAAGGGCAGGACGAAAACCCGCGGTACGGGATGATTTAGTGAGTGGGGCCCATTCGGTCGACGAGTCGCTCACTGCTCATTGATTGCACGTTGCGCGAACGTGCTACTGCGACGTCCATCACCTGCCGCCCCAGCGCTAGCGCGCGATAAAGATTCATCTTGGTCGCACTGAGGCTCATACCGAGGAGCCCGGCGATATTCGGCAGAGGCATTTCCCGCAAATACCTCAACTGAACGATTTCCCGCGCCCGGGGCGGCATTCTGCTGAACATTCTGTGCAGCTGTCGGCGCGACACGGGTCTGGTGCGAATGTAGCTCTCGCGATCGAAGTGCAAGGCTATCTTCATTCGGATCTCGTCGGGCATCGTCTGTCGCTCGCGCCGTGCAGCGTATGTACAGCACTCGTTACGGACGATTGCGTACAACCAGGTGCGGAAGCTCGATCGTCCCTGATAGCCGTCGAGCCCGCGAAATACCCGCAGCAATACCTCCTGGGTAATGTCCTCCGCATCGTCGGGGTGACCGATCACCGCGAGACATCGCCGAAAAATCGGCGCGCGATAGCGATCCAGAAGCTGCTCCAGATGGCGCGGGCCTGCGCCGGCAGCGGCGCGCGCGACGAGCGCCTCGTCGCTCAGTTCCCGGCCGTCATCGATGTCGTCCGTCATGCCTGCCTCCGTGTAACGGAGCACCCTAAGGCGATGACTATGACAAATAAACCTAAAAATAATTATCCATTTGACAAAAATATGTTTAAATGCCGCCATGAATCTGGAGTTGCTCCGGACCTTTCTGGAGCTCAATCACACGCGCCATTTCGGCAGGGCCGCCGAGGCCCTGCACCTCACCCAGGCGGCCGTCAGCGCGCGCATCAAGCAGCTCGAAACCCTGCTCGGGGTAAAGCTCTTCGATCGCGTGCGGCGTGATATCCGGTTGACGCCCGAGGGTGCCCGGCTGCTGAGGCACGCCGACAGGCTCCTGGCCGGCTGGCGAAAGGCGCGCCAGGAGGTCAGTGCCGGGCGTTTCGGCGAGCAGCTGTCGCTCGGCGGAAGCCTGCGCCTGTGGGACGTTTTGCTGCAGGATTGGCTGCACGCGCTGTACCGCCGCTATCCGGGTCTCGCCATTAGCGCCGAGTCCCACACGCCCGAAGTGCTCACGCGTCGACTGCTGGACGGCATGCTCGACATCGCCATCATGCTGGAACCGGCTCAGCTCGAAGTGCTCCGCATCGAAGAGATTGCCTCGATCATGCTCGTCATGGTGTCGACTGAGCCGATTAACGAGGCCGAGCGCGCGCTAGCGGACGGTTACATCATGGTCGACTGGGGCCTGGGACACGCCCTCGAGCATCGCAGGATGTTTCCGGATGCTCCGGAACCGCGGGTTCGCGTGGGACAGGCCAAGATGGCGTTGTCATTTTTGCAGACCTGGGGCGGCGCGGCGTATCTGCCGGCCCGTATGGTAGCCACGGAGCTCGGCGCCGGTACCCTGCATGTGGTCAACGATGCCCCACGGCCCGTGTATCACGCTTACGCCGTGTATCCCGTGCGCGCCGCCAAGCAGGCTCTCATCGAAAGGACATTGGCGCTCATCGAGCGTGAATTTCCGCTCGAGGCGTCGCTGCCATGAAGGTGGGCGTGTGCCCGGAGTTACCCGCGCGCCTTCCTCTGCGGCATTGAAGTAAAGTGCGATTGCGTCGCGGTCAACGGCGAAATCGAAATCCAAGCTCTCCGGCACGCGTTCTCGCTACGCTCGATGGGAAACAAACACGAGGTTCCGCCGAACTCGGTTGCATCTTTCGCTGATCGGTTTATTGCACCTGTCGCCACCCTGGCCTTATCCATATTGAGCATGGCCCTGTATCTTTCAAACCCGGCATATCGGACAATTGAAAAGGCGGCACACAACGAGCCCGATCGAGTGCGCAGCTCGCCACGGTCGCGGTGGGCGTGCGGCTCGGGGCGAGGGCACTCCGGCGGGAGGGCCTGGTTGAAGCGATCGTCAATTTCAGCTTCGGAGCGCTGGTCGGTCCGCTTGCCGTCGCGGTGGCGAGCGCATTCGATATTGGTAGTCGCTAACTCGCCGCGAACGACGCTTCGCGAGATGAAGGTCAATAGACATCACGACCGGCGCGGCGCACGAGAAACAAGCCAGCTCAGCCCACTCGCGCGTTCGCCGCCGAGCGGTTGTCACTCGGGGGCGATATTCGGAG
>JBFICP010000156.1:0-7391 GCA_041581935.1 Gammaproteobacteria bacterium | reverse complement strand
TGCGGGCGAGGTGCCGGCATGACGCGAGCCGCTTCCTCCGGCGGGTTGTTGGTGTTGCTCGTATTACTTGCGGCATTGGTGGTTGCTGAGTGGCACTACGATATCGGCGCCAGACCCGGGGGAGGAGGCCCGAGCCAAAGCCTTGCCCCGGTCGCGGAAAATCCCACACCGCGTTTCGCACTGCCGGACCGCGAAAGTTTCTCCGAAACCCTGTCGCGGCCACTATTCATGCCGAATCGCGAGCCTTCGGCAACCGCGTCGGTCGAGCCACCACCTGCAGCACCTCGCGCACAGTCACCGAACGTCAATCGCTATGCCGTCTCCGCCATCGTCATCGTCGACAATGAGCGCATCGCGCTTCTCGCGGACGCCACAACGGGTCGCCTGATCCGGGTCCGGGAAGGCGAGCTCGTCGCCGGCTGGCGGGTGGAACGGATCGATGCGAGCAGCGCCGTGCTCATCAACGGCGATACCCGCGAGGAGCTGTCGCTGCGTTCCTTCGAAGCGCCGCCGCCCGTTTCGGAGTTGGTTCGCCGACGCGGGCCAACCGGCAGCGCCGCATCTGGCCGGGTTCGCGATGACGAGGCGGTGCCCGCGCGTAATCGACCGCGGCAGCCCAAACGCGCCGCCGGGCGCAATTAGCGCAAACCGCGCGGCGTCGGGCGGCGCGGACACGACTCACTTCCCTCGGCTGGCAGTGGCCCTTTCTCCTGGGCGAAATCTGCACTATTTCCTTGAATATCATTGGTTAAGCGACAATACTTAATATGCCTTTTTTAAAGTAAATTGTCCGATACGAACAGGTGAATACCACCCGGGCGGAAGGCGCGCACCATGCGATGCGCCGCACCGGCGGCTCGCTGTGCGCGGTTGCCGGCATCCTGCTGTCCGGCTGCGAGACGCTGCATCCCGATATCGTCAAGGGCTATACCGTGGGCGAAGGCGAACGGGCGAGGACCGAAGCCCGAACCGCGGCCGTGCCGCCGCCCGCGGAGGACGTCGCTCTGGAAGACGAGCGGCGCCCCGCGGATTTCTTTGAGCCCGGAACCGGTGTCTTCGTGCGCGCGCCGGCACCGATGACGACCATTCATGGCGCCGGCAACATCACCCTCAACTTCGAGAACACCAATCTGCGCGAGGTGGTCAAGGTGATCCTTGGCGATCTTCTGGAGGCGAACTATACGATCGACCCGGCCGTTCAGGGCGCGGCCACCCTGCAGACCAGCGAGCCCCTGTCTCGCGACGACCTGATTCCGACCCTCGAGCTGCTGCTGCGCATGAACGGTGCAGCGCTCGTCTCCCAAGACGGACTCTACAATGTGGTGCCCCGGGAAAGCGCCATGCGCGCCACGCGCGCTCCGCAGCTCGGAAACTCCGCCCAGGCTCTGCCGCGCGGCTTCAGTGTGCGCATCGTGCCCCTGTCTTACATCGCCGCCGAGGAGATGCAGAAAATACTCGAGCCTTTCGTGGCCACCGGCAACGTCGTTCGCGTGGATAGCGCGCGCAACCTTCTGGTTCTGGCGGGCGGTGGCCCCGAGCTTGCGGGATTGCTCGAGACGGTGCGCATTTTTGATGTGGATTGGTTGAAGGGTATGTCGGTGGCCCTGTTTACCCCCGACTTCGTCGACGCCCAGACACTGTCAAGCGAGCTCCAGGCGGTTTTCGGCGACACCGGCGAGAGTCCCTTGTCGGGAATCATCCAGTTCGTCACTTTGGAACGCCTGAACGGGCTGCTGGTTCTCACCCCCCGACCCGAGTATCTGGAGAAGGTGGCCGAATGGGTCGAACGCCTGGATCGCGAGAGCGGCGGCGCCGGTCGGCGACTGTATGTGTACCGGGTGCAGAACGGCCGATCAGCCGATCTCGCAAGCGTACTGGGGGAAGTATTTCAACGCGAGGACGGTGAGGCGGTCGTTCGCCCACCGGAGCTTCTTCCCGGGCTCGAAGCGCTGGAGATCGCGGCTCCGGCGCCCACCGTCGAAGGACAGGCGGCGCCGTCCGCTTCGGAAGGCGCGACGACCACGCCAGCGGCGTACACGCCGCGGATTTCGCCCGTGGACGGGGAGGGCGTCGCCCTAGGGCCGAGCGGCACCATCCGCGTCATTGCAGACGAGGTCAACAATGCGCTGGTGATACTCGCCACCGCGCAGCAGTACAAGCAGGTCGAAGCGGCTTTGCGCCGCCTCGACGTCTCGCCCCAGCAGGTGCTCATCGAGGCCACGATCGCGGAGATCACCTTGCAGGGCGACCTCAGATACGGCATGGAATGGTTCTTCACGAACCAGCTCGGCAGCAAGTCCGGCCAGGGCCTGCTGGATCTCAGTGCTACCGGAACCGGGATCGGTGCCATCATTCCGGGATTTTCCTATTCCATTGTCGACAGCGCAGGGGCCGTACGCGCGGTCCTCAACGCTCTGGCCGAAGACTCGCGTCTGAACGTGATTTCCTCACCGTCACTGATGGTGCTCAACAATCAGACCGCGAACATCGACGTCGGTGAGGAAGTGCCAATCGTGACCCAGCAGCAGCAGTCCACCGTGGGTGCGGCGTCGCCCATCGTCAACAACATCGAGTACCGAAACACCGGAGTGCTGCTGTCGGTGACGCCGCGGGTCAATTCCGGGGGTATGGTGGTCATGGACGTCGAGCAGGAGGTGAGCCAGGTCGCCAGCGATTCCACCGACACGACCACGCTCACGCCGACAATCTCCAAGCGCAGCATCACGACGTCGGTCGCCGTGCAAAGCGGCCAGACCGTGGTCCTCGGCGGGCTCATTCGCGAGCAGAAAGTCGAGAGCCGCTCGGGGATCCCGGGGCTTTACAATCTGCCCATCATCGGCCCGTTGTTCGGCGCCACCGTCGACGAGCAGGTGCGCACCGAGCTGGTGGTGCTGATCACGCCGCGCGCGGTTCGCAATTCAGCCGATGCGGCACAGGTGACGGATGAATTCCGCAACAAGATGGAGAGCCTGCGGCCGCTCAGACGCCCTGACGATACCGATGCCGATGGGCAGGAGAAGACCCAAACGAAACGCGCCTGGCCCCGGGCGGGCCCGGACGAGACGGTGCCCGAGGCCGGTTCGGCCGCAACAGAAGATTCACAAGCCAAAGAGGCCGTTGCGGAGGATCTCTAGTGGCAATTGAGACCCGCCTTCGCCGCGACTCGATAGCCTCAGCGGGACGCGCAGCTTCCTCGCTCGCGCACGTTCCTCCCGCAGTCCGGCGCTGACTATCAGCGCAGAGCGACTGAGGGGGGCAGCGCGACTCCGTGCATACCCCACACGCCCATGTTTCTTTTGCGCGCGATACGCTCCAGCACGTGGTACTCGAACGGGCCGTCCGGCAAGGCGACGGCCCATCCGCGCTCGATCAGATAGGCGCTGAGATCGACGCCCTTGTTTCGGCACAGGGCCGTTACGCTGCGATCCGGGTGCCTGTGCACCGGCTGGCAGTGGACGAATCCGCGAATTCGGAATTCCAGGGCGAGGGCCGCGTTGGTGCCGCATTTCACCGGGCGCAGACTGGTCCGGCAGGTGCGACCCATGGGGGGCACAAATATTCCGTACAGGCGAACCGTGCGTGAGCCTACGACGAGCGTGGCGTCCGGGAGCACTCTGGCGTAGCTCACCAGCGCGGCGGCTGCGGGCGGCGCCGCGAGCCAAGACAGTGCCGCGACAAGGCAACCGATGAGCACGCGCGCGCCGTTCGATGGGGCCATTTGCGTTCTCCGGGCAGTCGGGAGTGGCGCCAGTCTAGCGTCGTGAGGCGGTTGCGAAAAGCTGTCCTGATGCACCGGAGTTCGGTTCATCGCTGCAGGTTCTCGCGGGAATTCGAATCGGCGGGGCGGAGATCGCTCCGACGTTGCGTTTGCCGCTGAAAGCGGCGTCCGCCGGGCTTCGATTCGTATCGGGAACGCGAGTGCGGGGCTTTTCGAATGTGCCAGAGCTCAGGCGGCGTTGGAGAAGTCGTCGAGGACCGACTCGAGCTCGGCCGCCTCGGGCCGGAAGGAAAGATCAAAAGCGGGGTACTTGGCGACCAGAAAATCACACAGTTCGTGGGCGCGATCGGCCAGCGAGGGCTCGTACCAGGGTACCGATGTAACCGGCAGCAGGCGGTTTCTGGCTTCCTCCGCCTCCAGTCGTGTGAGCTCGGTTCTGTTGCCGTGGCGCAGGAAGCACAGGGCCTTGAGCGGCACACTCTCGTTGAGCGCCACGCCCGCGTCTCCGGGCCACGGGGTGCCGAACATGCTGAGCTTGGACCCGAAGCGTCTCAAGACGATCCGATCGTCGCTCAGAAACCGCGCATTACGGGTCTTGCCGAGCAGGCGCGACACGGTGCTCTTGCCAGTGCCGGCGGGGCCGGCGAAAAGCACGCCCTGACCGTCGATGCTGCCGCCTGCGGCGTGAAGCAGCATCGAGGCGGAGCGTGCAAGACCCATGTGAACGACGAGAATTTCGTCCAGTGGGTTCTGGATGATGTTGTGCGCCAAGCGCGATTTTCCGGACGCGGATATCAGCTTGTCGCTGCAGTAGATTCGACCGTGGTTGAATCCCCGGTCGACCGTGATGCTCCAGTCGGGCGTATCGGTCTTCGCCTCGACATGCATCCGGAACACATGCCGCCGATCGTCGCTGAGAAGCGTCCATGCATCGCCCGTGTCGACCACCATGGTGAGCAGGTCGAGGCGTGGCACTTCGCCCTCGACGACTTCCATGTCGACAGTGTCGATGCATGGGCCGTCCGCGGGAGATGCGCGCAGGAACGTGGTGTAGCATTTTGTAGGCGCCGCGATCCGGATGCGATCGGCGCCGCGATAGTGCAGGCAAAGGCCGGCAATGCTCAGGCAAAGGGCGGTGGTGCCCGGCATGGCGTTGGCCCGTGCCTCGGCGTGCTTGTTCGGCGTGGGAATCTGCTCGTTCACTTCGAATGCCTGGCAAACCTGACTATAGAAGGAACCGACGCTATCAGCATCAAATGACGGTACCGATCGCCCAAGACTTTAGTGTGCGTCGAAAGTTGGAGCAGTGTCGAAACCGGCCCCACGGATTCGTTCAGAGTATCAGAGCCGCCTCAGCGCGGATCGTGCATCCTTCACGAAACGAGGCCATTGACCGGGCTGGAGTAAACTCCGGCTCCAGGCCTTTCAGGGGCTCGTGTGTCTGTATTCTCACGTCGAGCGACCCGTGAATGTGATCCACGTCACATTTCGCTCCGAGGCCGTGGATCGTGGCAGCAGATGACACGGTCGGAGTGTGCTGATCGCCGCAACTTTCCGAGATGGATATTGCCAACGACATTGCTACTCTTTAGATCACAGATAACGGATTCGAGTGTTCTCGAAGCTTCGAGCCCCGCCAGTCAAACCGTACCCTCGTGCCATGCTGAATCTCACCGCAGTCGTCGTTCCTTCTCCGGAAGTGCTGGTGCAAGAGCTGGATGGCGAGTGCGTGCTGCTGAATCTCGAGAGCGAACGCTATTTCGGCCTCGACGACGTGGGCACGCGCCTCTGGCAGCACCTGCTGGAGCATCGACGACTGGACCGTGTCTGCGAGGCGATGCACGAGGAATTTGACGTGGACGAGCACACCCTGCGCACCGATGTGCTGCGTCTGGTGGAAGAGCTCATCGAAGCAGGCATCGTCACCGTCGAGGGCGATGTCCCGACATGAAGATGAAAATTCGCTGGGTTTCGCCGCTGCCTGGGCCAATACCCAATCGAGACTCGGTATCTAGCTCCTACCGCCGCGCCAGAATGCCATGAGTGGAATCGTCGGCTTAGTCAACGTCGACGGCAAACCGATCGATCGGCCTCTGCTGGCGCGACTGTCGGAGACCATGGAGTTTCGCGGCCCGGATGCTCAGGAGATCTGGAGCCGCGGGGCTGTCGGATTCGGCCATGCGATGCTGCACACGACACCCGAGTCGCGGCGCTGCCGGCAGCCGTGCTCGCTCGACGATCGAGTGTGGATAGTTGCCGATGCGCGGGTGGACGCGCAGGCGCATCTCCGCCGCAAGCTGCGCGCTGCCGGCGCTGAGTGTCCACCGAACGCCAGTGATGCGGAGTTAATTCTGCATGCCTACCGGATCTGGGGTGAAGAGTGTGTCCGACACCTCGTCGGTGATTTCGCATTTGCGATCTGGGACGCGCGGCGGGAAACGCTTTTTTGTGCGCGTGATCATTTCGGGGTCAAACCTTTTTTTTACGCGCACGCGGGAAACGGCCTGGTCTTCGCTAATACCTTAAATTGCGTGAGACAACACCCGCAGGTCGGCGACGATCTGAATGACCTCGCCATCGCTGATTTTCTGCTTTTTGGAGTCAAACAGGACGCGGCAGCGACGGCCTTCGCCGGAATTTGGCGCCTGCCGCCGGCGCACTGCATGAGCTGGTCGCAGGGAACGCTGCGGGTAGTGCGCTACTGGGACTTTGCGGTTGCGCAGGAGCGGCGCTACGCTGATGCGGGCGATTACGTCGCGGAGTTCATGGAGCACCTGCAAGCGGCGGTCGCGGATCGGTTGCGAAGCGATCGCATCGGCGTTCTCATGAGTGGCGGGCTCGACTCGGCCTCAATCGCAGTCGTGGCGCAATCGCTGCTCTCGATGCAGCATGACGAATTCGACCTTCGTGCCTACACATGTGTTTTCGATCGCTTGTTCGCGGACGAGGAGCGGCAATTCGCCGCATTGACCGCACAGGCGCTGGGTATTCCGATTCAGTATCTGGTTGCCGATGACTACACCTTGTTCGAAAGGTGGGAGACACCAGCGCTGAAGCTTCCAGAGCCCGCCGATGAGCCTCTAGCGGCTGTATATATCGATCAGGCAGCCCAAATGGCGGCGCGCAGCCGGGTGGCGCTGACCGGCTGGGATGGTGATGCACTGTTAAGCATTAAGGAAAACGGCGCTGGCGGCGCCGTCAATCGCTGCGTGCGTTTTGCTCGTGCGGCTTGGCACGATTTGTCACGCGGCCGCTGGCCTCGACTGGATCTGCGTGCAAGGGTTAACCGCCTGTTTTTCGGAGTGCCGGAGGCACCCTTTGCGCCTCCCGAATGGCTCAACCCGAGTCTCATTGAAGAGCTTGATCTGCCCGCGCGTTGGCGTGAGGTGCACGCCAGGTCCGATGTGTGCGCGAGCGGACACCAGGAAACATACCGCATACTGAATTCGCCCCTCCTCACAAATCTTCTCGAGAACTACGATCCTGGTGTAACGCGTATTCCCGTCGAAACACGACACCCGTTTCTGGATATTCGCGTGGTGGAGTACGTGCTTTCATTGCCGGTGTCGCCGTGGTGCATCGACAAGCGGCTCTTGCGTACCGCCATGCGCGATCGGTTGCCGGAATCGATACGACACCGTCCAAAGACACCGCTGCTGGGCGATCCCGTGAT
>JBFICP010000155.1:0-7401 GCA_041581935.1 Gammaproteobacteria bacterium | reverse complement strand
CTCGTCGCTAATGCCATGAATCCGCGATGACGCCCTGGGTATCGGACGCCCGGGATTGACCAGCTCGTCGAATCGATCGTCGTCGAGCAAGCGCGCGTTCAGCACGCGCACACCGGCGATCTGTACGATCTCGTCGCCGCGTGACGGCTCGAGTCCGGTAGTTTCGGTATCGAACACCACCAGACTCAGTTCGCGCAGCGGCGCAGCCAGGAGATCGCGGTCCAGCGCCTGATCGAAGAGGTCGAAGTCGTAGAAGGCGGGCCGTTCTAGCACATCGAGGCCCGGCTGAGGCACGACACGCGCGACCGTGTCGCCACCGAGAACCAGAACGTATCCGCTCGCCGAACCATCGCGCTCGACCACCAGCCGCATACGCCCCGCCAGGGGCTCGTGGCCATCCGCGCAAAGCCGGCACTCGCAGGCGACCACCTCGGACGCGCTGTCGCCGCGCTGGCGGCGGCGATTGAGCTCCGCCAGGGCACCGCGCAGCGACGCCGGCTGCACGAGTGTCGTGAGCATGCGCCCGATGCCGATTTCGCCGGATTCGGCCAGCAGCGCCGCCGCGGATTCGTTGAACAGCACCACCCGATGCTGGGGGGTGCATACGATGACCGCTTCGCTGAGATCCCTCAAAATCGCTTCCAATCGCGTGCGGCGCCTTTCCGAGCCGGCGCGGGCCGACTCCATCGCCTTGGCGGTTTCGACGCGCACCCGCGCGAACTCCCCGGCCAGGCGATTGACGGCATCGGGCAGGCCACCCAGACCGTGTCCGGCGGGTGGCTCGGCGCTGTGGCCGGGGTTGCCGTGCACCACCAGGTCGACGTCGTCCTCGAGCACCCGCAGCGGATGCAGAATCCGCGTCTCCAGCCACGTCCAGACGAGCGCGATGCCGGCGACCAGCACAACCGCCTCGAGCACCAACGCCAGGGCGAGCTGTGAAGGGCTGAGCTCGGTCCCGAGCACGAGATAGACATTGGCGCTGATCGAGCCCACCACCAGTAGCGCCAGCACGCCGAGCAGGCTCCGCACCCGCAGGGCCGCGCGGCTCACCGCGAGCTGCTCCGCCACGGTGCGAAACGGCGCCAAAGTGGCGACCGCGACACGCATTTACACCGTGCTTGCGATGCTTCCCCGGCGCCGGTGGCTCGCGGCCTGCTAAACTTCTGTCTTTCCCCTCGCGCCGCGGCGAGCCGCTGGGCCCCGGGAGCCCCGGGTCCGCGCCAGGCACGAGATTCCTGCAGAGCCGTGGAGCGCGCCGAAATCGCTAGTGGGGACTGGATCACAGTCTTGAAAATTGCCTTAAGAACAATTGGTTACTCTTCCTCGCTTGAGAAAGAACTTTAAATTATACTTTTCACTGGCATTTCCCCGCCAACGTCATTGGCAGGAGGTGATGCGCATGGAATTCCTGACATGAACCTCGAGCAGGCTCGTTTCAACATGGTAGAGCAGCAGATCCGGACCTGGGAGGTCCTGGATCAAAGAGTGCTTGACCTGATGTCGCAGGTGCCGAGAGAGGAATTTGTGCCGCCGGCATACCGCAACCTGGCCTTCGCCGACACCTGCATTCCGCTGGGGCACGGCCAGAGCATGATGTGCCCGCGGGTCGAGGCGCGCCTGCTTCAGGCGCTGCAGATCGAACCCGATGAGCACGTTTTGGAAATTGGTACCGGAAGCGGTTTCGTCACCGCCCTGCTGGCGCGCATGGCGGCACGTGTCACCAGCGTCGAGATCCACGACTCGCTTCGCCGCGACGCGCTCGCGAAGCTGGAAAGCCACGGCATCGACAACGTCGAGCTGCATACCGGGGACGCATCGCACGGCTGGGAGCCGGGCGCACCTTACGATGTCATCGCCGTGACCGGATCGGTGCCGGTATTGGACGAATGCTTCCAGAAGCTGCTCGCCGTGGGCGGACGACTGTTCGTCATCGTCGGGCAGGAGCCGGCCATGGAGGCCTTGCTGATCACGAGGACGGGTCCTTCACAGTGGACGACCGACGACCTCTTCGAGACGGTCGTGCCTGCGCTGATTGGCGTGCAGCAGCCGGAACGTTTCGTTCTCTGAATCAATCCCGACAGGAATTCGAGCGAAGGCCCATCAATGGCATCAAGTGCGACGAATGCGATCATGAACCGCGGTCGAGGAGCGATACTGGCCGCGCTGTTGCTGGCCATGCACGCCGGCATCGCGAACGCCGCGACGACTCTGGTCGATCTGTTCGACGTTTCTCTCGAGTCAGACCCCGAATATCAAGGCGCAGTGGCCGCCAATCTCGCCGCCCAGGAGCTGACGCCGCAAGCGCGCTCGTTCCTGCTCCCCAATCTGAGCGCCGGCGGCGCGGTACGCCACAATTATGCCGACGTGCAAAAGTCCCGCTCCGGGCCCACGGGCGACACCAACTTCGGTGATCAGCAGGCGGATATCAGCTTGACGCAGCCGATCTACCGGCGCGATCTGTGGATCCAGCTCGAGCAGGCGGATCTGCGCACCCGACAGGCCAACGCCGAGTTCGCATTTGCACGCCAGGAGCTGATGCTGCGCGTCGCCGAGCGTTATTTCGACGTGCTCAGGGCCAGCGATCAACTGGCGTTCGCGAAGTCGGCTCTGGAAGCGTTCGGACAGCAGCTCAAGCAGGCGCAGCAGCGGTTCGAAGTCGGCCTCATCGCCATTACCGATGTCGAGGAAGCACAGTCCGGCTTCGATCTGGCCACGGCCGACGTGATTGCGGCGGAGAACGATCTGGACAATGCCCGCGAGGCGTTGCGAGAGGTGACGGGTCTTTACACGACGGATCTGGCGCCACTCGGTGACACCATGCCGCTGGTGAGCCCCGACCCGGCGGACATCAATCAATGGACCGAGACGGCACTGCGCCAGAATCTGCAGATCATGGCCCAGCGCCACGCCGCCGCCAACGCCAGGGAAGAGATCGACCGCATCGAGGCGGGCCACTATCCAACGCTGGATCTGGTCGGGCGCGCCCAGTACTTCAATTCCGACGGCGGCATCGGCGGTATCGGCAGCAATAACCGAACCGTCGACGGGCAGGTCGGACTCGAGCTCACCGTGCCCATCTACGAAGGTGGACTGGTGGTGTCCCAGACCCGCGAGAGCCGCCATCTTTACCAGCAGGCGCTCGACGATCTGGAGCGCCAGCGGCGCGCCGTGCAGCGTCAGGCGCGGGCGGCATACCAGGATTTGAATTCCGACATCTCCCGGGTCAAGGCGCTCATCCAGGCGGTGAAATCCACCGTGTCCGCCAAGGAGGCCATCGACGCCGGCTTTCAGGTCGGCACGCGCACCTCCGTGGACGTGCTCAACGCCGAGCGCCGCGTATTCGAGGCGCGTCGGGATCTGGCGTTCTCGCGCTACGATTACATCATTAACCGTCTGATCCTCAAGCAGGCGGCGGGGACGCTTTCCGAGGCCGACATCGAGCAGGTCAACAGCTGGCTGATCCCCTGATAGCGCATCGCCGCGCCCGGAACTGACGCCCGGGCAGTCCGAGCGTACCCTCGCACCCACCCCGAATCCGGCTGGAAAGCTATCCGCTACAATGAGGGCACACCGCATCCCGTGTGCCGCCATGCAATTCTCCAGCTTCGGAAAACATTTCAGCAGCGAGGCGGGCATCGTCCAGCTCATGGACGATCTCGGAAACGCTCTGTCGGTGAACAAGAGCATGCTCATGCTCGGAGGTGGGAACCCGGGTCAGATACCGGCGGTCCAGGCTCGATTCCGCCAGCGCATGCGCGAGATTCTCGACGATGGCGATCAGTTCGAGCGCCTCATCGGCGAGTACGATCCGCCCCAGGGAGAAACGCGCTTTGTCAAAGCGCTCGCCGGGCTGCTGCGCCGCGAGCTGGGATGGTCGCTCGGCACGAGAAACATCGCCGTGACCAACGGCAGCCAGTCCGCTTCGTTCATGCTCTTCAACCTGCTTGCCGGACACGACGACTCGGGAGCCGCGCGAAAAATCCTTTTGCCGTTGACACCCGAGTACATCGGTTATGCGGACCAGGGTGTCACCGGCGACATGTTTCATGCCAACCGACCCACCATCGAACACCTGGACGACAACCAGTTCAAATACCACGTCGATTTCGATCAGGTAACGGTGAACGATGCAATCGGCGCCATCTGCGTATCGCGCCCGACAAATCCGACAGGCAACGTACTCACCGACCACGAGATTGAAAAGCTGACGGCGCTGGCGCGCGGTCACGACGTGCCGCTCATTATCGACAACGCCTACGGCACACCTTTTCCACAGATCATTTTCACCGACGCCACGCCCGTGTGGAATGAAAATATCATTCTCTGCATGAGTCTCTCGAAGCTCGGACTTCCGGGCGTGCGAACCGGCATCGTTGTCGCCAATGAAGAAATCATCCGCGCTCTCGCCGGCATCAACGCCATCGTCAATCTCACCACCGGGGGATTCGGCGCAGCGCTGAGCGTGGAGATGATCGAGAGCGGCGAGATCATGACCATCAGTAGGGACGTCATCCGGCCCTTCTATCGTGACAAGGCATTTCGTGCCGTCGACTGGATTCACCGCGAGCTTGCCGGTTATGAGTATCGCATTCATCGTCCCGAGGGCGCGATATTCCTGTGGTTGTGGTTTCCCGATCTTCCCATCACCAGCGAGGTTCTCTATCAGCGTTTGAAAGCGCGCGGCGTGCTGGTGATTCCGGGGCACTATTTTTTTCCCGGCCTCAGGGAAGACTGGAAGCATAAGCACGAGTGTATCCGCGTCACATACTCGCAATCATCCGACGCCGTCGAGAAGGGAATCGCGATTATCGCCGAGGAGGTCAAACGCGCCTATGACGGTCGCTGAAAGGATAGGCGGGTCGCAACGCTACGGCTGGTCGTATCTGCTCGGCATTGCCCGGCAGCATCGGCGCACGCTCATAATCGCCCATATCATCGCCATCGCGGCCGTGCTCTCAGCCATACCCATTCCATTGCTGATGCCGCTACTGGTCGACGAGGTGCTTCTCGGCCGGCCAGGAGTCGTGGTGGCGACGCTCAACACGCTGTTCCCCGCCGCCTGGCACGGACCGATCCTTTACGTATGCAGCATTCTTGTGCTCACGGTACTACTTCGCCTCTCGGCGCTGGCGTTCGCTGCACTTCAGGTCCGCGAGTTCACGCAAATCTCGAAAGACATGGTGTTTCACATGCGACGCGAGCTACTCGGTCGGCTCGAGCGCATATCCATGGCCGAGTACGAAACCATGGGCAGCGGCGGCGTCGCTTCTCATTTCGTCACCGACATGGAAGCCATCGACGATTTTGCCGGGACCACGGTGGCCAAATTCGTGATCTCGGTGCTGAGCCTAGCCGGCACCGCCGCGGTGCTCCTGTGGATGCACTGGCCGCTCGCGCTCTTCATTCTGTTAATGAATCCGGTGGTGGTCTACCTCACAATTGTCTTAGGCAAG
The DNA here is from genome assembly GCA_041581935.1 of Gammaproteobacteria bacterium. GTDB lineage: Bacteria > Pseudomonadota > Gammaproteobacteria > HK1 > HK1 > JAABYT01. Next base: position 1,948 of record JBFICP010000155.1, on the reverse strand, counting down.
CGTGTCAAAGAGCTCAAGCGTCGCGAGAACGCCGCCTTCGAGGTATTTCAGGAAGGCTTGACCGAGACCCTCGATGTCATTCAGACGATTCGTGCGGCGAACCGTGAACGGCACTATCTCAAACGGGTCGTGGGCCGTGCCCGGGACGTGCGCGATCATGGGGTCGCATTCACCTGGAAAAGTGAAGCGGCCAATCGACTGTCGTTCATGGTGTTTCTCGTCGGGTTCGACGTGTTTCGCGCCGTCAGCATGTTGCTAGTGGTGTTCTCGGATCTCACCGTGGGACAGATGATGGCCGTTTTCGGATATCTGTGGTTCATGATGACGCCGGTTCAGGAAGTGCTGAACATCCAGTTCGCATGGTACGGCGCCAAGGCGGCGCTGGCACGCGTGAATCGACTGTGGCTGTTGCACTCCGAGCCCGACTATCCACACGAGCAAAATCCATTCGAAGGCCGCAAAACCGTTTCAGTGAGCGTACACGATCTGTCCTTTGCCTACGGCCACGGGCCGCAGGTTCTTGATCGCTTGACCCTCGAGATCGCCGCCGGCGAAAAGGTGGCGGTAGTCGGCGCGAGCGGCGGTGGAAAGTCCACGCTGGTACAGGTTCTGCTCGGCCTGTACCCGCCCGTATCCGGCGAGCTGCGTTTCGACGGCGTGCCGGTGACTCGCATTGGCCTCGACGTTGTCAGGGAAAACGTGGCCGTCGTGCTCCAGCATCCCGCGTTGCTCAACGACACGGTGCGCACCAATCTCACGCTCGGCCGTGAATGCGACGACGCGAGCCTGTGGAGGGCGCTCGCCGTTGCGCAGATCGACCAGGATGTGGCGGCAATGCCGCACGGACTCGACGCCATGATCGGCCGCCAGGGTATACGGCTCTCGGGCGGTCAGCGCCAACGCCTAGCAATTGCGCGAATGCTGCTGTCTGAGCCGAAGGTGGTCATTCTCGACGAAGCGACTTCGGCGCTGGACACGGAAACCGAAGCCCGTCTGCACGAAGCACTCAAGGATTTCCTCAGCGAGCGCACGACTCTGATCATCGCCCATCGCCTGAGTGCGGTTAGGCAGGCGGACCGGGTGTACGTGTTCGACGCCGGGCGAATCATCGAAACCGGCGCTCACGAGACCTTGATGGCGGCGGGGGGGCTCTACGCGAAGCTCTACGGGGACTATCAGACGGCGTGACATCGGGGTCGCGCGTATTCCGTTATCCGGATTTCCCCTGATTCGCGACCGACTGCATCGCCCGCTGCACTTCCTCGGCGTCTCCCAGATAGCGGCTGCCAATCGGCCGCAGGTCGTCGTCGAGATCGTAGACCAACGGGACACCCGTGGGGATATTGAGACTCAAGATGTCCTCGTCCGATACGTCATCGAGATACTTGACCAGCGCGCGCAGCGAGTTGCCGTGAGCCACGATGATCACGCGTTTACCCGCACGAATCTGCGGGACTATGGTCTCTTTCCAGTAGGGCAGAAAGCGCGCGACGGTGTCCTTCAAGCATTCGGTTCGCGGAATGTCCTGCGATTGCAGATCGGCATAGCGCGGATCGTTCCCCGGAAAGCGATCGTCGCCGTCCTCGAGCGCGGGCGGCGGTATATCGTAGCTCCGGCGCCACACGAGCACCTGCTCGTCGCCATACTTTTTTGCCGTCTCCGCCTTGTTGAGCCCTTGCAGGGCGCCATAGTGGCGCTCGTTCAAACGCCAGGAGCGATGTACCGGAACCCACATCTGATCGAGCTCATCGAGGACAATCCACAACGTCCGTATCGCACGCTTCAGAACCGAGGTAAACGCGACGTCGAATTGGAATCCTCCTTCCTCGAGCTCGCGTCCGGCGCGGCGCGCTTCTTCAACACCGCGATCGGTGAGATCGACGTCGGTCCAGCCGGTGAATCGGTTCTCCCTGTTCCAGGTGCTTTCGCCGTGGCGCAGCAATACGAG
>JBFICP010000154.1:0-7422 GCA_041581935.1 Gammaproteobacteria bacterium | reverse complement strand
GGCCCGTGACGCGGCGTCGATGCGCTCGCTCGCCTCTGAAACCTTGTCCTCGAACGAATTCAGCTCGGTGCGCAAGGCAATCATCGTGCTGCTGGGATCGAACGTGCCGGATTCGGTCTCGGGACCCTTGAACGGCACGACGTTGGACGTCGCTTTGTCCTGATCGGTAGCGCTTCGCTGTGCGCGATGGGCGTCCTCCAATCGGCGTCCGGCTTCCTGTCGGGCGGGACTGTCGCCGCCGCGACGCGCCTTTTCCTCGGCGGCGCGCAGCTTCGCGGCAATCTCGTCGGCTTTGCGCTGCGCATTGCGCTTGGCATTCTCGGCGCTGCTCAAGTCCTGCTTGGCCTTGCGCACAGAGTTCATGGTGTCGGCAAATTCCGCCTCGAGCTTGCGTCGCTCCGCCATCAGGCGCGCCTCGGTGCGCGCGCGCAGTTGTTGCTCGGCGATGGCTTGCTCGCGACGAATCATCTCGGCTTTCTCGGCGGCCGCGCGTTTGGCGGATTCCACCTCGTTGCGGATGCGCTCGGCCTCCACCGACATGGCCGCCCGGGCCTGCTGGATTTGGGCCTCGAGCCGCTCACGCTCCTTCTGAAAATGCATCTCGGCCTCGGTCTGCGCGCGCTTGAGATCATCCATCGCGCCGGCCGCCTGCAGGAATTCGTTCTGCAGGCGGTCCTTTTCCTGTTGCAAGCGCACATCGGTCTGCTGGCGCAGCTGCTCGACCACAGACTCGGCCTGTTGACGCTCGTCGGCCGCCCTGGCTTGCATGGCGCGCACCATGGCCTGCAGCTCGAGCTTGCGCCGCTTTGCCGCGGCCAACGCTTCGGCCGCACGGGCCGCTTCCGCCTCGCTCTTGGCACGCAATCGGACCCGTTCGCTGTCGCTCATGCCGGTGCCGGTTACAGCGGCTTCGCGGGCTGCGTCGGCCTGGGCCTTACGCTCGATGGCGGTTCGAATCTCGGCGTCGATGAGAACCAGCTGGGCCTTCAAATCGTCGGCGGAATCGTCACTGCCCTCGCGGACATCTCTTCCCATCAATCCGTCCTCCAATACGCACACCGAAAAGCCCTGCTCGCGCAGCAGCAGCGCGGCGGCGATGCTGCGCTGTCCGGTGTTGCAGCACACTATGTAGGGTACCTTCCGATCGAGCTCGCGACTACGTCCGCCCACCTCGGCGAGTGGCACGTTCAGACTGCCTGTTATTCCGTCGTTGCGATGCTCATCGGCGAGGCGCACGTCGAGCCATTTCGCCCCTCTTGCGACCAGCTTTTGGGCTTGCGCCCAATCGACACGCTTCACGCTCGAATTTCCGGCGAGTTGCGCGAACTGGGTTTTGCTGAGTCGGCGCAGCCAACCGTCGGTACGCATCGTGACGGTGCTGCGGCGTACGCCGCTTCGGCCCAGCACTTCCTCGCCAAAGCTGTCGCCGGGGCCGAGCTCGCCGAGGGTGCGCGGCAGAATTTCGCCCTCGGCCCGGCGGGTCACCGAGCAGCGGCCATCCATCAGGATGTAGCAGTAGTTACCCCTCTCGCCCTGACGGATCACCACGTCGCCCGCGTGCACCTGAACCGGCTCGGCGAGCTCGAGAAGACGTTGCACGTTCGCCGGCGGGATGTGCGAGAAAATCTGGGACTTCAGCAGCCGCGCGATGATCTGGCGTGAATCGAGCGGGCTCTGGGTGGCCCGCCGGTGGGTCGTGGCGCCGGCGGATGGCTCCTCGAGAATCAGCAGTGCACTGACCCGGGCGCGGTCCACGCGCAGCAGGCGCACGTTCCCACGGGCGCGCGCCGAGTCGAAATCGGTCTGCAGGTGCGAGAGCGGGAAGCGTGCTTCCTCGCTGCCGCCTTTGACCGCGCCTACGTGTCGCGATCCGGCATACAGCTCGAGCTCGCCCTGTACGACGTAGTAGGCCTGATCGGAAGTCTTGAAGTTGGTGGGGATGTCATCCCCGGCGTGCAACTCGGAGACGCCGGCGAACGGCAGCAGCTGGGAAAGGTGCGCCTCTTCGAGGCCGTTCATCGGCACGAACCGGCGCAACAGCGCTTCGTCGACACCGTGCTGCCCCGCCTCGAATGCCTGTGCCTTCGCGCCCATCGAATTGTCTACGATCTGTGCAATTTACGAGTTTAGTTCATGTCAATCGGTGGTTTTTTGACGGGGTTCAAATTCCGGAACATTGCCCGGAATCGGCCCATCGTCAGGCCCGGTAAGCTCGAAGTAGACCAGCAGTGATTTCTGCAACTCCTTAAAGTTGTCATCGCTCACCATGAAGAACGCGCGGCCCCGGTGGCGCGCCAGGCCCTCGAAATTATCGACGCTCCAGCCCTGTGAGGTGTCCAGTACCGCGAGCGTCGTGACCGTGAGCAGCGAGCCGGGCGCGTTCCACTCAATGCGAGTATGGCGCACCGTGACGATCAAGGGCAGGTACATCAGTCCGTGGCCCCGTTCGAGGGCCAGCAGAGCGCCGTCGGGAATTGCCTCCAGTGCCACCAGCGAGGCATTCGGAGTGGCCGCGAGCGGGTAGAGCCAGTGCCCGCCGTCGAGCGCGAAAAGTCTCACCATGCCGCCCCCGTCACCGGCAAGGGGGCGTTCAGGGGCGGTCAGAAAGCCTCGCCCCGGAAGCCAGACGAGAGATTCGAGTGCCTTGTTGGCGCTCGCGTAGCGGCTGACGTCAGTGAGCGCATCGGGCAGCCGGAGACTGTCCACGAAGCGCCCGTCAGGGTGGAAGCGCAGGATGCGCGGATAGCGCTCGAAGCTCGCGACGAGCACGCTGTCGCCGCGACGGCCGTTGTCGGCGCCCAGTACCACGAGCCCCTCGGCGTCGCGGCGGCGCCCCACGAGCGGCTCTCCGCGGCGGTCGCGGAGCGGAAATGCGGCCAGCGCATCCACTCGAGCGAGAAGGCCGGCCTCGAAATGCGGGCGCAGATGGAATACGGCGCCTCTGTCTGAGAGCGCGTAGAGCCGCGACTCGTCCTCGTCCCAGGCGAGAGCCGACAGTCCCCCCAGCACGATGCCGTCGACGCGCGTCACCCGTAGCTCGACGCTGCCGAGCAGGCGAATTCCCATGTACGCCTCTCCGGGGGCGACGTGGGGTGACAGGCGGTAGGGTTTCGAGACGGCGATGCCGGTGTCACCGACGGCCGCCGCAGGGAGCAGCAGTGCGCCGGTCAGCGCGGAGGCGGTTGCGACCGCCCGGATCGTCCTCATGGACCGCCCAGCGCCGCGAGAAAACGCGCTGGCTGCTCCGCGTGCACCCAATGGCCGGCGTCTTCGATGGTGACCACGCGGGCGTTCGGAAACAGGCGACGGATGACCACTTGGTCGGCGTCGCGAACGTAGTCCGAGAGCGCGCCGCGCATGAACAGGGTGGCGCCGTCGAACGGCCGTACGTCCGGATCCACGGGGAAATCCAGAAGCGCCGGCAGGCTGGACCGGATGGCATCGAGGTTGATGCGCCAGGCGAAGCCCCGGGCCGAGCTGGCGAGATTCTGGAGCAGGAACATGCGCATGCCGGCATCCGGAATCGACGCCTCGAGCATGCGTTCGGCATCTGCGCGGCGCGTGACCCGGCTGAGGTCCATGCCGGCCATGGCGTCCAGCACCGGAAGGTGGTCGTGATTGGAAACCGTCGGCGCGATGTCCACCACCACCAGCCGATCCACCCGATCGGGGCTTTCCAGCGCAAGCCGCATGGCCGTCTTGCCGCCCATGCTGTGGCCGATAACGGTTGCCGACGCGATCCCGTGCGCGTCAAGGAATGCGCGCACGTCACCGGCCATGGCCGGATAGCTCATGTCCTCGACATGCGGCGAGTCGCCGTGATTAGGCAGGTCCACGCAGAAGACGCGGTGCCCCTCGGCCAGCCGGCGCGCGATGCTGCGCCAATTGCTGCTCGAGCCGAGCAGGCCGTGCAGAATGACGACGGGCGAGCCCGCCGCACCCTGCGACTTGTAGCTCAAGGAGATGCTCACGGCACCGGCGGGTTACTTGCGTCGCGGCACGTAGAGATCGGTAATGGTGCCTTCGACCATTTCCGCCGCAAAGTTGACGGTCTCGGAAAGCGTCGGATGTGGGTGAATGGTGAGCGCGATGTCGGCGGCGTCGGCGCCCATCTCGAGCGCCAGGGTCGCCTCGGCGATCAGGTCGCCGGCGTGGGGGCCGACGATGCCGGCGCCGATGAGTCGCCCACTGGCCTTTTCGAACAGCAGCTTGGTGAGGCCCTCGTTGCGCCCCATGCCCAGCGAACGGCCGCTGGCCGCCCACGGAAAGGTCGCCTTGTCGAACTCGAGGCCCTGCTCCTTGGCTTCACTCTCGGTCACACCGGTCCAGGCCACTTCCGGATCGGTGTAGGCGACGCTCGGGATCGCCAGCGCCTCGAAGTGCGATTTGCCGCCGCTCGCCACTTCCGCCGCCACCTTACCCTCATGGGTCGCCTTGTGGGCGAGCATCGGTTGGCCGGTGATGTCGCCGATGGCGAAGATGTGGGGCACGTTGGTGCGCTGCTGAGAATCGGCCGCAATGAATCCGGCGTCGTCGACCGCGACACCAGCGGCGTCGGCGCCGATGCGGTGACCGTTGGGCCGTCGGCCCACGGCCACCAGGACGCGGTCGAAGATGTCCGACTCGGGCGCCTCGGGGCCCTCGAAATGAACCTTGAGCCCCTTTTTCTGCGCTTCGATGCCGGTCACCCGGGTGCCGAGATAGATCGCCTCATAGAGCTTCTCGATACGCTTTTGCAGCGGGCGCACGAGATCCCTGTCACATCCCGGCATGAGCCCCTCGAGCAGCTCCACGACCGTCACCTTGGAGCCGAGTGCCTGATACACCGTGGCCATCTCGAGCCCGATGATGCCACCGCCGATCACTAGCAGCCGCTTCGGCGCCTCCTCGAGAAGCAGCGCGTCGGTGGAATCCATGAGCCGCGGGTCGTCGTTGGGAAACGCGCCGATCTCGGTCGCCTGAGAGCCGGCCGCGATGATGGCATGATCGAATGCGACGCGAACCACGCGCTCATCGCCCTGCACCTCGAGCATGTTCGGCGAGACGAATTTCGCCACGCCCTGGATCACCTCGACCTTGCGCTGCTTGGCGAGCCCCGCGAGTCCCTTGGTGAGCTGTCCCACCACCGCGTCCTTCCAGGCGGCGAGCTTCTCGAGGTCGATCTTCGGCTTGCCGAAGTCGACACCGTGATCGGCCATTTTCGCCGCACCGTTGATGATCTCGGCGGTGTGCAGGAGCGCCTTCGAAGGAATGCTGCCGACGTTGAGGCACACGCCGCCCAACGTCGGGTAGCGTTCCACGAGCACGGTCTTGCTGCCCAGATCGGCCGCCCTGAAAGCGGCGGTGTAGCCGCCGGGTCCGGCGCCGATGACCACGATCTGTGCGTGCACGTCCGCGTCGCCGGTCGCCGTGGTTGTCTTGGCGGCCGTGTCGGACATTTTCCCGGACGCGTCTTTGCCGGTGTCGGCGTCCGTCTCTTCGGCAGCGGTCGGTGAAGCGCCCCCGGCGTCGTCGGTGCTCTCACCACCGGTCTCGAGGGTGAGAATCAACGAGCCTTCCGAGACCCGGTCGCCGAGGGACACGGCCATGGATTTGACCACACCCGCCGCCGGGGAGGGCACGTCCATGGCCGCCTTGTCGCTTTCAAGCGTGATCAGCGGCTGCTCGACCTCGACGCGATCGCCCGGCGATACCGCGACCTCGATGATCTCGACATCCTCGAAATCGCCGATATCAGGGACTTTGACCTCGGTGTCCTGGGGCATGGGCTCGACTCGCTCGGGGGTTCGCTATGGGGCGGATGTCGTCACAACAACAGGCGCCGCACGTCGCCGAGCACGCCGGCGAGAAAGCTCATGAAGCGCGCCGCTTCGGCGCCATCGATGACGCGATGATCGTAGGAGAGATCCAGCGGCAGCATCAGACGTGGCACGAACGCCTCGCCGTTCCATACCGGCGTCATGCGCGAGCGCGTGACGCCGAGTATGGCCACCTCGGGCGCGTTGACGATGGGGGTGAACGCCGTGCCGCCGATGCCGCCGAGACTCGAGATGCTCATGCAGCCGCCTTGCATCTCGTCGGGCTTGAGCTTGCCATCGCGCGCTCGGGCGCTGAGCTCGGCGAGCTCGGCGCCGAGCTCCAGAATGCCCTTGCTGTCGACGTCGCGGATCACCGGCACCACCAGACCGTTGGGCGTATCCACCGCGACGCCGATGTGAAAGTACTTTTTCAGGACCAGATTCTCGCCGTCGCCGGCGAGCGAGGCATTGAAGGTCGGAAACTCGGCAAGCGCCGCGCACAGCCCCTTCATGATGAACGACAGGGCCGTCACGCGCACACCGCGTCGCTCGGCCTCGTCCTTGAGCGACTTGCGAAAGGCTTCCATCTCGGTCACGTCGGCTTCGTCGTGGTGGGTCACATGAGGCACGTTAAGCCACGCGCGGCGCAGATGCTGTCCGGAGATCTTCTTGATACGCGAAAGCGGCTTGAGCTCGATCTCGCCGAATTTGGCGAAATCCACCGTGGGTATCGGCGGGATGCCGGTGCCCGGTTCTGCGGCGACGGTTTGTCCCCCGCCGGCGAGCGCGCCCTTGACGAAGCGCGTTACGTCATCGCGGAGAATGCGTCCCTTGCGCCCGGTTCCCTTTACCTGACTCAAATCCACACCCAGCTCGCGGGCGAAGTGGCGCACCGAGGGTGTCGCGTGCGAAGGCGCATGTGGTGCGGCCTCCGGTGACGGCATCGAGGCGGTCGGCGAAGGGCGGTTCGCGGGGGGCGGCGGTGACTCGTCCGCCCGGGGCGGCGGGGGCTCCTCTTTCGACTCGGCCCTCTCCTGCGCCTTCTCGTTCTCTTTCTCGTCGACCTTCGACTCGGCCTTTTCCTGCTCCGCCGTATCACGCGCGCCGTCGGCGTCGTTCACCTCCAACGTCAGTATCAGGGACCCTTTGGAAACGGTGTCACCGACATCGACTTTCATCTCCTTGACCACGCCGGCGCTGGGAGAGGGCACGTCCATGGTTGCCTTGTCGCTCTCTAGCGTAACCAGAGGATCTTCGGCCGCGACGCTGTCTCCCGGAGACACGGCTATCTCGATGACTGGGACGTTTTCGAAGTCGCCGATATCGGGAACGCGAATGTCTTCGACCTTGGACACGGTGCGCCTCCGTCAGACCGTCAGCGGGTTGGCTTTTTTCGGGTCGATGCCGTACTTCTTGATGGCTTCCTCGACCTTCGACCGCGGCAGATCGCCTTCGTCGGCGAGCGCCGTCAACGCCGCTAGCACCACGTAGTGGCGATCGACTTCGAAGAAGCGGCGCAGATCCTTTCGTGTATCGCTGCGTCCGTAACCGTCGGTGCCGAGCACGACGTAGCGCCGATCGATGAACGGCCGGATCTGGTTGGCGAACATGCGCACGTAGTCGC
>JBFICP010000153.1:0-7440 GCA_041581935.1 Gammaproteobacteria bacterium | reverse complement strand
GCGGGTCGACATGCGCCGCACCGCTTCCTGGGAGCAGGCCACCAGGCCGACGACGTTGACGGCCAGCACCGCTTCCAGGTCGTCGAGCGCCAGATCGTCCACCCGCGTGCGCGGGCCATGGATGCCGGCGTTGTTGACCAGAGCGGTTACGGGTCCGAGTCGCTCATCGACGGTCTCGAAGAGCCGGCGTACCGCGTCGCGGTCGGAGACATCCCCCTGGACGACGATCGCTTCGCCGCCCGCCTCCACGATCTCGGCTGCCACACGCTCGGCCGCATCGCGCTCCGAGCGGTAGTTTACGCAGACGCGATAACCCCTTGTGCCCAGCATCCGTGCGACCGCGGCGCCGATGCCTCTGCTCGCGCCGGTAACGATGGCAACTCCAACCATGGTTTTCCTCCCGCCGGTTGTCTCAATCGAATCGACTCCTTGCGTCCGTTCATTGTCTCCGCATGGCCTGCGTCGGCCGCGACATGAGCTTGCCACTCAATTCGAAACCGAACTTCTCGTACAGGCCGTGTCCGTCCGAGGTCTGCAGCACGACCTGCGTCGCGGCAACATCCGGATGCTGGAGAATGCATTCAACGAGCCACCGGCCGAGCCCCCTGCCTCTGAACTCGGTGCAGACTATCAGGTCCGACAACCACGAGAACACCGTGCGATCGGTTACGACCCGGGCGAAACCGATGTATTGGTCACCTTCGAGCAGGCTGAAGCACAGCGAGTTCTCGATGAGCCGGTTCACGACGGCCGGCGCACGCCGATAGCCCCAGTGAGTCTGGGCAAGCCATTCGGCGACCAGTGCCGCATCGACCAGAGATCGATCGTCGGATATCATCAAGTCGTCGCGCCGCCATTGCATGTCGGATACTCCTGTTCGCCTGTTTGCGCAGGTTAACCGATCGGCAATCCTGCACAAGCGAGGCAAATCAGCGCATCAATTTCATGGAAATAGCTCATTCGACTACGACGGCCGGGGCGAAACGTGATTCATCTCATCTACGACGGATACATCGGCGTCTTCGTGCTGGTGCTGATCGCACTGGTGCTGTCGTTATGCCTGCACGAATTCGGTCACGCGCTGGTCGCCAAGCTGTACGGTGACGACACTGCGAAACGTGCCGGGCGCCTGACGCTCAACCCACTGGTGCACATCGATCCCATGGGTCTGTTGATGGTGGTGTTCATCGGCTTCGGCTACGCAAAGCCAGTGCCCACGGATCCCCGCAATTTCACCTCCCGATGGGCCGACATGATGGTCTCCGCGGCGGGGCCCGCCATGAATCTGCTGCTGGCAATCCTCACCATCAACATCTACGTGCTTGGCGTTCAGTCGGGAATCACGTCGCTGTCAAACCCCGGGCCGCAATTCTTTTTTATCTACCTCGCACAGATAAACCTGTTGCTGATGGTCTTCAATCTGCTACCGATTGGCGCTCTGGACGGGCACTACATCCTGCCCTACTTTCTCCCGAATCAGATGGCAGCCGCATACCGGTATTACAATGCACGCTTCGGCAACATGGTGCTGCTGGCGCTGGTCGTGCTCAGCATCATGGGCTTTCCGATATTTAAGTATGTGCTCGCAATAAGCGATGCGCTCCTTCCGATGATTGTCTTCTTCTAGGCGCCAACCTCAGGCAGGCGGCGCCACCGTAAGCCGGCCCGTCACGCCGTGCTTCTCGATGAGCGCGGCTACGAAGCCGCTCGCTTTCACCTCCTCGACGAAGTCGCGAAGAAATGCCGCGCCGACTTTGCGGTCGGGCTTGGTACCGATGGCTTGCTGCACGGCGGTGAACTTACCGTCCAGCACGCGGGCGCCAGGAAGCTTCTTCACCTCGTCGACAAGTCGCGGTCGCAGGCCCGCCAGAGCCTCGAGCTTCTGCTCGACGAAGGTTTCGAACGAGGCGTCGATACCCCGGGCCATTACGAGCTCCGCGTGCTCGATATTGTCGCTCAGCCACAGCTCGTAGGCGCTGCGTGCGGACACGGCGATTCGAACACCGTTCCGATCCACCTCGTCGACGCTTTTGATCGGCGAGCCCGCCGGCACCAGATACGTCGCCTCGATTTCAACGTAGGCCGGCGTGAACGCGATGTGTTTTGCGCGCTCGGGCTCCGCGCCTATGTTGCCGATGTCCCATACGTCTTCGACGGCGGCATCCGCGAGCTCGCCCGGAGTCTTGAAAAGCACGAATTCGACCGGAACACCAAGGCGTTCGGCCAGCGTGCGGGCCATGTCCGGGGACACACCGTCCGGGTCACCCTCGGGGGTCTTTCCGGTAACCAGCAGGAAGTTGGACATGTTGATTCCAGCGCGGAGAACGCCGGTAGGTGCGAGTTCGGCGCGTGCTTGTTCGAGCATGGGGAGCGTATCCTGTTCGAGTCCGAGGGCGTTACCGTATTACCGAAATCGTACCCAGTCCAGCTCGGCTTCCGTGCGGGCTGCGCTGAGCATTCTTACCGGCGCATTCATGCTCCCGAGAAGAGCATGCCGCCGTTGACGTGAATGGTTTGCCCGGTGATGTAACGCCCCGCCGGCAGACACAGATGGCAAACCATGGCGGCGATTTCGCCGGGGAGTGCCTTTCTCGTCATCGGACGCTCTGCCGTTACTGCGGATACCTGCCCCGCCGACTTGCCACGGGTGGTATCGACGTGGCCGGGTGCCACGACGTTGACGTTGATTCCGTGTTCACCGAGCTCGTTGGCGAGCACCCGGGAGAGCCCCACGACACCCATCTTTGCCGCACACACGTGGGATCGGCCCCGGGTGCCCATGTGCGACGGCGTGCCGCCGAGACAGACGATGCTGCCGCCGCCGGCGGTCACGATGTGGGGCGCTGCCGCACGTGTCGTGAGGAATACGCTGTCGAGATCCACCGCCATCACCTCACGCCATTCGGCAAAGCTGGTCTCCAGGAACGGCCTTTGACGCCGGATGGCCGCGTTGCATACCAGGATATCGAGGCGTCCCAATTCGGACAGGGTCGTGTCGACAAGGCTCTGACACGCCTGTTCCTCGACCAGATCGGCGATATGAACCATGGCATGCACCCCCTTGGCCGCGATCTCGTCGCGCACGGACGCCGCCGCCGCACGGTCCTGCTGGCCGTGAACCACGACCGATGCGCCCCGATCGGCCAGCGCATGCGCGATAGCGCGCCCGATGTTGCGCGCGGATCCCGTGACGATTGCAACTTTTCCCTTCAGTTCGTCGTTCATGGTCGCTCGTGTCCTTCATTCGCCTGCAGTCGGTACACCGGTGGCAGCTCATCGATCGACGAGATGTGGATGCCGAGATCTTTCAATATCCCGTTCTTGAGCGAATAAACCACGCCGTGAACGACCAGAGACTGGCCGCGGCGCCAAGCGTTCTGCACGATGGTGGTGGTGGCTGCATTGGTGGCCTGGGTAACGACATTGAGCTCGCACAAGCGCTCCGCGCGGGCCGCGGGATCTTCGATGGCGTCGAGCTCTCCCTGGTGGCGAATGCTCACGTCCTTGATGTTGCGAAGCCAGTTGTCGATGAGCCCGTACTCGCGCGTCGTCATTGCGGCGGCGACACCGCCGCAGCCGTAGTGACCACAGACGATAATGTGCTTCACTTTGAGGATCTCCACGGCGAACTGCAGCACCGACAAGCAGTTGATATCGGCGTGGGCCACGATATTGGCGATATTGCGGTGAACGAAGATCGCGCCCGGGGGTAGGTCGACGATTGTCGTGGCGGGAACCCGGCTGTCCGCGCAACCGATCCAAAGATACTCGGGAGCCTGCAGGTCAGAGAGGCGCGCGAAAAATCCGGGGTCCGCGCGCTCGGTCTCCCTCGCCCAGGCATGATTTTTCTCGAAAAGCTCCTCCAGTCCCTTCATGCGTCACCACTCTCGATGCTCGACGCGCGTGTCACAGGCCATGCATTCGCACATTAGCCGAGTACAACAGGCATCTCCAGCCGCGAGCCGAAGATTCGCCCCCCGGTCACCATCCGAGCGGCGCGTCGACGATACGCTCAATTGAGGGCGATTAAGCGAGCGGCTGGGCAACGCGGCTTCGGCCGCCGATGAAGCGGCACAGATGATCGGCGATCTGCCCGGGTGCCTCGATCAGGATAGCGTGCTTGTAGCCTTCGAGGATCACAAGCTCCGAGTCCGGCAACGCATCGGCGATGAACCCATTCAAGCGCGGATTGCAGCCGCCGTCGAGCTCGCCGGTGAGCACCAGCGACGGGGCCTTGACCTCCTCGAGCCACGGGCCCATCTCGGTGCGCGCATAGATGCGGAACACGTTCATGAACACGGTGGCGTCGGTGTCCGTCACCTGCTTCAGGCGACGATCGACGAGATCGCGGTGCTCCTCGATAAAGCCATCGGTGAACCAGCGATCAATGAAAGTCGGCAGCGCCTCGGCGATGCCCGTTTCCACCAGCGCGGCCTCCACCGCCTCGAGCTTGGCGCGATCGGCTTGGCCACGACCGGCCGCGGTCGACAGCAAGCCCAGCGTTGCCACCCGATCGGGGTGCTTGCGCGCGTAGGCCGGCGCGATCATGCCGCCCAGGGAATGCCCCGCGAAGTGGGCCTTGTCGATGCCGAGCCGCACGCGCAGCGCCTCCAAATCCGCCACCAGATCGTCGAGCCCGAATTCGCCTTCACCCTCGGACGGCAGCGGAGACTCGCCATGGCCGCGCAAATCGTAGGTGATGCAGGTGAAGGTGGACTCGAGACGCGGGACCACGAAGCGCCAGGCGTCTCTGGCAGCACCGATTCCGTGAATCAGGAACAGTGGCGGTCCCTCGCCGCGCACGCTGTATTCGCATTCGATGATTTCACCCACGTTTTGGCGCCTTACGCTGCGCAGCGCTTCAACTTGGAAAAGTGCGGCATGATGTCCTCGGCAAAGCGGCGCATCGCATCGAGCGTCTCCTCCTGCCCGACACCGATGTTGAAGTTGAGCGCCACCTCGTCGACGCCGGCCTCGGCATACGTTGCGAGACGCTCGATCATCTCCTCGCGCGTGCAAACCAGCGTATTCTCCGCCAGCTCGTCGATGCTACGGCTCGCGGGCAGGGGCGTGATCGCCCCATGGCTGACCTCGCCCGGTCCGCTGAAGACGTTGTCGAAGCGCTCGTAGTAACCGTTTGCGAGCTCGAGCTTTGCCCGGCGGTCCCGCTCGTTGCGGGCGGGCCAGCCGACGCGCAGCAGGCTGAGCTGCTGGTGCTTGCCGGCTTCCCCGCGCTCCGCCTTGCCGCGACGAAACGCGTCGGTCTGCTCGAGCATATAAGCGTTAGTTCCCTGCAGGGGCGTGGTCTGCACGTGCAGACCACGCTTGGCACAGGCATAGATACCATCCGGATTCATGACTGCGATCATCATGTGCGGCATCGGCTGGGTGAGCGGGCGCGGCATGATAGTGATCGGATCGAACCGATAGTATTTGCCGTCCCAGCTCACCTCCTCTTTGGTGAGCAGCGCCGTCAGCACGGCCAGCGATTCTTCGAATTTTTCGCGGCTGGATTCGAGCGGCACGCCCATGCGTCCCATCTCGTAGCTGAACGCACCGCGCCCGACACCGAGCACCAGGCGCCCCGCGCACAGGATGTCGGCCATCGCCACCTCGCCGGCAAATACGCGCATGTCGTGCAGCGGCAGCACCGCCACCGCCGTGACAATCTGCACGCGCTGCGTCTCGCACGCGACGCGTACCGCCATCTGCAGGGGGGCCGGGGTGAGCAAAATATTGATCAAATGGTGCTCGGGAATCGACACCGAGGCGTAGCCGAGCGCATCGGCGGCACGCGCCTGCTCGAGCATGTCCGCGTAAAGACGCGCGCCGCCGTAGCGCGGATTCGGATAATAGCTCGACAGGAAATGATTGAACTCCATCGCTCGGGACCCCCTTGGTGTACTCCCTGCGTCGATCCCCGCCACAGCGCGGGGCCGCATGGCGAAGCACCCCGGCGATCATGCCCGAGACGGGCAGGTTTCTCGACTCCGCGGCCTGGACACTTGCCTATCGAGGCGGATTGCGCTTTGCCTTATGATGGGCGTCGACCGTCACCGGGAGATTGCCCATGGCCAAGCAGCAGAAATTCTTACATCAGGAGGCAGCCGACGCGGAGTTTCGCACCCAGGGGCTGCGCTCGTACTTCGAGTACCGGGATCTCGGTATCAAGGATGCGACCCGCGGTGCCTACATCGCCCACGTGATCCGCGCCCTCGAGGGCCACAACGCGACCGGACAGTGGCACCGGCACGACTGCACTTTTCAAATGGTCTACGTGCTCAACGGCTGGGCCAGGTTCGAGTACGAGGGACAGGGCATCCATGTCGTGCGCAAGGGCGACTGCGTGCTCCAACCCGCGAATATCCGCCACCGAGAAATCGAGCACTCGGCGGATTTCGAGGTTCTCGAAATCGTCGCGCCCGGTGATTTCGAAACCCACGCGGAAGAATCGACCGAAACCACGACGGACACCGCCGAGTAACCCGAATCCATAGGGGGATCGCGTCACTCCAGACAAGGGAACACACTTGTTTTCTTCGGTGAAAATGAGTGCGTCCCCTGCTTCTGCTTTCTGGCATGCACCTAAAGCAGTGATTCGTCGCGCAGAAACGCGTAGCTCTCGCGCACCGTGTCCTCGAGCGACACGTGCGTATACCCGAGCTCGTTCCGGGCCTTGCTGTCGTCGACGCGAAGGTCGTGAAGGGCTATGGCGATACCTTCGGGGGTTGCGAGGGGATCCTTTCCCGTAAGCGCGGAAATCGGCACGAGCACCCGCGCCGCCCCGCGCAGTATGAAGTCCGGAGTCGTCCTGCGCGGAACCTTCCTTCCGGTGATCTCACCGATAACGCGTACGAGCTCGGCCAGCGTCGCGCGGGGACCGCCGAGCACGTACACCCGGCAACGGCCGTCTTTCTCGGCAGCCCGAATATGCGCCCTGGCAACTTCGCGCCCGTTGCAGAAGCATCCCGAGCCGGAGGGAACGGCCGACATCTTTCCCCGTGCCACCAGCCTGATCATGGTGGCCCAGTTGCCGCAGTCGTACTTGCCCATGATGTGAGCGGGACGCAGGACAACGGTGCCGAGCTCCGCCGAGCCGGCCTCGCGCACCAGATCGTCGGCGAGGGTTTTGGTTCGTATGTAGTTGATCCACGAGTCGCGCCCGATGAGCGGTGAGTCCTCGTCGAACGGGCCATCAACGAGGCCGAAGACCGTGCTCGACGAGGTATACACGAAACGTTTCGCGCCTTTGGCGAGAGCCACGTCCAGCATGTTGCGCGTACCGTCGACGTTCGCTCGGGTCTGCATTTCGTTGTTTCGAGACCACACATTGGTATTCGACGCGACGTGAAAGACCGCGTCCACGCGCTCTTCCATCGCGAATTCCAGCGCCGCCCTATCGGTGATGTCGCCCGCGACACGCCTCACATCGAGGCGCCT
>JBFICP010000152.1:0-7484 GCA_041581935.1 Gammaproteobacteria bacterium | reverse complement strand
GACGACGCTTTCCGGCGTTTCCGCCGTGAGCTCGAGTGCCTCGGGAAGCGTGTCGCGTTCGGCAATCAACGAATGATATCTGCCGGCGTCGAATTCCCGGGGATGCCCCTCGAGCAGCTTGCCACCCAGGACGCGCACAATGGAAGGCTTGCCGTGCATGGGCTGGGGAAGAATGTCGAGCGAGCCACCGAAATGCTCGACGATACCCTGCAAGCCGAGGCAGACGCCGAAAATCGGGATCTTCGCATCCAGCGCGGCCGCGATGGTGTTGCCGACGGCGAAGTCTTCCGGCCGGCCCGGTCCCGGCGAAAGTAACACGAGATGCGGCCCTTCCTCGACGAGCTTGTGCAGTGGAAATCCCGACCGATAGGTGATGACCTCGGCGCCGGTTTCGCGGAAGTAACCCGCCAGCGTGTGCACGAACGAATCCTCGTGATCCACCATCAGCACTTTCTTGCCGGTACCGGGTCGGTCATTGACCTGTATCCGTTTATCGTCGATCGGCTCATCGCCGCGGCGAATTGCGTCTAACAGTGCCGAAGCCTTGAGTCGCGTCTCTGCTTCCTCTGCGTCCGGGTCCGAGCCGAAGAGCAACGTCGCGCCGGCGCGTACTTCTGCAATGCCGTCCTTGATGCGCACGGTACGCAGTGTCAGTCCCGTGTTCATGTTTCCATCGAAGCCGACGTAACCCATGGCGCCGCCGTACCAGCGTCGCGGTGAATGCTCGTGATCCTCGATGAACTGTATGGCGTGCTGTTTCGGCGCTCCGGTGACGGTGACCGCCCAGGTGTGTGCGAGAAACCCGTCCAGGGCGTCGAATTCGTCACGCAGCGTTCCTTCGACGTGGTCGACGGTGTGAATGAGGCGCGAATAAACCTCGAGCTGCCGGCGACCGATGACTCGAACGCTGCCCGGTACGCATACCCGCGACTTGTCGTTTCGATCGACGTCGGTGCACATCGTGAGCTCCGACTCCTCCTTTTCGGAGTTGAGCAGCTTGAGAATTTGCGCGGCATCGCCGATGGCGTTCTTGCCGCGCGCGATGGTGCCGGAGATCGGACAGGTCTCGATGCGCCGGCCGTCCACGCGCACGTACATCTCGGGGGACGCGGCTACCAGGTACTCGCTCTCCCCGAGATTGATGAGCGCGCCATATGGCGCAGGATTGCGCTTCTTCAATCGCGCAAAGACCTCGGACGGCGACGCGGGGCAGAGTTCGAAAAAGGTCTGACCCGGTACGACCTCG
This sequence comes from Gammaproteobacteria bacterium, assembly GCA_041581935.1. Taxonomy (GTDB): domain Bacteria; phylum Pseudomonadota; class Gammaproteobacteria; order HK1; family HK1; genus JAABYT01. The sequence goes on along the minus strand of JBFICP010000152.1, from coordinate 6,238 downwards.
AAAAGATCTCCGCGACGAAAAGCCTCGATGGCGGCACGCACCGTCTCGGCATACTCGCCGGGCGCGTGATCGCATTCGTTGTCCACGGCATTCGCCGGTGAGTAATGCTCTTCGACGCCATCTCGGGTCATGCTCTCGGTGCTTTTGCCGTCGATCTCGAACTCGTAGCGGTACGTGGTTGCCTGCTCGCGGCGGTGGTCGACGATGAGGATTTCGTCGGGCAGGTAAAGCACGAGGTCACGCTGATCGGACTCGGGTGTGAGGCGCCGGCGCACGGGCTCGAACTGGAATGCAAGCTCGTAGCCGAATGCACCATAGAAACCGAGGTAGGGGTCGTTACATCGAAAAGCCGCGCAGACCGCACGAAGCACTGAAAATACCGTCGGTTGTTTGCTTCGCAACTCTTCGGGAAACCACTCGTCCGACTCGCGCACGATGCCGGATACGCGATTCTTCGACGCTTCGAACGACGCAACAGCGGCGAGACTCTCGACAGCTTTGGCGATAGGTGAAATGAGCAACGCACCGCGCGCGTTCAGGGCCTCGAAAACAAATGTGCGTCCCCGGGAGGTAAATACCATCGGCGGATCGACGAAGCCTATATCCCATCGTGTGTATCGACCGGGGTACTCGAACGATGATGTGAGCAGCACGCCCCGGCGACTGTCCAGGGACGCCTGCAGCGGTAACACCGCATCGGTATAACGATCGGTGCGCTCGTTGCGGTGTACGCGGATCCCTCCGGGAGTTTCAAGGGTGCCGGCTGATTTGCTTTTTTGCTTCGACGTTGTCATCAGTGTGCCTCACTCGCTGCCCGGGGACCGGTGCCGGTGGAAAATCACAACGATGGAGGCGGCGCAAAAAGAAAGAGCCGCCAACACCGTGGCGGCTCCGGGATCCTGTTGAGAAACGTGCCCGCGACCGCCCCGGCGTCAGGGCGACCACCAAACTCGGCTGTTGAGAATTCGGCTCTCGGACATGGGGCTAGCCTGACATCGGATGCGGGCCACTGTCAAGCAAGCTCGCTGCTACGGCGGCAGAAACCGAACGATGGACTCGACGGTGCGCAGAACGCGCCGTCTGTCACGCCTCGAGAGCCATCCCGTCGCGGCCCGGGTCGGCGCCACCGGACCACTTGCCGTCGTCCACCTTGATGGCATGCACGCCAGCGAACGTGTAGGAAAGATAACTGCGTGCGATTGGGTAGCCCATCCGCTCGAGCGCGTCGCTCACGAAACGCGGAATACGGTTGCAGACATCGATGACGTCGCTGTTCGCGGTGAAACGCGGCGCGGAAACCGCTTCGAGTATGGACATATCGAAGTCGATGACGTTTAGGATGCCCTGCAGCACACCCATGGTGATCCAGGTGCCACCAGGCGCGCCGATGATGATGCGAATACTCTCGTCGTCGAAGACCATGGTGGGAGCCATGGCGGTGAAGCGGCTCTTCCCGGGCGCGATCGAACCGGCACGTTGGGGCCGCGGATCGAAAACGCTCATGCAACCGTTGTACATGAAACCGAGACCCGCACTGACCACGCCGGACGGCATGCCAAGCGAGTGCGTGAGGGAAACGGCGTTTCCTTGCCGGTCGATTGCGCAAACTTGCGTCGTATCCTTTGATTCCGCCAGCACACCGAGTCGCTCGACGTGAGCCTGCTCGCCCCTGGCGATGGCTTCTGCAAGCGCCGCCGCATAATCCTTGTCGATGAGCACGTCCACGGGAACGTCGTTGAAATCCGGATCGCCGATGCGGGTGTCCTTGTCGATTGTCGCGTACTTCATCGCCTCGCTGACGACACGAATGTACTCGGGAGTGTTGTGTCCAAGATCACGTAGATCGAAGTTTTCGAGTATGTTCAGCATTTCGAGCACCATGACGCCACCGCCTGGTGGCCGATTGGTGGCCACACGATAGCCGCGGTAGTCGCCCCAAACGGGCTCTACGCGCCGGGTGCGGTAAGCAGCGAGATCCTCTAGCGAAAGCAGGCCGCCATTTGCTTGGATGTCGGCGACCATCTGCTCTGCCATGTCGCCGAGGTAAAAGACGTCGGCGCCGTCCCTGGCGATGCGCTCGAGGCTGTGCGCCATCTCCGGATTCCGCAACCGCTCACCTGGCCGCGGCAGCTCACCATCGTTGCAAAAATAGATCTTCCGACCGGCCGGCGTGAACGCGAGCTTGTCGCGCGTCGACACGCGACCGAAGTCATGCGCCTTGGTCCAGAACTCGTAGACGTGCGGGCGCACGATGAACCCCGACTCGGCATGCCGGATTGCGGGCCGAATGACGTCCTGCCAGTCCATGGTGCCGTACTCGGTCACCGCTTCGAAGTATCCCTTGAGGTTGCCCGGGACCATGATGGATTGATAGCCAACCTCGTTCACCCGGTCGCGCAGAAAGAAACCGAAGCCGTCGCGGGCTTCGCCCTCGATTCGGTCCGCCCACATATCTTCCCGAGCCGCACCGGGCGCTCTGGTGTGGAAATCGATGAAGCCGTGAAAGCTCCGGGAAGGGAGAAAGAGGTGCAGAGTGCCGAATCCGGCGATACCCGTCATGCACGGATCCACCACGCCCTGCACGAGCGCACAGGTAATCGCGGCATCGACGGCATTGCCGCCGTGCTTGAACGTTAGCGCGCCGGCTTCTACCGCCTCGGGCTGCGGCGCGACGATCATTCCGTTGGCCATATCTCGGCGAGTCGTTGGATTCAGTGATCTGCCGGGTGATTCGAGCCCAACATATCCGGTAAACGTCGCGTTTCGCAACACCGGCCCGAGCGACCAAGCTCGGCGAATCGGACCGTGTGGTAGCATGCTCGCTCCATGTCAGACAGCAGATCGGCGCTGACCCGAGGCCTGCCGCTGCGGCGCCGCCAGCGGCATGCTGTCGGGCGCGGCCGGACCCGGTCGGGGTGCAAATGTGACGGTGGCCACACTTCCCACAATCCGAAGGGCGTTCGCAGGGCCCGCTGACTCTGCTAAAGTTGTAGGCGCCGAGACGCGCAAACTACGCAAGACTCCTGATCCGTGACCCCAGGAGATCTGGGCAGGAGGATCCACGGGCACGCCAGAGTCCGCTGTCGATCGCTCCCCATCAGCCTATGATGCCGAACCACGAGCTGGCTCTTCCCACAGGGACGCAGATCGATTGCTTCGAGATCCGCACGGTGCTCGGTACCGGCGGGTTCGGCATTACCTATGGTGCGTATGACAACCGCCTCGAGCGGCGTGTGGCCATCAAGGAGTACTTTCCGTCCGGGCTTGCTTATCGCAGCTCAAATGGAACCACTCTGCATCTCGCCTCCCAGACCGACGGTAGCGCATACGAGTACGGGCTGAAACGGTTTCTCGAGGAGGGGCGGGTGCTCGCCAAGTTCCGCGAGCCCAGCATCGTGCGCGTGACTCAGTTTCTCGAGGCCAACGGTACCGCGTACCTGGTCATGGATTACGAGGACGGTGAACCGCTTTCGAGTCATCTCGATCGTGTCGTGACTCTCGACGAGAACGAGGTCAAGGACATCGTCGTGCCGGTTCTCGAGGGTCTGAGCGTGGTTCATTCGAAGCACTATCTGCACCGTGATATCAAGCCGTCCAATATATTCTTGCGCAAATCGGGCCCTGCAGTTCTGCTCGACTTCGGCGCGGCGCGGCGCGCGCTCGAGGAGCAGAGCTCTGCGATGACGGTCATGCTGACACCGGGGTACGCGCCCTTCGAGCAGTACAGCAAGGGAGACAAGCAGGGACCATGGTCGGACATCTACGCACTCGGTGCGACCATGTATCACTGCATCGTAGGTGCCGCACCGACGCCCGCCACCGATCGTCTCACGTCCATCTACGACGATGAGCCGGATCCGGTCGTGGAGGCATTGAAAATCATCGCCCCGCGTTGCAGCCCGGTGTTCATCAAGACGATCGAATGGATGCTCAGACCACACGCAAAGGATCGGCCAAAAGACGCCCAGGCCGTGCTCAACGTTTTGTGCCCGGTTCGCGAGATTGACGACAAGGACCAGAAGGGCAAGAAGAAGGGGTCGAAGAAGAAACGCAGGCGTGAGGCCCGCACCATCATGGCATCAGACGCCGATCTGGACATATTGATTCCAGAGGGCGCCGACGAGACCGTATTCATGCCGCGTGGGACCGGGCCGGCGTTCGCATGCTCACCGGACATGGTGGCGGCGTTGGAGAACGTGCTGGAAGAGTTCGTGGGCGCGCTCGCGCGACGAGTCGTGGCACCCGCCGTGCCGAAGGCGACGAACTTCGACGAGCTCGCCAGCTTTCTCGCCGGATTCATCCTCACCGACGGCTCGCAGGCCCGTTTCATCGAGAAGGTCAACAAGCTGCGGGAGGCGGAGAAGAATGGGTCGCTTCCTAGCGCATCTGCCGACGACCGCAGGCGCATCGAATCACCTCAGGAGCCGCAGCTCGAGCTCGATGAAGAGGAGCTCAAGGCGGCTGAGAAGAACCTTGCTCGACATATAGGCCCCATTGCGCGGATCATCGTCAAGAGAGCCCACGCCGAGTGCACGAACCGGGATGCCTTCTACGACCGGCTCGCCGAGGAGCTCTCGGATCCGGCCGAGCGTGATGAATTCCTCAGCCGACTGAGCTAACGCGGTTCCATCGATCCCCGCGGCGCTGAATCGACATCGAATCGGCATGGAAACGGGGAATCGGCTTTGCTCGCCGATATTCCGTCTAGACTCCTATTGGCAGACGAGTTCGAGACATCCAGAGGGGCAGCATGAAGCTAAAAGCGAAATTCAATGTCGTGATACTGGCGATCTTTACCGTCGGATTGCTCGTGACCGGATATCTCTCCCACGCAATCCTGTACGCCAATGCACACAAGGACGCGGTCGAGCGCGCGACATTGGTCATGGAAGCAGCCACGGCCGTGCAGCGATACACGCAATCGGAAGTGGAGTCACTTCTCTCGCCGCACATGACCGAGCGTTTCCTGCCCCAGTCGGTGGCAGCCTATGCCGCGATTCAGGCGCTTGGCCAGATGGGTGAGCAGTACTCCGATCACACCTACAAGGCGGCGGTTCTCAATCCGACCAATCCCCGCGACAAAGCCTTCGAGTGGGAAGCCGACGTCGTCGAGGAGTTTCGCGCCAATCCAGCCACCAAGGAAGTTGTCGGCATCCGCCCGACCACCCAGGGCGACTCGCTTTACCTGGCGCGTCCAATCAAGATTTCCGAGAGCACCTGTCTCGCCTGCCATGGCGATCCGGGCAAGGCCCCCAAAGCGCTGCTCGCGCAATACGGTCCTGCAAACGGCTTCGGTTGGAAGCTCAACGAAATCGTCGGCGCGCAGATTGTCTCGGTTCCGTTGGCAGGTGCCATTCAGGAAGCGCAGGTGGCTTTCGTGGTCTTCATGGGGCTGCTGCTGGTCATGTTTGTAACGTTCATCATCGTTCTCAATGCGATGTTGAAAAGCATCGTGATACGTCCCGCGTCAACCATGTCGGAAATTGCCGATAAAGTCAGCACCGGCGATCTCGAAGTGCCCGCTTTCGACGTCAGTGGCAAGGACGAGATGGCAACCCTCGCCGGCTCGTTCAACCGCATGCGCCGCAGTCTCGAGAAAGCCATGCGCATGCTCGACAAGTAGCGACTCAGGGCTGCAGCCAACCCGCGCCGAGCACTTCGGGCGGTCGGTGCGTCGCATGAGGATGTCTCATGACGCGGCCGATCAATGGCCATTTGCGGGACGTCTGGCGCGGCGCTATTGTGCCCCTCGATGTTTCTCGACGATCGACTTTGGCAGTTCACCGAGGGCCTGCGCTGGCGCATCGCGGGTGCCGTAAGTGTTGGTCTGCTCGCCGCGCTGGTCGGTATCGGCCGGCTGGCGCTTCTCGGGTGGCTGATTGCCGAGGTATTCGCGGGAGCACAGACGCAGTCGCTGATCATGCCGGTGGCGCTGGTGGCGGGCGTCATGCTGCTGCGCGGCGTGCTCGAGTACTGGCGCAACATGATCGCCCACCGCACGGCTGCGCGCGTGCAGCTCGCCCTTCGCGAGCGACTTTTCGACAAGGTCGTCGAGCTTGGACCCGCGTATTTCGGCCTCGAGCGCACCGGCGACGTACTGCTCGCGATGGTCGAGGGCGTCGAGCAGCTCGAAACCTATTTCGGCCAGTATCTGCCGCAGCTGTTCGTGGCGATGCTGACTCCGGTAATTGTGTTTGCCGTGATCGCGACCCTGGACTTGCCGGTCGCGCTCGTCATG
>JBFICP010000151.1:0-7671 GCA_041581935.1 Gammaproteobacteria bacterium | reverse complement strand
CTTTCGCGTCCGAGCTCGGATGCACGAATGTGACCCTCGACGCCATCGCCCAGGGTCACGACCGCGCCACGCGCGTCGACCTCACTCACCTCGCCGACGACGATGCTGCCCTTGGGGTTGTCGGCAAGAAACGATGAGAAGGGATCACGATCGAGCTGCTTGATGCCGAGCGAAATTCGTTCGCGCTCCGCATCCACGGAGAGCACGATGGTTTCGATCTCGTCACCCTTTTTGAAGTTGTGAATGGCTTCCTCACCCGTCTGATTCCACGAGATATCGGAAAGATGCACGAGGCCGTCGATGCCCCCGTCGAGTCCGACGAATACGCCGAAATCGGTAATCGACTTGATGTTGCCAACGACCTGATCGCCCTTTTTATGCGTGGCGGCGAACTCTTCCCACGGATTCGGTTTGCATTGCTTGACGCCGAGCGAGATGCGGCGCCGTTCCTCGTCGATGTCGAGCACCATGACTTCGATCTCGTCACCGAGCTGGACAATCTTCGTGGGATGGATGTTCTTGTTGGTCCAGTCCATCTCCGATACGTGCACGAGCCCCTCGACGCCTTCTTCGATTTCCGCGAAGCAGCCATAGTCGGCGATGTTCGTCACTTTGCCGATCAGGCGTGTGCCCTCGGGGTAGCGCCGCGCGATGTCGACCCATGGATCGGCACCGAGCTGTTTCAATCCCAGGGACACGCGATTGCGTTCGCGATCGAATTTCAACACCTTGACGTCGATCTCGTCACCGACATTGACGATCTCCGTCGGATGCTTGACGCGCTTCCAGGCCATGTCGGTGATGTGCAGCAACCCGTCGATGCCACCCAGATCGACGAATGCGCCGTAGTCGGTGAGATTCTTGACCACGCCCTTGATGACCGCGCCTTCCTGCAGATTCGATAGCAGCTGATCGCGCTCCGCCGAGTTCTCTTCCTCGACCACCGCGCGGCGCGATACGACGACGTTGTTGCGGCGCCGATCGAGCTTGATGACCTTGAACTCGAGCGGCTTGCCTTCCAGGTAAGAGGTGTCGCGCACCGGGCGCACGTCCACGAGCGATCCCGGTAAAAACGCGCGGATATCGTCGATATCCACGGTGAATCCGCCTTTCACCTTCCCGTTGATGTAGCCGATGATGGTCTCCGAGTCCTCGAAGGCCTTCTCGAGGCGGGTCCAGGCCTGGGCCCGCTTGGCTTTGTCCCGCGAGAGCTTGGTGGCACCGAAGCCGTCTTCGACCGTGTCGAGCGCCACCTCGACGCTGTCACCGACACTGACTTCGATTTCTCCCGATTCGTTCTTGAATTGCTCCAGGGGGATGGTGGATTCGGACTTGAGTCCGGCGGTGACGGTGACGTATTCGCCTCCGATGGCCACCACCGTTCCGGTGAGGATGGCGCCGGGGCGCATCTTTTTTTCAACTTCGCTTTGCGCGAGCAGGTCTGCGAAACTTTCCATACCTTCCGGGCCCTTCGGGCCCCGTCCGGACCGCCCGCCGGTCCACCTCTGAACTGCCAACCGGACGACTCGGCGTTACGGGCCTGCGCCGAGATCCGGACCTGAAAGGGTGCCCGTCAGGGCCCCGCTATTCCGCGCTCGCTCGCGATTTTCATCACGGTTTCGAACACTGCATCGATGCCGAGTGAGGTCGTATCGACGACCACGGCATCCGATGCCGGCTTCATGGGAGCGACACTGCGCTCTCGATCGCGTTTGTCACGCGCGGACATTTCCCCAAGAAGGGGCGCGAGACTAGCACCAATTCCTTTAGCTATCAACTGTTTATAGCGTCTCCGGGCGCGTTCTTCGAGGCTCGCGGTGAGAAATATTTTCAGCTCCGCGTCGGGAAAAACGACGCTGCCCATGTCGCGACCGTCGGCCACCAGCCCCGGAGGCCGGCGGAATGCGCGCTGGCGCCCGAGCAGCGCCGTGCGCACCTGTGGATAACCCGCGATGCGCGAGGCGTTGTCGCCGCAGCGCTCGCTGCGAAGCCGCTCCCCCACCTCCTGGCCGTGGAGCAGGGCCCGCGCCGGCTCATCGTCGCTCGAAATGCGGAATTCCACGTCGAGCTGCGCGGCCAGATTCGCCAATGACGCCACATCGTCCACGGCGATGCGCGCGTCCTCGGCGCCGAGCGCCACCAGCCGGTAAAGCGCGCCGCTGTCGAGGAGATGAAAGCCCAGGCGCTCGGCGAGACGCCGGGCGAGCGTGCCCTTGCCGACCCCGCCGGGCCCGTCGATGGCGATGACCGGCACCCGCTCCCCGCCGCGTTTCGCCGGCGCGCCATCGGCGGCCATCACGAGCCCCCGGAAGTACCGATGGCAAGCCCCGCGTGGCGAGCAAGATCGGCGAAGCCGGGAAACGAGGTAGCGACGTTGGCGCAATCGTCGATCACCAGCGGTTGCGCGGCGCGCAGGCCAGCCATGGCGAGCGCCATGGCAATGCGGTGATCGCCATGGCTCGCGAGCCGGCCGCCGCGCATGGGCCCGCCGCCCACGCCCCGAATTCGCATGCCGTCGTCCCGGGGCTCGGCGTCGACGCCGAGCACCGCGAGCGCTTCGGCCATTGCCGCGATCCGGTCGCTCTCCTTGACCCGCAGCTCCGCGGCGCCCGAGAGCACGGTCTCGCCATCCGCGCAGGCCGCGGCGACGAACAGCGCGGGAAACTCGTCGATGGCGAGCGGCACCAGCTCGGGTCCGATATCCACACCGTGCAGATCCGCGGTGCGCACCCGCAGATCGGCACGCGGCTCGCCGCCGGTATCGCGCTCGTTGTACACCTCGATGTTCGCGCCCATGGCACGCAGCACCTCGATGACACCCACCCGCGTCGGGTTCATACCCACACCTTCGATGCGCAGGTCCGAGCCCGGCGCAATGCTCGCGCCGACGAGAAAGAACGCCGCCGAGGAGATATCGCCGGGGATCTCCAGGCGCGTGGAAACGAGCGTATTACCGCCGGTGATACTGACGACGTCTGCGACGCGCTCGGCAGCGTGACCGAAGGCCGCGAGCATGCGCTCGGTGTGATCACGACTCGGCGCGGGCTCGCGGATCCGGGTGACGCCATCGGCGTACAGGCCCGCCAGCAACAGACAGGATTTCACCTGGGCGCTGGCCACGGGCAGCGCGTAGTCGATCGCGATCAAGGGTTCACCCCTTGTGTGAATCGTGAGCGGCGGCGTAGCGCCGTCGGCGGCTTCGATGCGTGCGCCCATGGCGGCGAGCGGCGTGATGATGCGCCCCATGGGCCGGCGGTTGAGCGATGCATCGCCGCGCAGGCGCACATCGAAGTTCTGCCCGGCGAGAACCCCGGGCAGCAGACGCATGGCGGTACCCGAATTGCCCAGATCGAGATCCGCTGGCGGCGCGCGCAGACCCCGCAAACCGACTCCCTGCACCGAGAGCCTGCCATCGCGCGGGCCGTGCATCGATACGCCCATGGCGCGAAAGGCGGCGGCGGTCGCAAGCGTGTCCTCGCCCTCGAGAAATCCGTGAATCTCGGTTTCACCCTCGGCGATGGCGGCGAAGATGACCGCCCGGTGGCTGATGGATTTGTCACCGGGAACGCGGATGGTGCCGCGCAGGCACCCGCCCGGGGCGACGGTGTATGACAGGGAGGCGTGCATCGCAACGACCGCCGTCAGTCGACGCCGGACTCTTTCGCGTAGCGGTCCCGAAGACGCTTGGCACGCACGAAAAGCTCCTTGATGGTCTCGCCGTCGCCATCGCGTATCGCCTCGACGGCGGCACCCAGGTCGGCCTGGAAATGATCGAGCGCGGCGATGAGCGCGTCGCGATTGGCGATACAGATGTCGTGCCACATCTGCGGATCGCTCGAGGCAATGCGCGTGAAGTCGCGAAACCCTCCGGCGGCATATCGGAACATCTCCACCCGCTCTTCCATTCGCCCGAGCATATCCACCAGGGTGTAGGCGAGCATATGCGGCAGATGGCTGGTGGCGGCCAGCACCTCGTCGTGATGCGTGGGGTCCATCTCGAGAACTTCGGCATCGACCGACTGCCACATGTCGCGCACGCGCTGCGTGGCATCGGCATGGGTCTCGGCGACCGGCGTGAGAATCACGCGCCGCCCGCTGAACAGCCCGTCGACCGCGGCCTCTACGCCGCTGTGTTCGGTCCCGGCGATCGGGTGCGCCGGCACGAAGTTGCCGGGGATGGCACCGAAAACCTCCCGCGATGCATCGAGAACGCTGCGTTTTGCGCTGCCGACATCGCTGACGACGGCCTGGTCGCCGAGACCCGGTCGCATTGCGCCCATCACGTCGGTCATGGCGCCGAGCGGCACGGCCAGCACCACCGTGTCGGCGCCCTTAACCGCCTGCGCCGGGTCCAGATCGTAGGCGTCGATGATCCCGAGCTCGCGGGCGCGCTCGAGATTCTCCCGCTTGCGGCTCGAGCCGATCACCGTGCGGCAGAGCCCCTTGCGTCGCAGGTCCTTCGCCAGCGACCCGCCGATGAGCCCGACGCCGATGATGCACAGGCGTTCGATCATGCGCCCGCGGTGACCCGCTCGAGGGCCTCCAAAAAGCGCGCATTCTCGTCCTCGAGACCGACCGTCACGCGAAGGCTGCGGGGCAGCCCGTAATTCGCCACCGGACGCACGATGATGCCCTCGTTGAGAAGTCTCGTGTAAACGGCGTCGGCATCGCCGGGCACCTCGAAGCACAGAAAGTTGGCCACCGACGCGATGTATGCGATGCCCATGGCGTCGAACCCCGCACGTAGCTGTTGCATGCCGTGGCGGTTCACTTCGACGCTGCGGGCAAGGTGCTCGTCGTCCTGGAGCGACGCGGCTGCGGCGGCGAGCGCAAGGCTGTTGACGTTGAACGGCTGTCGCACTCGGTTCAATACCTCGGCGATAGCGGCGCTGGAAACGCCGTAGCCGACGCGAAGACCCGCCAGGCCGTGGGCCTTGGAGAACGTGCGGGTCACGATCAGGTTGGAGTGCCTGTCGAGCCACTTTATGCAGTCGGGATATTCGACCTCCTCGACATACTCGGCGTAGGCCTGATCGATGACGACGATGACCTGCTCCGGCACCGAGTCGAGAAAAGTCTCGAGTGCATGAGCGTCGTTCCACGTGCCGGTGGGGTTGTTGGGATTGGCAATGAACACGAGCCGCGTCCGCTCGGAGATCGCGCCGGCCATGGCGACGAGGTCGTGGCCCCAGTCGCGCGCAGGGACCTCCACCGCCTTGGCGCCGATAGCGCGGGTGACCAACGGATACACGGCGAAGGCGTGCTGCGAGTACACGATCTCGTGCTCGTCGGATCCGAACACCCGCGCGACCAGCTCGAGCACGTCGTTGGAGCCGTTGCCGAGCGTGATGCACTCACAAGCGACGCCGTGGCGCTCGGCGAGCGCCGCGCGGAGATCGGTGCCGGCGCCGTCGGGATAGCGCGACAGCGCATCGAGCTCAACCATCGCCATCGCCCGCGCCATGGGGCTCGGGCCAATCGGACTTTCGTTGGATGCGAGCTTGATGACGTGGGTGAGGCCGAGCTCGCGCTCCAGGGTTTCGATGGGTTTGCCGGGCTGGTAGGGTGTCAGCCCGCGCACACCTTCGTTGACCAGAGCCAATGGATCACAGGTCATTCCGCCGACCACGCACTCGTTTGCGGATAGGATCCCAGAAACTTGTAGAAAGGCGCCTCGTCCTCGAGCTCGGCCAGCGCAGCCGTTACGTTGGCGTCCTCGATGTGCCCCTCGAAGTCCACATAAAAAACATAGCTCCACTTGCCTTTGTGAAAAGGCCGGGACTCAATGCGCGTCATGTTGATGTCGCGCGTCTTGAACGATTGCAGAAGATCGTAGAGCGCGCCCGGGCGATCTTTTGTCGAAAACAGCACCGAGGTCTTGTCCTTTCCGGTCGCTGCCACCGCCTGTCGCCCCAGCACCACAAAGCGCGTCGTATTTCCCGGCTCGTCCTCGATATTGCGCGAGAGCACGCGTAGCCCATAATCGGCGGCCGCGGGTTCCCCGGCGATCGCCGCCGAGCCCGGCTCTGCCGAGGCGCGCCGTGCGGCTTCACCGTTGCTGGAAACGGTTTCGCGCGCAACCCGCGGCAGATTCGTGTCGAGCCATTGCCTGCACTGGGCAAAGGATTGCTGATGGGAGTAGACCTTCGCGACGCCTTCGATGTCTTCCGCTGCGCTCATCAGGCAATGATGAATGGCGAGCTCCACCTCACCGCAAATGGACAAGCCGGACGACACGAACATGTCCAGCGTATGTCCGACGACACCTTCGGTAGAATTTTCGATGGGCACGACGCCGTAGTCGCTGCCGCCGGACTCGACGCGACGAAAGACGGCTGCGATTCCATCCACCGGAACGCCATCGATGGCGTGACCGAAATGCCTGAATACCGCGCCTTCGGTGAATGTGCCCTCGGGACCCAGGTAAGCGACGGCGAGAGGCTTCTGCAACGCCCGACAGGCGGACACGATCTCCTGAAAAATCCGGGACACGTGCCCGCGGGGAAGTGGACCGTCGTTACGCTCGACGAGCGCGCGCAGCACCTCTGCCTCACGCTCGGGTCGATAGTAGTGCGTGCTGCCGCCGCCATCCTTGATCTCCGCGACTTTCTTTGCAAGCTTCGCACGGCGGTTTATGAGCGCGAGAAGATCGCTGTCGAGGCCGTCGATCTCGCGTCGAATGGCATCGAGCTTTTTTTCTGCTTCGGTCATCGTCTGCGTCGCTGATATCCCGCGCGTGCTTATAATGAGCGGGCGGCTATCACACCTTCGATCGCTGCGAGTTTTTTCATGACGGAATCCGGAATCGGATCCTCGACGTCCGCGAGCGTGTAGGCGATATCTCCACGGGACTTGTTCAACATGTCGATAATGTTGAGTCCGGCTTCGGCCAACGTCGTCGAAATCTGGCCCAGCATGTTCGGCACGTTTGCGTTCACGAGCGCCACCCGGTTTCCCTCGTTGCGCGGAATGACAACTTCGGGAAAATTAACTGAGTTGCGAATATTCCCTTCCTCGAAATAATCGCGCACCTGATCGACGACCATGATGGCGCAGTTCTCCTCGGCTTCAACGGTCGACGCACCGATGTGGGGCAACGCGATGACACCGACGCGCCCCACGAGCTGCTCGCTTGGAAAATCGCACACATAGGCATGCAGCCTTCCCGCCTCGAGGGCCGTCACAACCGCCTCGTCGTTGACGATGCCTTCCCGGGAAAAATTGAGCACCGTGGCATGCTCCCGCATGATACCCAATGCTCTCGAGTCTATCAGGTCACGGGTTCGATCGTTCAGCGGCACGTGGACGCTGACGACATCAGCGCGCCTGAGCAAATCGTCGGTGCTGCTGGCCTGAGAGACATTCGACGAGAGCTGCCAGGCACGACTGACGGTGATGTCGGGATCGTAGCCGAGAACATGCATGCCGAGCTGAAGTGCCATGTTAGCCACTTTGACCCCCACTGCTCCGAGCCCGATGACGCCGAGGGTTCGCCCAGGAAGCTCGAAGCCCACGAAGCGTTTCTTGCCTTCCTCGACGAGTCGCGTGATCGTCTCGTTATCGCCCGTGAGGCCGCGGGCAAATTCGAGCGCGGCAGTGACGTTGCGTGCCGCCATCAGCATGCCGGTAATGGTCAACTCCATGACCGCGTTGGCGTTGGCGCCCGGCGCG
>JBFICP010000150.1:0-7694 GCA_041581935.1 Gammaproteobacteria bacterium | reverse complement strand
CGACTTGCAGCAAATGGCCAGCGAGTGGCGGAAACACCCTCGCCTCGGTCAACGGCCTTGCCAGACCTTCACCCTGGCGAACGCGCTCGGCAACCCGATGAATGCCATCCGAGATGACCTGATTGGCAACCACTTCCTTGGCGATGGCAATGGCGTCGAGCAACGGAACGCCATTTCCAATCAGAGTGCCGAGCGTGCGCGTGAATCGGGCCGCCTCGAGCCGCGCAATAAGAGGGCCCACCAACGGCAATCGCAGAAGTCGGCCATCCCAACGTGCCCGGCTCACGGGATCGGCATATTGTTGGCGCAGATACACGAAGAGCCCGGCGCCAGCCAGTGCCATGATCCACCAATAATCGTGCACGATACCGCCCGTGGCGACCACGACCTGGGTGAACCACGGCAATTGCTGACCGGCCTCGGCAAACATCTCCGAGATTCGGGGAATCACGAGCCCGAGGATTACGGCCATTGAGGCAACTCCGACGACCACCAGAACGATTGGATAAAGCAAGGCCGATAGAATTGAATCCCGCAGCTCCCGGGAGCGGTCCATGAATTCCGCCAGCCGCGCAAGCGCCGCATCGAGCGCCCCACTCGCCTCGCCCGCCTTGACCATATTTCGGTAAAAGCGCGAGAACAAACGACCGTGAGCCTCCATCGCCGCCGACAGCGAGGCGCCGGCGCGCACCTCCGCGACCAAGCGCTCGAGCACGTCGCGAAACGGCGCGCGCTCGGCGATGCCGACCAACATTTCGAGCGCCTTGTCGAGAGGCAGACCTGCCTCGAGCAAAGTCGCCAATTCCACGGTAAATACGCCGACATCCGCGCGCTTTGCTCGACGACGCTCAAACCTGAACCAGGACGCCGTCGCCGCCGGTCCGGGGCGTGCGACCTCCTCGGCACGAATCGGTATGTGTCCCTGGGCCTGAAGATGGCGAATCACGGCATCCTGGCTGGCCGCTTCCATCTCTCCCTGTACGACATCACCGCTGATATTGGCCGCCTTGTATTGGAAAAGGGGCATGCGGTTCAGGCCTCCCGTGTTACGCGTTCGACTTCCTCGACGCTCGTGATGCCGGCCACGACCTTTCGCAGACCGTCTTCATGCATACTGGTGGTGCCGACGGACGCGGCGACGCTTCGAATCGCCCCGGCGTCACCGTGATCGAGAATCGTCTGTCGCACCGCGTCGGACATGACCAGCAGCTCGAGAATGCAGGTCCGCCCCCGATAGCCACTTCCTTCGCAGGCATCGCAGCCAACGGGGCGAAACAGTGTCTGATCCCCGGAACCGGCGATGCGCCCGATGCCGAGCTCTTCGGCAAGCTCGGGGCCGACGGTGTAGGGTTCCCGGCAACGATCGCACAACACGCGTACAAGTCGCTGCGCCAGCACGCCGTTAACGGTGGATGTCAGCAGGAAATCCTCGATACCCATGTCCAGCATGCGCGTAACGCTGCTGGCCGAGTCGTTCGTGTGAAGCGTGGAAAGCACCTTGTGACCGGTGAGCGCGGCCTGGACCGCAATTTTCGCAGTCTCGAGATCGCGCATCTCGCCGATCATTATGACATCGGGATCCTGCCTGAGTATTGAACGTAACGCGTTCGCGAAGCTCAGGCCGATCTGCGGCTTCACCTGGATCTGATTAATGCCCTCGAGTTGATACTCCACCGGGTCTTCCACAGTGAGAATCTTTTTGTCGGGGGTATTCAGCGCGTGCAGCGCTGTGTAGAGCGTGGTTGTCTTTCCGCTTCCCGTGGGCCCCGTGACCAGGATGATCCCGTGGGGCCGCATGAGGATCTCTTCGAATGCTTCACGCGCGTGCGCATCGAAGCCAAGGGTCTCGAACTCGAGAGGCAAATTCCCCTTGTCGAGGATGCGCATGACGACACTCTCGCCGTGCATGGTCGGCACGGTCGAGATCCTCATGTCGATTTCGCGACCCTCGACGTGTTGCATGATGCGCCCGTCCTGCGGCAGACGACGCTCGGCAATGTTGAGATTCGCCATGACTTTGATGCGGGAAATCACGGCCGCGGTCGAATGTGCCGGTGGCGCCTCGACGTCCCGCAGCACGCCATCTACGCGAAAGCGAACTTTGAGGCGGGTCTCGAATGGCTCAATGTGAATATCCGAAGCTTGCGCCTTCAGCGCTCGGCTGATGAGCGTGTTGACGAGGCGGATAATCGGCGCTTCGCTCGCCAGATCCTTGAGATACTGAATGTCATCGACGTCCTCGCGGCCACTGACGTCATGCGCACCCGCGATTTGGGCAAGTGCCCCTCCCCCATTGCTGTACTGTCGTTGGATGGCGGATTCGATCTCGGAGATGATTCCGACGCGAGCGACAATCGGTTTTCCCAGCGCGAGTTCCATCGCTTCGGTGGTGAACGTGTCCAAAGGGTCGGCCATTGCCACGAGCACGTGATCGGCGGTTTCTTCGAGCGGCACGGCCCGCACTTGCTTGAGAAAATCCGGCGACAAGCGGTCCTCGACAGCCGGCGTCGACGGATACGAGTCCGAGACAGCGAGCTCCAGATCGAGCTCCTCGGCCAGTGCTTCGGCGAGATCCCGCTCAGCGAGCATTCCGAGCTGCACGAGAAGGGCTCCCAGCCGCTCACCGCTGTCCTGCTCGAGGCGGCGCGCCTGCTGCAGCTTTTCGGCGCCCAGTTTGCCTCGTTCTACCAACAACTCGCCGAGGTTCCGATTCAACGACGGTTACCTCATCAATCGCAGATCGTGCATTGGAAAATAGCCGCACGTGCGTGCATCAACACGGACCGGGAAACGTCAGTGACTGTCACTCGTTGCGACTGCGCACCCGCACGATCACATCCACCCGGTCGACCACCTTGCCGTCGGGCACATCCGGCAGACCCGCGACGTCGATATCCCGGGCGTCGATATCGGTGAGCGTGCCGGAATCGACGTCGTAGAAATGGTGGTGGTTGCGGCAGTTGGAGTCATAGAAGACCTTGTTCGGATTGACGATAACCTCGCGTACCAAGCCCTTCTCGGCGAATAGACCGAGGGTGTTGTAGACGGTCGCCTTGGACACGGAAAGATCACCGCGCTTGAGCGCCGAGAGAACCTGCTCGGCGGACAAATGCTGGGGTCTCGCGAGCAGGATTCTGGCGATTTCGACCCGCTGTGGTGTCGACGTGATACCGTGCGATTCGAGGGTGCGCACGGCCCGTTGGCGCTCGGCCTCGAGAGAGGAATTGCGGCGCTCGGCCGACCGGATTTGGCTTTTCACTGACATGGCTCGCTGGGGCCCGTGGACGCCGGGCACAATCTGTCATTGACTTTTCAGTATACGACCTAAGTTCCCGTTCGGTCTACGAATTGAACCCGCCGGGCAACCCTGCTCGAGAGCACAAAACAGTGCGATCCGGCGCCTTTCGTCGGTCCGCTGGAGCCGTTTGTCGATTCCGTCATGGCCCACCAGGGTGAAGGGTGCTATTTGTTGCCTATCGGGACGCCGACGGCCCCCGGCGATGCGCCGTGGCAGCGCGATGAGCGCTGACGAGGACGACAGAAGGAGCATGGCCCGCGTCGAGCTAACAGGTTTAGCATGCGAATTGGAGTTGAACCATGAGAACGTTATTCCTAGCTGCGATTCTGAGCGCTTCAGCCGCGCTTGTGTCGTCGCCCGCCTTCGCCGATCCCGTCAAGCGAGTCTTACCTCAGGGTAAGGACGGTGATTATTACTACTACCAGGTGAAGTGCAAAAACGGCACCCAAGGCAGCGTTGTCATCCAGGAGAAGGAGAACAACGTGTGCGCGCAAGGCTTGAACGGAAAGCGCGTCTGCAATGCCGGCTGGAACGTCCAGCGCGCTGCGGAGCACGCTTGCCGATAGGCCCACCGTGACGCCGTCATGAATCAGGCAGCAATATGAAGCACCAACGCGGATTTACCGTCGCCGAGCTGATCATCGTGGTCATCATAGCCGCGGTGCTCGCTGCCATTGCGGCGCCCAACCTGTCCGAGTTCGTCAAGAACAATTCCCGGGCGACGCGCGTCAATACTGTAGCGACGGCGCTGAACTTCGCCCGCGGCCAGGCGGTCACCCGCAACGCGCGCGTATCGATGTGCAGAAGCAACGCGGTATTCGACGATTGCAATGGACCCGGCGACGGCAGTTTCCAGAACGGCTGGATCGTGTTCACCGACGGTGATGCCCGCGGGGACGTCGATGGCACCGACACGGTGCTGCGGATTTTTCAGCCGGACATGGGTGGCGTTGCCACGCTGATTGCCAGCAACGCTGACGGGGTCATAGAAGGAATCTCCTACGAGGCGAACGGTCTCGGCTGGGACCTGAATCCACCGGCGGGCGCTACCGCTGTCACTGACGATACCTATTTTGTTTACTGCGATGATCGCGGCGTGGCGGATGCACGTGCTATCAGGATTTCCGCTACCGGATATCCGAACCTGGAAACCGACGTCGCGGGACTGGGATTGGGTTGTCCATGATGAAAAAGCACACATTTTTCAATTCGAAGCGCCGGCGTAGCTCCGGATTCAGCATCATCGAGGTCCTCGTAGCCCTTCTGGTGCTGGCCATCGGTCTGCTCGGGCTCGCTGCCCTCCAGGCGCAAGGCCTGCGGTTCAATCACGATGCTTACGTGCGCACCCAGGCGACGAACCTCGCCTACGACATCATCGACCGCATGCGCGCCAACCGAACAAACGTTGCGGCTTATACGGCGGCTGATCCAGGGCTTGCGTGCGATCCGACCGATGCCTCTGTCAATATGGACCTGAGCTGTTGGTACGAAAGCCTCGATGCCGCGCTTCCCGGTGGCAACGGTTTCATCACGTCGAACGCCACCGCTAACTTTTATGACATCACCGTACGATGGATCGATCGTACCCCCAGGGATTTCGGCGGCACGGTTCGCGCACCCTCATCCGCGGCGGACTGCGCAGCGGTCGCCGGTCGTTTCTGGGATGGTGCCAACTGCCTCGTGCAACAGTCGTGGACGGTATGGCCATGAGCATGGGAACCAGCACACGTGCGCGCATGCGAGGCCTGAGCCTCGTCGAGCTGATGGTCGCAATCACCATCGGTGCCATCCTGCTCGGCGGAGCGGTGACGCTGTTCGTCAACAACCGCGACACCTACAGGACCACCAACGAGCTTTCGCGGCTGCAGGAGACGGCCCGCTACGCCCTCGACATGATGGTCAAGGACATCCGGATGGCCGGATTTTTCGGGTGTTCGGACCGGCTCGATACCGTCACGCTGAACGTCCCGGTCGCCACCGACGGCGAGCTCTGGCACTTGAACCTGGATCCGGGCGCCGGAACCATCGTCCCGCCCATCGAGGGCCTGGAGGACGGGTCGCTCGGAACAGGTTTCCAGCCGAGCGGCTTTGCCGTCACGGTGGATAATCTTGCAGTCGACTCCGACGGTGACGGAAACGGTGGTGACGGAGACGCCGGCGAAGTGCTGGCGGGGTCCGACGGTCTCACCCTGCGCTACCTGGCGGGAAACATGGCCGACGTGGGAGGTACCGCCGGCACGCTCGACTATCTCGTCACCGCCGACGCCATCAGCGGTGCAAACGCCGCCATTACGGTCGACTCGAGCACCGGCTTTTCCGAAGACCAGATTGCCGCCATTGCCGATTGCGGCGGCTCGGACATATTCCAGATCAATGCCGCACCGACCGCCACCACGGTGCAAGCCAACGCGATCAGCCGCGGCTACAACGCCAGCGCGTCGCCGATGATCGCGCCGTACGTGGGCGTACGCTATTACATCGGTGACAACGGCCGCGGTCCGGGTGGATCGGGCCATCCGTCCCTGTACCGGGCGAGGATCACGCCGGGCGGTTTGGCCGAGGACTATCAGGAATTGTTCGAAGGTGTCGAGAACATGCAGGTTCTTTTCGGCGTCGACACCGACGGCGACAGCATTCCCAACAGCTTCGTGCGCGCGGGTGAGGCACCGCTCGACGTGGCCGCCAGTTGGGCCAACATCGTCAGCGTGCGCATCGCCATCGTGGTACGCACCATCGACGAGTCGGGTCGCCAGGATGTGCTGAATATCGACACGAACACGTACACGGTCAACGATCATGACGGTACGCTGCGGCCTCAGTTTGATCCGGTCGACGATCGTCGCCGGCGCAGAGTATTTACGACTACCGCCATGGTGAGGAATTTAGGATGAAACGTTCGAACACATGCAGCCGCGCGCGCCAATCCGGCGCCGTGCTCATTGTCGCCATGATTCTTCTTGTCGTTCTCACGCTTCTCGGGGTCACGGCCATGAACACGACGTCGATGCAGGAACGCATCGCTGCGAACACCCAGGAGCAGGTACACGCGTTCCAAGCCGCCGAGACCGGCCTGAACCAGGCGTTCGCCGACAACAACGCGTACGACATCACCAGCAGCTACACCGGCGGCGCGACGCCGACCGCTTTCGCCGGATCGGCGGACAGCGCAGCTTACGTGCCGACCTTTCTCGGATTCTCGCCGCCACCGCCCGGATCGCTCTACAGCGCAACGAGCTTTCAGGCGGCGCACTTCAATTTCAGAGCAACCGGAATCAGTGAGACCAATCTCTCAATCATTTTGAACGGAGGCGCCTATCAGATAGCGCCCAAACCGTAGTCGGACTCGAAAGACACAACAAACTGAGGAGGATCGGTCCGACCCGTATGCTCCGGACCCGTGCATGACACGGTCCGGTGTTTTTCCGTATGGGTCGTACCGCAATGGGGTATGAAACGCATTCGCGCGTTAAGCTTTGCATTCGCTGCGCTCACCGGTGCTGCCGCCGGTCTGCCGCTCACCATCCACGCTGACGACACGGACATCTATCTTACGACCGGCGCCGTCACCGCCGGTGTACAGGCCAATATTCTCTTCGTGCTGGACACGTCCGGCAGCATGAAGAATACCGACAGCACCAGCCCGCCTGTCACTCGACTGGACCGTATGAAGCAAGGGCTGCACGAGATCCTCGATCTCGCAAACAACGTCAACGTCGGACTGATGCGCTTTCACCACCGCGGTGGCCCCGTGCTCTACCCGGTCGCCAACATCAATGCGCCGGCCGTCACGGTCGAGGACTTGTTCGACCCCGGCGCTGTCAGCAGCGTAGCGGTGCGACTCTCGAACCCCGAAGACGACGCAGATGAAGACGCTCTCGGCGTGGTGACTCTCGACGGCGTACGCACCAACGTAGGCGACACGACGGCGGGCACGGAGACACCTCTCGAGGTGGCGATATCCGTCGGTGGAGACGACGTCGAGGAGACAGTGGCCACCGGTGCACTTGCCACGACGAACTCCGCTCTCGAATTTGTTCGTGGGGGCAGCGCGCAGATCGTTGGCCTGCGTTTTTCGAGCGTGACCGTTCCGGCCAATGCCTTGATTGTCAGCGCCGAAGTCGAATTCGAGGTGGCCGCCCTCAAGACCGGTGCCGAGAGCAGCGTCGACCTCGACGTCTGGGGTGAGAGCGCAGCCGGCGCGCGCGGGATTTTCTCGGCCGCCAGTCGGCCTAGCGCCCGCACAAAGACCACGACGAGGGCGGACTGGGACGACACCGCCAATCCGGACGCCGGCGACAAGCTGGTGAGCGCCGACTTGAGTGGTATCGTTCAGGAAATCGTCGACCACGGCAGCTGGGCCGACGGCCAGGCCATGGTGTTCATCCTGCAAAAGGAT
>JBFICP010000149.1:0-7758 GCA_041581935.1 Gammaproteobacteria bacterium | reverse complement strand
CTCAACAGCTCCAGGTCGCTGTCGGGAAGCGGCGTGCCACGCTTCGAGAGCTGTTTTCGCCGTGCCTCGACAAAATCCGCCATTTCCGCCTCCGCTTCTTCAATACGACCCGCTTGTCCGTAGGCAGCCGCGAGGTTCGCGTGATGCCAAATTCCAAACTCGCCACCCTGCCTGAACTCTCGAATAGCATCTTCGTTTCGGCCTGTGAAATACGCGGCGTGCCCGAGGACATGGTGGTAAGAGTTTGGATGCAACGGATTCAAGCGCATCGCCATGCTGATGAGCTCAAAAGCCTCTTCCGGTCGTCCCAGCAGCACGTATCCCAGCGCGACCCAGGACATGCAGTTTGCGTCGTTGCGGTTCAAGGCGAGTGCCTTCGCGAACTGCTCCTCGCTCTCTTCGAATCGCTGTCTCCTCAACAGGGTCCAGCCCAAGGTCAGGCGCGCCCAGTTGTCTTCGCCGTCGAGCGCTAAAGCCTGTTGCACGGTTGCCATAGTCTCGCCATATGTGTCGTCGGTTCCATAACCCATCCCCATCAGCAAGTTGTCGCATGCCGCCGACCGGGAATATGCCAGCGCGAATTGCGGGTCGAGCTCGATGGCCTGTTGATAAAGACGTTTTGCCTCGAGCAGATCCTCGTACGTGACGCTGTGAAAATGCCGGTTGCCGCGCAGCAAACAATCATAGGCTGTTATGTTTTCGGTTCTTTTACGTCCACTGCGTTCGATGACGGCCTTTTCGATCTGTCCTGGCAGCGTTGCCACAATGGCGTTTGTCACTTCATCCTGTACATCAAAGACGTCTTCGATGCTCCGATCATAGCGCTCGGCCCAGATGTGGTTGCCTGTCGTTGCATCGATCAGCTGAGCGGTGATACGCACCCGATTGCCCGCCTTTCGCACGCTGCCTTCGACAAGGTATCGAACGCCTAAGCGGACGCCCACGTCCTTGAGATTGATCGTTTGACCTTTAAAAACAAACGACGAATGGCGTGCGATTACGAACAAAGTCGAGAAGCGCGACAGCTCGGTGATAATGTCCTCGGTGATGCCGTCGGAGAAGTACTCCTGCTCTGCATCACCGCTCATGTTAGTGAAGGGAAGCACGGCGATGGACGGCTTGTCGGGAAGCTCGGCATTCTGTGGACTGGAGGTGATTGCTTGCTCTTGATCTTCGGAGCCCAGCATCACTCTGTATGCACGGACCGGATCCGCAATGTTTTTTACCCTCTGTTCACCCATGAACTCGAAACCAAGCTCGAGCTTCTTTCCGACAGCCGTGCGCACCGATTCGGAGATACAGATTCCACTCGGCTCTGCGAGGCTCTCCAGCCTTGCGGCCACATTTACCCCGTCGCCATAGATATCTCCACGGTCCTCAATGACATCGCCCAAGTTCACGCCGATGCGGAACTGGACTTTCCGTTCATCAGGCAATTTCTGGTTCCGCATTTGCAGCTCATTCTGAATCGCGACGGCGCCGGAAAGCGCATCGATTGCTGCTTCGAACTTGGCAAGTACGGCATCGCCCGCGTAGTGCGTAACGCGGCCACGGTGCTTAGCGACGGTGCTTGAAATTAGATCGAGGTATTCGCTGAGCGTCCGGTGAGTGACATCCTCGTCTTCACCGGTCAGTCGTGAATACCCGGCGACGTCCGCATACAGGATCGCGGCGAGTTTACGAGGAAGTCGCTCCGAATCTCCCACAAAGGTTTTCCTTCAGATTCCCAAGGAGACATCGCGGAGGGAATATTACAGTGTGGTCGACCTGAGATCGCCGATGGAAAATTCGGAAGCAAATGAGCACCGGAAGGAGTCCGAAATGGTATCGGTCGCGCACTTCCGTGATACGACTGTAACCCTCTGATTTAATTGGCGTCCCCAACGGGATTCGAACCCGTGTCGCCACCTTGAAAGGGTGGTGTCCTAGGCCAGGCTAGACGATGGGGACGTT
This sequence comes from Gammaproteobacteria bacterium, assembly GCA_041581935.1. Classification (GTDB taxonomy): domain Bacteria; phylum Pseudomonadota; class Gammaproteobacteria; order HK1; family HK1; genus JAABYT01. The sequence goes on along the minus strand of JBFICP010000149.1, from coordinate 5,805 downwards.
GATTTTGCGCGCCGTGTTGTCGAAGTGCGAAAAAAACAGGGCTGACGATTCAGCCCTGTGTCGTTGGTGGAGCCAGGCGGGATCGAACCGCCGACCTCTACAATGCCATTGTAGCGCTCTCCCAGCTGAGCTATGGCCCCGGAGATGAGCCCTGGCCGCCACTGCCCGGCGACCGCGCCATAGTAAGCTGCGAGAATCTACGGGAGGCCCCTAGCCCTGTCAAGAAGGGTCCCCGTGCGCCTCGATATAGGTGATCGCGGCGTCGATCCGCGCGAGCGTGCGATCACGACCGACCAGCAGCAACGTGGCATCGATTGACGGGGACATGTCGCTGCCGGTGACGGCCACCCGCAGCGGCTGGGCCAGCTTGCCGAGCTTGATGCCGACGGCCTCGGCGGTCTCGACAACGGCCTCATGAATCGCTTCCGTGCGCCACGCAGCGATTTCGGCGAGGCGCTCGCGCACCGCCCGCAGGCCGTCGGCGGCGGCCGGCTTGAGATGCTTGCGCGCCGCCTTCTCCGCGTAGCCATTCAGATCGCCGAAGGCGAACAGGCTCTTCTCGGCCATCTCTACGAGCGTTTTGGCGCGCTCGCGCTGAACGTCGGCCAGCACACCGAGATCGGGGCCGTCGGCGACGTCCACGCCGCGTTTCGTGAGCTGCTCCTCGAGGAGCCCGGCCAGCATGGCGGTATCGGTACTCTTTATATAGTGCTGGTTCAGCCAATTGAGCTTGTCGGTATCGAAGACCGAAGCCGCACGATTCACCTCGGACAAATCGAAGAGCTCGCAGAGCTCCCGGCGCGAGAAAATCTCCTGATCCCCGTGGGACCATCCGAGGCGTACCAGATAGTTGATCAGCGCATCCGGCAGATAGCCGTCCTCGCGAAACTGCATTACACCCACGGCGCCGTGGCGCTTCGAGAGGCGCTGACCGTCGGGCCCGAGAATCATCGGCACGTGCGCGTACTTGGGAGGCGTCGCACCGAGCGCGTTGAAGATGTTGATCTGACGCGGCGTATTGTTGACGTGGTCATCGCCGCGAATGACATGCGTGATGTCCATCTCGAGATCGTCAACGACAACGGTGAAATTGTAGGTAGGTGTGCCATCGGGGCGCGCGATGATCAGATCGTCGAGCTCGTCGTTGGATATGACGATGCGCCCCTTGATCAGATCGTCGATGACGACGCTGCCGTCGACGGGATTTTTGAAACGCACTACCGGGTCGATGCCGGCGGGCGGTGCCCCGGTGCGTGCACGGCAGCGTCCGTCATAGCGGGGCTTGACGCCCCGGGCGCGCTGCTCGGTGCGCATCGCTTCGAGCTCTTGCGGCGTGCAATAGCAATGGTAGGCGCTGCCCTCGTCGATTAGCCGCTCGACGTACGCGCCGTAATGGTCGAAGCGCTGACTCTGGTAGAAGGGACCCTCGTCGTAGTCGAGGGCCAGCCACTGCATGCCGTCGAGGATCGCGTCGACCGAGGCTTGAGTGGAGCGCTCGCGATCCGTGTCCTCGATGCGCAGAATGAACACGCCGCCGTGGCGACGTGCGAACAGCCAGCAAAAGAGCGCCGTGCGTGCGCCTCCGACGTGGAGGTAGCCGGTCGGGCTCGGTGCGAAACGGGTGCGAACCTTCATCGGGACCCGGTCTTGGCGAATAGCATCTTATTCTGAATCTGATTCGGCAGGCTGGCGTGATTGACCTGTTTCAAGGGGTCCCCCTAGAATGACCACGGCGTGGGCGATTAGCTCAGTGGGAGAGCACTGTCTTCACACGGCAGGGGTCGCTGGTTCAATCCCAGCATCGCCCACCAACTCAGCGCATTGGCATTTTACCTGCGCGGCAATTTCTGCCCGGAGCGGGGCGAATGTACGCCGGGCACAATTCGCGGGCAAGCGCGCGGCCCGATCGGCGAGGATTACTGGCAGTCGAATACCACGTACTCGGTGGCTTCGCCGAGATCACGCCCGAGCGCGATCTTCCCCTGGCCGGTGAGAACGATGTCCTCGCGCCGCAGGTATGAGGGGCCTTCCTGGGTCTCTACGTAGGTGCCGTTGGTGCTCATGTCGGTGAGAATGAACTTTCCGCGCCGGCACTCGATGCGCGCATGCTCCCTGGACGCCATGCTGTCGTTGACCACCATGTCGGCCTTCTGGCCGCGGCCGAGAATGACCACGTTCATATCCTGATCCAGATCCATGACCTCGGTGTGATAGCGCAGGCGCAGGTTCGCGAACTTGGTTGCACCGTGGGCCAGAAGTCCGGTCGCCATGCGCGTCACATCATCGGCCTGCCAGATGACCTCGAATATATCCACGTCCTCGGCCTTGCCCTTGATGGGAATGCGATCGAGATGCCGGGTGCTCGAGCGCACGGCCGGTGACAGGGCCGCCGCGGTGTCCTGAGTGGTGATGATCTGGCCACCCTTGGCGATGCCGGCCATGCGCGCGGCCACGTTCACGGCATCGCCGAAAACATCGCCGCCTTCGAGAATGCAGGAGCCGAAATGCATGCCGATGCGGATGCTGAAGTCCGCCGGCGTGTGCTTGTTTCGCTGTGGAAGATCTTCGGAAACGGCCTCCTGCACCGCCATGCACGCCTCCACCGCCTGCTCCGCGGTGGCGAAGGTGCACATGATCTCGTCGCCGATGGTCTTGATGACCGCGCCGTTATGGCGGTTGACCTGTTCGGTCATCAGGTCGAGGCACTGGGACACCAGCTCGCGCGCAATGGCATCGCCAAGCGTCTCGTACAGGCGTGTGCTGCCACTGATATCCGCGAACACGATCGCCCGCGAAGCGGTCTCTTTCGCCATGGCTCAGGCAGTTCTCCGGCCGTCAGGTCCGATCATCCACTATCGTTTTCCCCCGCCCCCGGCGTCGCAATTCGAGTCCCTGACCGAGGCGGATTCTTATAATTATGTCTTTGATTTTTATGACAAAGGTCGAAGTCGGAGAGTCATCGAGCAAGTCACTGCGAAAGATTAGCACGCCGGACGGCGCGATGCAGCGGGGACCCGGCGGCGGCCGCCTCGAGGGGTTCGCTAGCTGCCGGCGGTTCCGGTCGCGATGGCGGCGCGCTCACGCGCACGCACCGTTTCGAAGTGGGCGACGAGCGTCTGCCACTCGCGCGCGATGTGCGTGTCGGCGGCCTCACGATCAGACTCCGATGCGTTGTCCGGGAGCAGATAGCGGGATTGCACGTAGTCTCTCAGAACCCCTGAATAGAATGCCTGCCAGGCGTCCTCGTCGTCCGGTCCGTCGGGGCGCCGGTCGGCGGGGAAGTCCGGATCCATCAAAGCCGGCAACAGGATGGCCTGAACCGGTGTCGTATAGGGGTCCGGCAGCAGGAACACGCCCTCGTCCACATACAGGAGCTCGCCGAGGCCGGTGGTCTCGAGCCCGGTGGTCTCGAGCCCGACGGTTCTGGCCAGCGCCGCCCGGCTCAGCGCATCGAGAAAGAATCCCTGGGTCTGGAAGGCGGCCAGAATGGGGGAGGTACCGGCAACGTTAATGACACGCTCGCCGCCGGGCAGCGTGTTGATGAACGCGTTGTCGGCGCCGGTGACGAACTCGGCACGGCCGCCCAAGCCGACCTCGATCTCGAGCGCGTTGGCGCTCGAGCCGACGCGGCCCTGGGCGATTACGTTCACGACAGGCGCCTTGAGGGTCGCAGCGGCGAGCGGGCTGGCATCGGTGTCGAGGATGTTACCGCCAGCGTGAGCGACGAGACCCGGGAATACCCGTCGATCGCCCACCGCAACGATATTGATGCCCCGATCGCTCGCCAGCGGCATGCCGTGGTTATCCAGGCTGACGTCACCCAGCCCGCCGACCGTGAGCACGGCGCTTCCGACGGACAGTCCCGCTTCGACCCGCACGTTACCCGCAAACGGGGCACGCGCGGCGGGAAACGCGGGAACGCCGACGTTGAGCGCACGAGCGCCGCCGAATTTCTGCAGGGTTGCCACGGTGACATCCGGCATCAGCCCGCTACGGCCACCGATGACGATGTCCTTGCCGTGGGTGGCCGGCAGCAGCGTCAGGCTGCCACGGCCGATCACCGATGACGGGTCACCGCTGAGACGCAGGTTGTCCACCGCGAGGGTGGTGTCGGTGACCAGGTTCAACGTGTCTTCGATGATCAGGCTCGAGCCGCGCGCTCCGGTCACGCGCCCGGAGGCAAACGCGACCTCGCTTTCGAGCGTCAACGCCGTGTTCACACCCGGCGACACGTTGCCATCGAATGTGAGCAGCCCCTCGTCGAGAGTTATGAAAACCGATTCGGTGACATCGACCGGTGCCTTGAAGCGAACGTCGACATCGTGGCCGGAGATCTTCTCCGCGAGTGTGATGCGCGTTGCGTCGAGCTCCAGCCGATCGCCCGGACCGAGGTTCGGGGTGTCAACGGGATCGTCATCCACGGTGAGCACGCCGGCTGCGGCGATGGAAACCGATTGAGACGACCCCGCGTCGGTGGCCAGAACTGGCAGCTGACGTGTGGCGAAATCGCCGCGCTCGCGGAAATGAATGTCGCCGCCACTTGCCGTGCCGCGACTGCGCAGAAAGACGTTGCCGCTGATGTCGGTCTCGAGGGCCGCGACGATGCCGATGCCACCGGCGGCGTCGACCTCGAGCTCGGCGGCTTCGAGAATCCCACCGGCGCCATCGACGTCGCCGGCGGCCGTGACGAGAGTCGCCTTGCCACCGACACTGACCGGGCCGGGGACGCGCAACCCGAGGCCGTTGTCGATGCGCAGACTGCCGCGAATGTCGGATGCACCGAGCGCGAGCACGGTGTCGTTACGCACCTGCACGTCACCGGTCGCCGTTGCCGACAGCTCCCCGATGGCATTGCCGGGCCGATCGAGCACGGTTGAAGCGCCGGACCGGCTGATGACGTTCGCGCTCACGATGTGACCCGCCGGCTGATCGATGCCGGCGCCGGCGTCGAGGGTCACGCTCGCGGCGCCGCTGTCGACGGGTCCGCCGAGATGAATGGCGTCCGCCGCGACGACGGCGACATCGCCGCCGGCCGATAGCACTCCGCCCGCGCCGATCATCACGTCTGCAGCACCGATAGGGCTTCGCCTGCGCGCGTCGAGGGTGAGCAAACCCGCGTTGCCGGCGACAATGGCGCTGTCCGTGTCGATGGATCCGTCCTCGGTCACCAGCGTCAGCGCGGCGCCTCGGGCCTGATTGCGCACGTTGCCGACCAAAACGACATCGCCTTCGTTGAGAATGTGCTGGGCGCCGGCGGTCGTATTGTCGGCGCTCAGCGACGCGACACTCGTGCGCAGATCCGTGCCGCCCCCGGACACAACGCCCAGGTGGTCGCTCGAGACGCTGGTGTCGACGCCGGTCTGCGAGATGCCGCCGATGACCCCATCGCTTCCGCCGTTCTCGGTGTCGGCATGCAACTCTACCCGGTGATTCCCGATGCCTCTGGTCTGGACTCTGCCGCCCGCGAAAGCGATGTTATCGCCGGCGTTGAAATACAACCCGGCGGCGCGCTCGCTGTCGAGCTTCACCAAGGCTCCCGCTGCGATGCTGAGATCATTTCCAGCAAGCGCGGTGTCGTTGCCGGCAGTGAATACCATATCGGCGTTAGTCTCGACGTCAGCGGCAATCGTGAGAGCGCCGGCCGCCGCCAGATTTCCACCGTCGGCCGCTTCGATGCCACTGCCATCGATTCGCAGCGCCCCGCCCGCGCTGATCCGTACCGCGCCGCTGCCCGAGCGGGCCTCGAGCACCGTCAAACCGCTCGAGCCCGACGCCAGATCCAGCATTCCCGAAGCACCTATGTCG
>JBFICP010000148.1:0-7787 GCA_041581935.1 Gammaproteobacteria bacterium | reverse complement strand
GCCACGAGGGCCCACCGGCCCGGTGGTCATCTGGAACCTCATTCGCAGGTGTAATCTCACCTGCAAGCACTGCTATTCGATATCGGCGGATCGCGACTTTCCCGGAGAGCTCGACACCACCGAGGTGTTCGAGGTCATGGACGATCTGCACGCCTTCGGCGTGCCGGTGCTGATACTCTCGGGAGGCGAGCCACTTCTTCGCAGCGATATTTTCGATATCTCCCGGCGGGCCAAGGCGATGGGTTTCTACGTCGGACTGTCCACCAACGGCACGCTCATCGATGCGCACAACATCGAAGCTATTGCCGAGGTCGGGTACGACTACGTCGGCGTCAGCATCGACGGAATCCGCGAGACTCACGATCGTTTTCGCCGCCGCCAAGGCGCGTTCGATGCCTCGATTAACGGCATCCGCCTTTGCAGCGATCACGGCATCAAGGTGGGGCTGCGCTTCACGATGACTCAGGACAATTCGTCGGAGCTTCCCCTCATGCTCGAGCTCATGGATGAAGAACGGGTCGACAAGTTCTATCTTTCGCATCTCAACTATGCCGGGCGCGGCAATCGCAACAGACGATCGGATGTCGTGCATCAAACTACACGCTGGGCGATGAATAGGCTCTTCGATGTGTGCCTCGACGACGCGCGGGTTGGAAGAAAGCGCGAGTTCGTAACCGGCAACAACGATGCCGACGCTGTCTATTTGTTGCACTGGGCGAGGCGGCATTTCCCCGAGCGGGTGGCGCACCTGCGCAGCAAGCTCGCTCGCTGGGGCGGCAATTCGTCGGGGGTTAACATTGCCAACATTGACAACCTCGGCAACGTGCATCCCGATACCTTTTGGTGGCACTACGATCTTGGCAACGTACGTGCGCGACGGTTCTCGGAGATTTGGTCCGACACATCCGAGCCGCTCATGACGGGTTTGAGAAAACGCCCGCGCCCCGTCGAGGGTCGCTGCGGCGCCTGCCACTACCTGGACGTTTGCGGCGGCAACACCCGCGTGCGCGCCCATCAGCTCACAGGAAACGTCTGGGGCGAGGACCCGGCGTGCTACTTGAGCGACTCCGAGATTGGCATCGTCGATGATTGCCCAAGCGCCGCCGCGCACACATGCAGCGTTTCTCCGCGCCCACTGTCCGCGCGCGTACGGGTGAGACTCGACGTGCCGGCACGTGGGGGCCGGGTGTGAGATCGACCCTGGCGGCAGCCGCCGCCGCGATACTGTTGATGCCGGTCGATGGCGTTGTCGGCGAGGATGACGGCGGCGTCTCCGCGCTCTACGAGAAGCATTGCGCCGCCTGCCACGGCGCCGACCGTCTTGGAGGTATAGGACCCGCGTTGCTGCCCGAGAATCTGCGTCGCCTGAAGCCGGACAGGGCCATGGCGACCATTCGTGACGGCGCACCGGCTTCGCAGATGCCGGGCTTCTCGCAGCAATTGAGCCGCACCGATATCGAGGGACTGGCGAAACTCATCTATACGCCGCTGCCCCGATTGCCGGCGTGGGGCAGAGAGGCCATCGAGAAAAGTCGCATCGTCGCGCCGCCCTCGCCCGCCGAGGGAGACGCTCGCGGTCACAATGCCGACCCGCTCAATCTCTTCGTGGTCGTGGAGAGCGGCGATCACCACGTCACGGTGCTTGACGGCGACACGCTCTCCCCCATTCATCGTTTCAAGTCCCGCTACGCGCTCCACGGCGGACCCAAATTCTCGCCGAACGGGCGCTTCGTCTACTTCGCCTCCAGGGACGGCTGGGTGTCGCTATTCGATCTTCGCAGCCTTCGCATGCGTGCAGAGGTACGGGCCGGCATCAATACGCGCAACCTGGCCGTCTCGGGCGACGGCCGTTACGTGATGGTGGCGAACTATCTGCCGCACACTCTGGTGATACTGCGCGCGACGGACCTGACCCTGGAGAGGATCATAGCGGTCGAGGACGACCACGGCACGAGCTCGCGGGTGAGCGCCGTCTACGACGCGGCGCCCCGTCAAAGCTTCATCGTCGCGCTCAAGGATCTCAAGGAGCTTTGGGAGATACAGTACGCCGATGAGCCCGTGTACTACGGGCGCGTGCACGACTACCGTTACGAAGGCCCTCCCGAGGTCACCGAGCGGTTTCCGATTCGCCGCATTCGCCTCGACGACTATCTGGACGACTTCTTTTTCGACCCGGGCTATCAGCACGTCATCGGCGCCGCCCGCGATGCGGGGTCCGAGAACGCAAGCGGCAAGGGACAGGTCATCAATCTCGCCGTCGGCCGAAAGATCGCGGACATCGATCTGCCCGGGCTGCCTCACCTGGGCTCGGGCATCAGCTGGGACTATCGGGGCACGCCCGTAGTGGCTACCCCGAATCTTCGCGATCCCGTCGTCAGCGTCATCGACATGCGCACCTGGCGCACGCTCGCGCGCATCGAGACACTCGGCCCGGGCTTTTTCATGCGCAGCCACGAGAACAGCCGTTACGCGTGGGTCGACGTGTTCTTCGGCCCGCATCGCGATGCCGTGCACGTGATCGACAAGCAGAGTCTCGCGATCGTCAAGACGCTGCGCCCGGCGCCGGGAAAAACCGCAGCCCACGTCGAGTTCACGCGAGATGGACGTTACGCCCTGCTGAGCGTTTGGGACATGGATGGCGCTCTGGTAGTCTATGACGCCGAAACCCTGGAGGAGGTCAAGCGCCTGCCGATGAAAAAGCCCTCAGGGAAGTACAACGTCTTCAACAAAATCACGCGTTCGCGCGGCACCAGTCACTGATCGGTCGCAACGCGGCGCGTCCAGGACTCTTGATCCGCGTCAATGCGCCCTGCCCCGCCGACATCGATGATGAAATTTAAGAGTCCGATTGGCGGAGACGGTTGAAAGTGGCGCTCAAAGATATCCTCGTTCACGTGGACAGCAGCCGGGCAATGCCGGCGCGTGTGCGCGCCGCCGCAGAACTCGCTCGCGTGCACGAGGCGCACCTGACCGGCCTCTACGTCATCGAGATGCCGGTGCTGCCCTCCTACGCCGAGGCACAGATCCCTGCCGAAATCCTCAATGCCCAGCGCGCCGCCTTCACGAACGCGGCGTCCGCGGCGCAACGCAACTTCGCCGAGATCACCAAGAAAACCGGCATCGGCGCAGAATGGCGATGCCAGGAAGACCGGCGGATAGACGCGCTCATGTTGCACGCCCTCTATGCCGACCTGCTGATCGTTGGTCAGGCCGACAGCGGTGACCCCGAGTGCGTGAGCCGCGGACTCGCCGACCACTTGGCGCTGGAATCCGGCCGCCCGCTGCTCATGATTCCGGCCTGCGGTGCGGGCGACGCCATCGGCAGAAACGTCGTTGTCGCCTGGAACACCAGGCGCGAGGCGGTGCGTGCCATCAGCGACGCTATGCCATTACTGGAGACCGCCGAGCGGGTGACCGTGGTCACGATCAACGCCGCCAGCAATGACCCGGAAAACGCCGGCATACCTGCCGCGGACATCGGGCTGCACCTCGCACGTCACGGCATCGAGACCACCGCCAAAAGCCTGTTTGGCGCGCCGGCCGCGATCGGAGAGCTGCTGCTCGACGCCGCCCGGGAGGAGTCCGCGGATCTCCTGGTGATGGGCGCCTACGGACATTCGCGCGTGCGCGAGCTGATTCTCGGCGGCGCCACCGCTCACGTTCTCGCGAACACCACGATTCCCACCTTACTCGCGCATTGAAGGAAGCATCCATGCCCCGGAAAATCACAATGCAGGGTGTCATCGTCGCCGGCATCGTGCTCACCGCATTTGTCGCCGCGATGCTGCTCGTCACCACGGATGATTCGATGGCGGCCGACGCCGAACGCGGCCGGCTGCTCTACGAGAATCACTGTACGGTGTGCCACACGAGCGTCGTACACGTACGAGAGCGGCGCCGGGCGACCTCGCGAGACGATATTCGTATGTGGATACTACGCTGGCAGACACAGCTCGACCTGAACTGGGGAAACGTCGAGGTCGACGACGTTACCGAGTTTTTGAACGCGCGCTACTACGGATTCAAAAGCGCTTCCTAACTCGAGCGCGAGCGTTGGTCGCCAGTCGTTGCGCTAAAGGGCTCGGCGGCCCACCTGACGGCATGGTAGCCGCCCGGCATGCCATGCTTCGAAAACACCCAGTGCCAGAGCTGGTTCTTTCTCGCGCGGAATGCGCCCGCGCAGCACAGAAGATAGTACGACCACATTCTGAAGAACCGTTCTCCGAACTCCTGTGAGTGCTTGTGCCAGTTGCAACGGAAGTTGTCGTGCCATGCCATCAGTGTGTCATCGTAATATTGACCGAAGTTGTGAAAATGCTCGACCACGAACAGCCCCTCCACGGACTCGCCGATTTTCTGAATGGAGGGAACGGACCCGCCGGGGAAAATGTACCTGTCAAACCACGGGTCGGTCGCAATGTAAGTCGTATTTCTACCGATAGTGTGAGCGAGGAACAGGCCCTTGTCCTTCAGGCAGTGCTCCGCTATCTCCATCACCGTGCGATAGTTTTTCGGTCCGACATGCTCGAGCATGCCGATCGATACTACCTTGTCAAAACGTCCACTCGCACGCCGATAGTCATCAAGGACGATTTCCACATCCAGATCCTTGCACCGCTCTCGCGCGTATCGGACCTGCTCTGCGGCAATGTTATAAGCCGTCACACGGCAACCGTATCGCCGCGCCGCGTACTCGGCGAATCCGCCCCAACCGCATCCGAGCTCGAGAATCGAATCACCCGGCTGGAGCTGGAGCTTTCTGCAAATGAGCTCGCACTTGGCATTTTGTGCTTCCTCGAGCGTCGTGGCATCTTCCCAGTACGCACACGTGTAATGCATCCCTGGATCGAGCATATCCGCATAGAACGCGTTGCCGAGATTGTAGTGTTTCTCAGCGACGCGCCGGGCCCTTTTTCTCGTCTGCATGTTCAGCAATTTGGATTTCAGGTAAAGAAAAGCCTGATGTTTCGATTTTGCTACCTCATCCAGCCTGGCACGCAGAATCTTCGTAAAAAATACATCGAGGTTGTCGCAGTCCCACCATCCGTCCATATACGACTCGCCGAGTCCCAGCGATCCTCCCGCGATGACGCGGTCGAAAAATCGCTCATCATGAACCCGTATGTCACCTGGAGAACTTCCGCCGATGGATACATCGGCCCTCGCGAGCACATCACTTCCAAACTCGCGTGCCGTCGTCGCATGCCGCGCGCTGGTGTGTGTGAGTAGCTGACGCATTTGAGGATCTCCCGTTTGTCAATAATAACTAACACCAATCTCCCGATTTTGGGGCGATCGGGATCAATTTTTCCACAATATCTTGCTCGTATCCGGGCTGCCGGCCGACTCGGGAGCCGTAATATCATCTGCCGAGCCGATCATTTCGGGTTCCTGCGCGAGTACGCGGGCAATGCCACGATACGTTCGGCATCGACGATTTCCCGCGCCGCTTCGGTTGGCAGACCAATCTGCTCGAGCATCAGCTGGCCGAGCTGCAACCCCGCCTCCAGAACCTCCGGCACGACCTGAGTCGCCCCCTTCGCGAGCAGCCTCTCCGCATGCGCACTGTCGCGGGCCCGCACGAGTATGGGCAGGTCACGCGACAATCGCCGTGCGGCGACCAGCACACGTTCAGCGGCTTCCGGGTCGTTGACACTGACGACCAGCGCTGCCGCGCTCGCGAGCCGCACCTTTTCGAGCATGGCAGATCGGCTCGCATCCCCGAGAAAAACCGGCGCACCGCGTGCGCGCAAACCGGCCACGTGGGTCGCATCCAAATCCAGTGCCACGTGCGCCACCTGCTGACGGTCGAGCAGCTCGGCCAGCAGCCGGCCCGCGCGCCCGTAGCCGACGATAACCACATGGTCCCGAAGTTGCGGATCGATGTCCACCGCGCCGGAAACGTCTCCCCCCTCGCGCGCTTCAAGGGCGGCACCGAGAGTCCGCGCGATACGCGCCATCAGCGGTGTAAGAAACATGGTGGCACTGACGACGATGAGCATGAACTGGGCGGTCGGCTCCGGCACCAATGCGAACGTAACGGCGAGGCCCACGACGACAAATGCAAACTCTCCGCCCTGCCCGAGCAGCAGCCCCATCTCGGCGGCCTGGGCGCTGGTGAAGCCGAAAAGCCGGGCGACTGCGAAAATGACGATCGATTTTATTGCGACGAGACCCGCAATCGACAGGACGATCCACACGGGCTCGGTCAGAATCTCGGCCAGATCGATGAGCATGCCCACCGACATGAAGAACAGTCCGAGTAGCAAACCCTTGAACGGCTCGATGTTCACCGCGATCTCGTGACGAAACTCGCTATCGGCAAATACCAGCCCGGCGAGGAATGCGCCGAGCGCCGCCGAAAGACCAACGGCATGAGTGGCCGATGCGGTGGCGATAATGATGAGCAGTATCACGGCCATGAATAGCTCCGGGCTGTGAAGACCGCTCACATGGCTGAAAATCGGCCGTATGATCAGGCGGCCGACGCCGAGAATGAGGAGCACGGCAAGCACCGCTTCGCCGATGGCCAGGCCGAGCGCCCCGATAACCGAGCCGCTCGTCTGCGCGCCGAGACTGGCGACCACGAACAACATCGGTACCACGGCGATGTCCTGGGCGAGCAGCACCGCGAAGCTGCCCCTTCCCACGGCGGTGCCGAAGCGACCCTGCTCGGTCATCAACTGCATCACGATAGCCGTCGACGAGAGCGCCAGGCAGCCGCCGAGCACCACCGATGCCGCCAGTGAATTTCCGAAGCCGCGGGCGATTGCGCCGATGATCAGACCCGTCAGCACGATCTGCGCGGTGCCCATTCCGAAGACGATGCGCCGCAGGCCCCAGAGCCGTTCCAGCGACAACTCGAGCCCGATCATGAAAAGCAGAAACACGACACCGAGCTCGGCAAGCGCACGCACGCCAGCCACATCGGTGATGAGCACATGGCGAAGCCACTCGTGGCTCTGCGCAAGTGCCGCCAGCCCGTTCGGACCTATTGCAAGCCCCACCAGCAGGAATCCGAACACCGAACTGATGTTGAACCGCTTGGCCGCGGGAATCACCAGCGCGGCGGCTGCGAGAAACACCACGGCTTCCTGCAATCTGAGCTCTTCCATCAGAAAATTTCCGCCGTCAGCTCGTTTCGCAAACGGGAGCGGAACGTGCGAATCGCCTTGAATCCATCAACCAGCATATCCTTTTCGCGCTCGGAGAGCGCCTCCAGGGGCACGTGGTTGCCGGGCGCTTCGCCGGCGCGATAGTCCTCGAGCTGTTGGCGCAGAAGAAGCGCCGAGATATGGCGATAGGCGCCGGCGAGATAATCCTGCTCGTTATTGGTTAGCTTGCCGCGTGTTTGAAGGCCGGCAATTCGGTCCAGAGTGCCGGTCGCCTCTATGCGCTCGCGCAGCGCCATTATGCGAACGGCGCCGACGAGCGGCAGGGTGCCGGTGAGCTTCAGGTTGAGCTTGCCCTGATTGGGGCCGGGCAACGGATCGGGCTTCAAGCGATCGAAAAGTCCGAGCGCCACACCGTGCTCCTCGTCCACCTTGAACAGCTCGCGAAGAAAAAACGGATGTGGCGCAAGCGCCGTGACGTGCGCACGCAGGCTCCGCGTCAGCGCGCCCGATCCGAATGCACAGTCGAAATCAAAAAAGATATCGCAGTAGCGCAGCGCAAGCCCCTGGCTTTTTCCGAGCCACGCACGTGTCTGCGCGCGCCACTCAGACAGGGTCTTTCGCCATACTGGGTTTATCGCCATGACGTTGCCATGGCAATACTCGAACCCGATT
>JBFICP010000147.1:0-7877 GCA_041581935.1 Gammaproteobacteria bacterium | reverse complement strand
TCGTCGCGGCGGGAATATTCAGATAGACATCGGACTTGAGCTTGTTGATGTCGCCGTCGATGAACGCGTGCGGATTGGCCCGATAGAGAGCCCACGTCATCTGAGCCCACGTCAAAGCGCGGTCTTTTTGCAGCCGCATGGCCAGCTTCGACAAGGTGTCTCCGCGGGATACCGGGCCGATCCGTTCCGCAAAGTGCTCTCGGCGGGGCGCCAACGAGACCGGCGCATCTGCTTTGGTTGCAGGCGCCCGCCCGGGTATCGGTCCGGCTAGCGGTCGAGGCGCCGGCTCGGGGGTCGGATTCGGGATCCGCTCGCGGATCGCGATCGACGGCAGGGAGTAGCCCGGTGGGTCGAGCAACAGCGTGTATTCCCGGGTCACATGCTCGCGTGCGTTCTCGACCACCAGGACGAAGCTGACGACGGGTTCTCGAACAGACTGCTCGGTGTAGACGCGGACGTAGCCCCCGCGCCCCGACCCGGCGGAAACCTCGGCGCGAAGCCGTCTCAGCAGACTGGCGGTGGCGATACCCGCCGCGTCGTGCATCGCCTTGGTGCCGATCGCGGCACGGAGTCCAGCGTCGTCGAAATTCGCCCCGATCAGGGCAATCTCGACTTCCAGTGGCGCATTGAGGCGGGATTTGACCGTCGCGTCACCCACGCCGAGGGCTGAAGCGTCGAGCCAGGGCGCCGTTCCTAACAGAATAGAAACGAAAGCTATGAGCCTTCCAGATTTCATTCGGACCAACCACGGCGGCAGTACCTGCCGACGATCGTATCGGAGCCATGCGACGTTCCCTGCGTCACTCAGCGGGCACAGGCCATACGATAGTCAGCGCGTCGCGTCGCTGCTGGGACGTGGGACACAACTTGTGGCTAAGCCGGCTGGGAACGAGATTCCCCGGCTCGACGGTCGTCTACGCGTACATCGATGCCGCGTTTCTCTCTTCGTAATTGAGCTCCGACTTTTCGGGCAGGTCGGTCGCCAGGAGTGCATGAGCATCGAGTACACCCGTGCCACGCATCGGCTCGTAGGGCCCTTCGACTTTCTGATGCGTCGCTTTAAGCAACGATCGGAACGCCTCAACCCGGTGCCATGGCTCGGAGTACGCATTTTCAATCTCGTCATACCTGTAGGTCAGCCACATGGCGGCGGTAGCCGCCACGTGCACCGCGGCGTAGGACGTTCCATCGCCGTACCCGTATTTGTAGTGTTCTTGCCCGTTGACGATTTCGGTGTTCGCCCTGTAGATCGGGCTCGCCGGAGCCCACACGTCGATGAACGTGTCCATTTCATCGCCGTATTTCTGCCAGACGGCATAGTCTGGCTCTACACCGCCCACCCCGATGGAGCGGTAGTATTTGCCCGGATAGCATACAACGCCCTCGACCTGGCCAGCGGCCGCTACAACGATCACGCCGTTCTCGTACGCGTAGTCAACAGCCTCCCCCATGGGTCGGTCGCTGAACCAACTTAGCACGGGCCAACCGAGACCAATCGAGATGACGTCACAACGGTTTATGTCGACCGCGTGTTTGATGGCATTGGCAATATTCGCGCGGTGAATTTTTTTCGAAAGCAACACCGTATTCGTTACACGATATGGAACGACTCGCGCAGTCGGAGCTACCCCGACGAAAGTGCCCGGAAGGTGACCCGTCAGGACGCTGCTGGTGCGGGTCCCATGACCCGGTTCACCGTCATAGCTGAGTGGATCATAGGGAGATTGCCCGAGCTCCCTGAAGTTTGCGCCATACTGTGCCAGCATGAAGTCACTCCGGGCGCTCGCGTTCCAACGAAAGACGGGATTCGACGTGAATCCGGTATCGATATGGCCCACGGTTACCTCTCGCCAGTCCACGCTGTTGAACGGTCCAGAGGTTCCCGCAAGCAAGCCGTACGCTTCACGGGCTTTCACCATGGTCAAATTCCAGTCCCTGTCTATTCCCGACATGTCCTCGGCCAACGCCATGACGCTTCCTCCCGGTAAACTAATGGAAAACCCAAGACCGTATACGTGACTGCTCTGCTCGCCGTTTGCTTCTTTTTCCGTTCGCAACAGCACTCCAGGGTTCAGCGCTCGGCCGTTGGCCCGGATCGTCCTTTTTTCACTGACAGCTGCTAGGGGTATCGCTATCGTCCACACCTGGGAGAGTATCCACAGTGAGTTTACTCACACCGCAGCCGAGCGCAGGGCGCCCCCCATCGCAGATTTGTTCATGCCGGACGGCTGGGCTATCCTGGCCGCGGGTCCGCCGGGCGGGAGGACGCCCGCAGGAACGACCCGCGCTGCCAATCATTGAAAAATCGCAAGGACGCCAAGGATCCGTGCCCCGGGAGCAACAAGGAGCTTCCAGAGATGAACGATCTTGGCGATTGGCTCGCGCGCATCGGTCTGCAGCACTATACCGAGGTCTTCGAGACCAACCGCGTCGACCTCCAGGCTCTGCCGGAACTCGGCGAAGGTGACTTCGAGAAGCTCGGCGTCACCCTGGAAGATCGCATCCGCCTCGCCCGCGCTATCGAAGAGCTGCGCCGCGAAGACCGGTCGCCTTCGCGCGGGGACGGCTCGCGAGAGAATACGCTGCGTGCCGGCACCCACCTGCGGCCGAACGCCGAGCGCCGCCAGATTACCGTGTTCTACTGCGACCTCGTCGATTCCACGGCGTTGTCAGTGCAGCTGGATCCCGAAGATCTCCACGAGCTCTTCTGGCGCTACCGCGACGCCTGCCAGCGTACCGTGGAGCGCTACGGTGGCTTCGTGCGCGGCTACGAGGGTGACGGAATCATGGTCTACTTCGGCTATCCGCGCGCCTTCGAAGACGACGCCGAGCGGGCCGTTCGGGCCGGGATCGAGCTCATCGAGGCGCTCGATGCGCTGAACGCGGAGACCACGCTGCCGGACGGCATGTCCATGCGCGTGCGCGTCGGAATCGCGACCGGCGAGGTGGTAGCCGGCGTACTGCACGACCAGCAGGCCCTGCTCGCCACCGATGCGGCCATCGGCAAGCCACCAAATCTCGCTGCCCGACTGCAAACGCTCGCCGCTCCCAACAGCGTGGTGATCTGCCCGGATACCCACTCCCTGGTGCGCGGGCAGTTCGAGTATCGGGATCTGGGTGTGCACATGCTGAAGGGCCTCGATCGACCGGTCCAGGTGTGGGAGGTGTGCGGCATTCGCGCTTCGGTCAGCCGGTTCGAAGCGGCGAGCGAAGGCGGCCTTTCCGTTTTCGTCAATCGGACAGAGGAGCTCGACCTGCTGATTCGCGATTGGGACAGAGTCGGGCGGGGCGAGGGGCGCGCGGTCTGCATCTCGGGTGAACCGGGCATCGGAAAGTCGCGCCTCGCCGGCGAGTTCATGAGCCGCATTTCCGCGCAACCGCATCACTTTGTGCGCTATCAATTTTCCCCGTATCACAGGAACAACGCCCTGTATCCCGCCGTCCAGTATCTCGAGCGCGCCGCCGGCTTCGCCCGCGACGACTCCGACGAGGACAAGCTCGCCAAACTGGAAACGCTGCTGGCGCCACTGGTGGTGGATATCGCGCACGTGGTTCCCCTGATCGCCTCGCTGCTCTCGGTGCCGACGGGCAATCATTATCCGCCCCTGCAGTTCAGCCCGCAGCGGCAGAAAGTGGAGACGCTGCACGCCCTCGCAACACAGCTCGTTCTGTTTTCACGAGAGGCGCCCGTCGTTCTGCTCGCAGAGGATCTGCACTGGACCGATGCGAGCACCGGCGAGCTCCTCGAAGCGATCGTCGAACATGCCCGCCATGCGCGCATGCTGGTCCTTGTCACGTACCGTCCGGACTCGGCTCCGACATGGCTCGGAAGCAGCCATGTCACCGCGCTCACCGTCAATCGTCTCAGCGGACCCGGCATCCACACGCTTGTCCACAGCGTTGCCGCCGGCCGGGAATTTCCCGAGCTGCTGCTCGGGCAGATTGCCGAGCGGACCGACGGCATTCCACTGTTCGTCGAGGAGCTGACCAGCGCCGTGCTCGAGTCGGGAATGCTGATGGAGCGCGACGGCCGTCTCGAGCTCACCGACGAGTCGCCCGCGTTTGCCATCCCGAGCACGCTCAAGGACTCGCTCGAGGCGCGCCTCGATCAGCTCGGCGCGGCAAAGGAAACGGCGCAAATCGGCGCAGCGATAGGGCGGGAATTCTCGCGCGACCTGCTCGTAGCCGTGTCGACCCAGGAGGAGGCCGAGATCGACGAGGCCCTGAACAAGTTGATGAGGGCAAATCTCGTTCACCGACGCGGCGCCGCCTGGCCACCCCGCTACGTGTTCAAGCATGCTCTCGTGCAGGAAGCCGCATACGAAAGCCTCCTCAAGAGCCGTCGGCAGCAGCTGCACGCGCGTATCGCGCGCATCAACGTCGAGCGCTTTCCGGATCAGGCAGAGGCAGAACCGCACCTGCTGGCGCATCACTACATTCAGGCCGAGCTGCCGGATTCCGCCGTGGCGTATCTTCTCAAAGCCGGTCGGCGCGCACTGCAGCGCTCCGCGTTCACCGAAACCATCGGGTACATGTCCCGAGCGCTCGATCTCTTGAGGGACATCGAAGATAAAAACAAACGTGATCGACGCGAGCTCGAGGTCCTCATCATGCTCGGCGCAGCCCATCGCATCGTCTCCGGATTCGCTTCCAGCATCGTCGAAGATTGCTTCGTGCGCGCGCGAGTCCTTTGCGACCGAGTGGGCACGTCCAACGAGCACGTGACGGTGTTGCGAGGTCTGTGGATGTGCCACTTTACCCGTGGTGAGCTCGCCGCCGCCCGCGCGCTCGCCGAGCAGACCATTGCCGTGGCCAGGGACAACGACGATCGCAGCGCGCTGATGCTCGGAAGCTGGATGCTCGGCATCATCCTGTTCTGGCAAGGTGAGTTCGCGCTCGCACGCGAGGAGCTCGAGACCGCTCTGACTCTCTACGAGCCTACGGAGCAGCGCAGTCAGCTGCTCTCGGCGCAGCTCAATCCCGGCATCGCGACCATGGGGTACCTGTCCTGGTCGTTGTCCATACTGGGTTTTCCTAATCAGGCGCTCGAGCAAGCCGATGCTACCGTCGCAAGAGCCAAGGCGCTGGGCGAGCCGTTCACTCTGGCATTTGCGCTGGTGTTCGCCTGCTGTGTGCGCCTGACCTTGAATCGTGGGGACGACATTCGAAGCATGCTCGACGAAGTTCGCACCATCAGCGAGAAGCACGGGTTCTCACACTGGAAATCCGTCGCACAGGTGCTTGCGGGACAATTCGAGATTGCTGCGGGCCGGATCAAATCGGGAATAGCGCTGGTGGAGGAGGCGTGCGAGCGCCTTCGCGCCGAAGGCTCGACGGTCAACCTGCCCTGGTCCATCGCCATCGCCGCCACCGCGTACGCAGAGATGAATCGGCCGCGCCAGGCCCTGGCGAGTTTGAATGAGGCTATAACCCTCGCAGAGAAGACCAGCGAGCATCACTGGCTGGCCGAGCTCTACCGCATGAAGGGCGAGCTGCTGTTGGCCGCATCAATCGACAATGCGGCCGCGGCCGAATCCAGCATCAGACAGGCAATCGCCATCGCTCGCGAGCAGGGCGCAAAGCTGATAGAGCTGCGCGCGGCGACGACCCTGGTGCGTATTACGGCCGACACCGAAGCGTCGGCCGGTGCACGTCGCGAACTCGATACGCTCTACCGCTGGTTCACCGAAGGATTAGAAACCGCGGATCTGCGCCGCGCCGCCCAAACGCTTCAATCCGCGCGCTAGGCTGCGCGCAGTCTCAGCGCTTCTTCTTGGCTTGGCGCTTCGACTTTTTCTTCGTTTTCTTTTTCTTCTTCGCGCTCTGCACGCTTGCCGTGCGCTTGGCAAGCGCCTTGCTCCAACCGCGCCACTCTTTACCGGTACCGTCGGCCTCGAACCCCTCCTCGGTGGTGGCTAGAGTGAGCTTGATGCCGATTTTCGTCGGCCGAATGGTGAGGTACTCTTTCGCATCGAAGATACGTTCGAAGAACATCGGCATCGGATCGTCACCCTGCGGTGCGTCGACCGTTCGGTCGATGCCTTTGTACATCTCCCTGCCCCCGCCCAGATTGAGATGCACGACGTGACTGACCACCTCGAAGGTACCGGGGGCGAAGTTTTTCAAACCCTTACGCCACTGATCGTCGTCAACTTCGGAAAGAATGCCTGCGTTCATGACGAAGTCCACAAAGTTGGGTGTCTTCGTCCCAGATCGACGCAGGTATTTCCGATACTCTTGTGCCGTTTCGGCGATCGCCGCGGCGGAGAACGCGTCGTTGATTCGCGCCCAGATCGCTGTTCGCCAATGGGGTTGCTTCGCTGCTGCCATGATAACCTCCCTTTGTTGTCCGCCGGCAAATCGCGGGTGACTGCTTTGTCCGGCGTCGTTGTTCCGGCGGCATCGTAGCCAGTCGGATTGATACTGTCTACCACGTGCCGGAGTGTTGCTTACAATCGATGATGTCCCAGTTCGTCCTGCTCTCCATCTTCCGCTGCACCGCCGATCGCCTGCGCGTTATAGACGAACTCCTCGAAAAGCTCGCCGAGCGAATGGCCGTTAAATTCCTCGACCATACGCTGAAACTCCTCGGCATCGACGGTCGACCAGCGTTTGGTCTCGAAGTAATGGGTCAGAAACGCCCTCATGCCACCTTGGGATACGAGAAGGTGGTCCAGATGCGCCAGGAGGTCTCGGCCGGTGGTATACGCGTGCGGGCTGGTGGTGCGCTCGTAGGGTGAACGTCTGGCCATTTTCGCGCCTTTTGCAGGTCGCTCGACCATCGTTGTGTAGCCATCATCTCCCCAGCTTGCGATGGCCTCATCCATCCAGCCCGCATCCCCGTTTGCCGGCGTCACGCAGCGGGCAAAGTAGCTGTGGTCCAGCTCATGGCGGATCGATCCGATCCGGGTCACCGTGGCGCCCGCGTACTCCATACCCCCCGTTCCGTCCCCTCTTGCATAGATGATGATTCGGGGATGGGGGAAAGCTCCGAAGGTTTCCTCGAGTCCGCGAAGCGCGTCCAGCGCTGTGTCTCGGTAATCCTCCAGCCGGATGACTTCGAGTTCAACCCGCTCGCTCTGTGCGTAGACCAACAGTGGGATCGAATCACCACTCAGCGACGTATACGTCGACTCCAGAGTGTCGTGGAGCGCCTCGGGTGCCAGGTGAAAGAGCATCGACGAAGACGTGTAGTGCTTGGGATACTCGACGCGCCAGCGATTGACAGCCAGCTCCTCGACATCGCCGTTGCTGATGATACGGTGAACCGAGCCGACCCCTTCCAGACTTACATGCAACGACATGGCGATATGGTCGTATTCGAAATTTGAGGGCAGATAGCTGTCCAGAAATCCCTTGTGCGTGCCACGATCCGACATCTCGAAAAGACACTGCACGCCCTGCGGATTGCCCACCCATCTCACCGGATCGAAGGTCGAGTCGGGCAATCGGTCGATAACGCTGTCGATCTCCAGCGTATGGCGACCTGCGGGAACCGGGCGGTCGAGCACCTTGAATTCGGAGGCGCCGTCCGGATCGCGAATGTCCGATGCGCCGACAGGGTGGCCGTCGATGACCATGGCATCGATGGGCTGACGCAGACAGAACGCGGGGAAGCCCTCCTCAGCGCTCACGAACTCGAGGCGCGACTGCACCCGAACGTCGACCCTGCCTCGCTCGTTATGACGCTGGATGCGGATACCGTAGTGGGCCTCGGTAATATCCACGAATACGACATTCCCGCCGCCGGCGCGCGGGAAAGAAGGCGGTGCATAGACCAGGTCCGGGGCCGCAACCCGCGCGGTTGGAACGTCGTCGGATGTATCGTTCAATGAAGCCTCTCCCCCACGGCAAAATCCTATCGACCGCTCCCCACG
>JBFICP010000146.1:0-8017 GCA_041581935.1 Gammaproteobacteria bacterium | reverse complement strand
TGTAGCTGATGTCGCGACCCAGACGTCTGATTACCGCGTTCCTGGCACTCGGCTCGGTGAGCGTACCGTCCACCACGTCGACGGCACGCAGCAGGCGCACCACGTAGCGCATCTGCGCCTGAACGTAGGCGGGGTCGGGCGAAATCTCGGCTTCAAGAAAAATGTCGCGATCCCCGGCGAACTCGGGCTGGCGGGGAGGCAGCACCTCGAGGGTCAGCGGCGGTGACGTGAAGCGGCCCACCGCGATGGACGGTATCTCGAGACGGCCTTCGCGCTTGGGCGCGAGCTCGACGATCCAGCGGGTGATGGCCGACTGCAGCCCCTGAACGAATTCGATTTGCGTGTTTGCCGACACGTGGAGGATCTCGAAATCGCGATCGAGCGCGCTCAGCTCGGGCTTGAGTCCGCCGGACGCACGCCGCAGCTCCAGCACCAGGCGCACGCTTTCGCCGGCGTGTATCGGATTGCGCTCGAGGCTCGATGCGAGTTCTTCGGCGCGCGCTCCGGCGGTGTATACCATAAGCAGCGTCGTCAGCAGCAGCGTTGTCGCCAGGACACGCATCGTCAGGGTGCCGGTCTGTGCTAGGCGTTGCGTTTCAGCCATTGTTCGCATACCGACAGCAGGGCTTCCAGATCTACGGTTTGTTCGCGGGTATAAGGCGCGGTGGCAAGGCAGCGACCGATGCCGGTCGTGAAATGATGCTGGTCGTCATCCAGGAACGCCAACCAGTCGCGACCCGTAAGGCCGGCGACCCGCTCGCGGGGGTGCCGGCTCATGGCCGCGCGGCGCACCAGCGTTGAGAGCTCGGCGGTCACGACTTCGGGTGACTCGCCGTTTTGCAAACGCCGACGCAGCTCCGCCACGGCACGCACCGCGGCGCGCCTCGGGCGGCGGCGGCGCCAGGCACGCAGCCCCTGGTGAATGCCATAGCCGAACGCCGCGAGGCCGAGCAGCGCCAGGATCCACCAGCCCGGGGCTGGCGGCCACCAGGGAGGCAGCGGTGGCAGATGGATGTCGCGAAGCCCGCTCAAGGGGTCCATGGGCAGCTGAACACGCATGGGCGTTATTTTCGCACCAGGTGCGCCTCTTCGAGCGCCTCGGCGGAGGCGCCCCGGCGCAGCGTCTCCGCCACGTCGTCGCCGGTGGCAATCGGCAGCAGCGGGATGGCCAGCCGGCCCAGCGTCGCGCGCAGCCGCTCGCGCTCGGCGAGAAAGCTGTGTCGGTAGCGCGCTCGCGCGCGCTGGCTGACCGTGTCGAGGGTCGCGGTCTGCCAGCCATCGGATACCGCGTAGCGTCCCGGCGGCGGCGGCGCGATCTCCAGTGCGTCGTGAATCCAGCAGGCCAGCATGTCGTTATGCTGGCGCACCCGGGACAGATGTCCGGCGGCATCCTCGTCGAGCCCGTAGAAGTCGCTGATCAGGACCAGCAGGCTGCCCGGTCGCGCCACGTGCCGTGCCCGCAGCAGACTCTCGGAGAGGCCGATGCGCGGCGCCTCGTCTTCCTCGGCCATGCGGCTCAGCGCCGCCAGCGCGCGCAGCACGCGCAGCACGCCGCGGCGTCCCGAGGCCGGCTTGATCTCGGTGTGGGCGCTGCGCCCGGCCACCAGCGCCCCGACCCGGTCGCCGACGTGCATGGCCGCCCAGGCAATGAGGGCCGCGGTTTCCACCGCGACCACCGACTTGTAGGCGGTGCGGGTGCCGAAGAACATGCTCGCACCGAGATCCACGAGCAGCATGACCGGACGCTCGCGTTCCTCCTGGAAGAGCTTGGTATGGGGTCGCCCGGTGCGCGCCGTCACCCGCCAGTCGATGCTGCGCACGTCGTCGCCGGGCTGGTAGACGCGCGATTCGGCGAACTCCATGCCGCGTCCGCGAAATCGCGAGCCGTGGGCACCGATCATGGTCTGGCGTGCGCGGCGCGCGATTCCGAGCTCGAGGCGCTGGGCGCGAAAGCGCAGACCGATCAGATCGTCAACGCTGACCTCGACGCCCGAAAGGCCGGTCGTCGCGATCACGCCGCCGGTCACGGCACGGGCACCAGGCGCAGCAGCTCGCTGATGACGGCGTCGGCATCCATGCCATCGGCTTCCGCTTCGAAGGAGATCAGCACGCGGTGGCGCAGCACGTCATGCGCGATGGCCTGCACGTCCTCTGGGGACACGTAGTCGCGTCCGTTCAGCCAGGCGTGGCCACGCGAGCAGCGATCGAGCGCAATGGTGGCGCGCGGGCTCGCCCCATAGCTCACCCAGCGCCCGAGCTCCTCGCGATAGCGCCCCGCGTGGCGGGTCGCGAGTACCAGCTCGACGATGTATTGCTCGACCGCCGGCGCCAGATGCAGCGACAGGCAATCCTGTCGGGCTCTGAACACGGTATCGGCATTGAGCACCGGCGGTGCCGGGGTTACCGCGTGAGTCGCCTGGCGCGCCGCCGCTTCGCGATTGAGCTTGAGGATGGCGTGCTCGGCGTCGGCGGCCGGGTAGTCGACCCGCACGTACATCAGGAACCGATCCAGCTGCGCTTCCGGCAGCGGATAGGTGCCCTCCTGCTCGATGGGATTCTGGGTCGCCATGACCATGAAGAGCTCGGGCAGCGGATAGGTCTGGCTGCCGACCGTCACCTGCCGCTCACCCATCGCTTCGAGCAGCGCCGACTGTACCTTGGCGGGGGCCCGGTTGATCTCGTCGGCGAGCAGGACGTTGTGAAAGATGGGACCCTTCTGAAACTGGAAACTGCCGTCCTGGGGCCGATAGACCTCGGTCCCGGTCAGATCGGCGGGCAACAGATCCGGTGTGAACTGCACGCGGTGAAAATCACCGTGAATGCGCTCGGCGAGCTCCTTGATAGCGGTGGTCTTGGCGAGCCCCGGCGCACCTTCAACCAGCAGATGGCCATCGCCGAGCAAGGTGATGATGAGCCGGTCGATGAGCGCCTCCTGGCCGATGATGCGCGTGCGAAGCTGCGCGCGCAGCGTCGCGAAGCCCGTCAGCGGATCGCCGCTGGCCGGCGGGCTGCCGGTGATAACGTTCACTTCATGACTCAGATCCACGAGCGGAATGGCCAGGTAACGGTGTTTGCCGGATTGTAGTCGATCTGCCCGCCCAGCGGAGATCCCGGCCACTCGGAACGGTTACTGATGCCCGGAAGGTCGGAGACGCATTGCGCCCGGTCGCCGGCGGCGGCGAAGTGCACGATCTTTCTCCCGCGCCGACTCGACTCAGCGCGAACGAAACAGGCCGGGACTAATCGCGTCTCAAGCTTTCGTTGACGGCGATGGGCGTCGGGTACCGGAACATGATCAGATACGAAGAACAGATGAACGTCAGCAGTGTCGTGGCCTGAATCAAGTAAGATGCATCGGCGCTGATGACACCACCACTGACCGCGAGCAGCGCGATCAGAAGCGAGAACTCGCTCACCTGACCGAGGCGTACACCGATCTCGCGACCGAGACGTGCCTCCTCGTCTTCCCGTTGGAGGAGCGCTTTGAACACCAACGGCTTGATGGTCAACATGACGAGCGCCAGCACCGTCGCCGGCAGTGCAACCGTCGCGAGCACGCTCAGGTCGAAGCCGGCGCCCAGGGCGAAGAAGAACATGATTAGAAAAAAATCCCTGAGCGGCTTGAGGCTTTCGGCAATAAACGTCGCGATCGGGCTGGTTGCCAGTGAAACGCCGGCAATGAATGCGCCCATCTCGTAGGACAGGCCCAAACTGTGCCCCAGCTGCGCGACGCCCAGGCACCAGCCGATTGCGACCAGGAAGACGTACTCCTGAATTGTGTCGAAGCGGTGGATGATTCGCACCAGCACGTAGCGTTCGAAAAAGAACGCGAAGACGGCCAGTGCCGGCAGGGAGATGATCAACAGCATGGCACCGGTGAGATCGAGCGCCTCGCGCCGCAGGCCTTCCAGGAGCAGCAGAATCAGGATCGCGATAATGTCCTGAAGCAGAAGCACGCTGATGATGATCTCGCCCACGTGGCGGTGGTGCAGGGCCGTCGTCGGTAGCAGCTTCAGGCCGATTATCGTGCTCGAGAACATCATCGCCGCGCCGATCAGGATGCACTCCACGGTAGAGAAGCCGAAGGCCAGCGCAATCAGATAGCCGACCACGGCGAATGCCAGCGAGCTCAACAGCGTTACGCGCGTTGCCTCGCGCAGCATCTGCAGCAGCTTCTGCGGATGCAGGTTGAGACCCAGCAGATAGAGCAGAAAGATGATGCCCACGTGGCCGATGCCCTGAATGGTCGTGGCATCGGTGACCAGTCCGATTCCCCAGGGACCCGCCAGAGTGCCGAGCGCAATGTAGGCGACCAGCATCGATTGGCGCAGATAGAGCGCGGCTCCGGCGAACACGGCCGCGCCCGTGAAAATCAGAAATATCGAGAAGACGATGACGTCGCTTTGCATGGGGAGCGCCGTGTGGCGTTGCTGTTGGCGAGCGAGCGCCTACAGTTGCTTTTGGCCTGCGAGCACCTGCAGGTGCACGTCGACGCACAGCGGCAGCTTGTTGATGTTGTATCCGCCTTCGAGCAACGATATCAGTCTACCGCCGCAGTGTTGCTCGGCTGCTTCCATGGCTCGCGAGCTCATCCAGCCGAAAAACTCCGTGCTCAGACAAATGTTCGCCAGAGGGTCGTCCGCGTGGGCATCGAAGCCCGCCGAGACGATGATGAACTCCGGCGCGAATTCATCGATCTTCGGCAGGATTTTTTCTACGAATGCCGCGCGGTACTGCTCGTCACCGGCACCGGCGGGCATCGGACAGTTCAATGTCGCCCCTTCGCCTCGGCCGATGCCGTTCTCCGAACGCGCGCCAGTGCCGGGATAATAGGGATACTGGTGCGTGCTCACGTAAAGTACGGACGGATCGTCCTCGAAGCTGTGCTGGGTGCCGTTGCCGTGATGCACGTCCCAATCGAGGATCAGGATCTTGTCGAGGCCATGGTGCTTCTGAAGGTAGCGTGCCGCGATGGCGACGTTGTTGAACAGGCAGAAGCCAAGCGCCTGATTGCGCTCCGCGTGATGTCCCGGTGGTCGGCAGAGCGCAAAGGCGTTATCGACCTCTCCCGAGACGACCCGGTCGGCGAGCTCGAGCGCACCTCCGGCCGCGAGAAGCGCGACGTCGAATGAGTCGCGTGACACGCCGACATCCATGACATCCAGAAAGGGCAGCTCGTGCTCGCAGGCTTGTCGCGCTCGCGCGATGAGATCGCTGCTGTGCACGTTTCCAATCCACGATTCGTCGGCGACCCTCGGAGAGAGACTCTGTAGTTGCTCGAACCAATCCTGGGATTGCAGGTGAGCCATCGTGCTGATAAGGCGTTCTCTACGCTCTGGATGTCGCGCCCCGGCGTCGTGATCGAGAAACCGATCGTCATAGAGAAATCCAGTAGTCATCTGCTTTGTACCCCTTTACACGACGATTAGTCTGACCCGCCGAGGCGTGTTTGTATATCGATTTCAGAATGAAGCGTGCGATGCACAGGACAGCGATCGGCGATGCGCAGCAGATCATTGCGTTGCTCGTCCGATAGCTCTCCATCGATCTCGAGACTGCGTTCGATGCGATCGATCCGGCCCTCGCGCGTCTCACAGTGCTCGCAATCTTCGGCGTGGATCTTGTCGTGCTTGAGCCGCACCGAGACGCGGTCGAGGTTCAATTTCTTGTGGGTCGCGTACACGCGCACGGTCATCGCCGTGCAGGCGCCGAGCGCCGCGAGCAGCAGCTCGTATGGGCTGGGCCCGCTGTCCTGACCGCCATAGCTCACGGGCTCATCGGCGCGTAGGCTGTGTCGGTCGGTAAGTATGTCCACGGCGAACTTGGCGTCGTGTTCTTGCACGAGAAGCTCGCCCTCGGCAACCCGCGGGCGCGACGGTGCGGGCACATCCTCGCCAGCGAGCAGATAGCGACGTACCCACGCGGCGATGGCGGTGGCCACATACTCGGAATCGGCGCGCCGGGTAAGAAGGTGGTCGGCTTTGTCGAGAGAGATGAAGCTCTTGGGGTGAAGCGCGGCACCGAAGATCTCCGCGGCGTTGTCAATTCCGACGATCTCGTCCACCGGCGAATGCATGATCAGCAACGCCTTGCGCATCTTCCGGATGCGCTCGGCGAGACGGTGTGACTCGATGTCACGCAGGAACTGCCGTCTGATGGTGAATTTCCTGCCCGCGAGATTCACTTCGGCCTCGCCCTCGGCCTCGATCTCGGCCTGTTTGGACTCGAACAGATGCGCGACATGCGCCGGATCGCTGGGCGCGCCGATCGTGACGACCGCCTTCACCTCGGGGATGTCGCCGGCGACGGCCAGCACTGCGGCGCCGCCGAGGCTGTGGCCGATGAGCAACTCCGGTGCGCCAAACTGCTCGCGCATGGCGTCGGCGGCCGCGCGCAGGTCCGCCATGTTGCTCGAAAAGTTGGTGTTCGCGAACTCGCCTTCGCTGTGGCCGAGGCCGGTGAAATCGAACCGCAGCACGGCGATGCCCTGGCTCGCCAGGGCGCGGGCAATGCGCGACGCGGCCGTGATGTCCTTGGAGCAGGTGAAGCAGTGGGCGAAGATGGCGCAGGTGTCGATTTCGCCATCGGGTCGCTCGAGCAGCCCTGCGAGCTTCTCGCCCGAGTCGTTATTAAACTCGAATCGTTCCTTTCTGATTGTCGAAACTGCGACCTGGTTCATTGGAACCTCCATTATCGGGCGCCCCCCGCCACCGGCATGCAGGCGCCGGCTCGCGTGAGCTTACAACGATCCGCGAACCGTCGCGGTTCGACCGCCCGGTGCGGGCCGGAAATGACCACGTGCTATCCTTTTTTATTGCTTTTTGTAATCGAGTCCGAGGCCTTGACCACGACCGACCGCACCCAGGTTGCGCTCCCGATAGGGCACCAGATCCACTGGTACGAGATTCGTGCCGTCGTGGGGCAGGGTGGCTTCGGCATTACCTATCTTGCCCGGGATGCCAATCTGGATCACCTGGTGGCCATCAAGGAATATTTGCCGACGAATCTCGCGGTGCGCGACGGCGAGAGCACCGTTCATCCGGTGTCGGAGGGTCGTTCATCCATTTTCGACTGGGGGCTGGAGCGATTCGTGCGTGAGGCGCGCACGCTGGCCAAGTTCAAACACCCCAATATCGTCACCGTGTTCAGCGTATTCGAGGCCAACGGCACGGCCTATATGGTCATGGAGTACGAGCGCGGGGTGAACCTCGAACAGGCCATCGACGCCGGGCTCGTGCTCGGCGAACAAGAGCTGCTCGGAATCGTCCATCCGCTGCTCGACGGGCTCGAGCTGGTGCACGGCGGCGGATTCATCCATCGCGACATCAAGCCTGAAAACGTCCTGCTGCGCAAAGACGGATCGCCCGTGCTGCTCGATTTCGGTTCCGCGCGCGAGTCGTTGATAGGGGAATCGCCCACGCTGACGACGCTGGTGACACCGGGATATGCGCCGTTCGAGCAGTATCAGGACGAGCGGCACAGCTCGAAGCAGGGACCCTGGAGCGACATCTACTCTCTGGGTGCGACGTTGTACCGGGTGATCGGCGGTGAAGGTCCGGTCGATGCCTTGACCCGCGTGAACTCGAAGCTGGACCACACGCCCGACCCGCTCAAGCCTGCGAGCGAGGTGGGCGCCGACAGCTATTCGCCGCAATTTTTGAGCGCCGTCGATGCGGCGCTGCGTTTCGATGTCGATGATCGTCCTCAGGATGTGGCGCAGTGGCGGCGAATGTTTCCCGAAGGCGGCAGGCTTCCGGACATGCACGGCATTTCGAATGCAAACCTTGCCTGGGCCGAGTGGGAATCGCGCAAAAGCTCGAAGCCCTCCGGTGCACTAACCGGACTGCGCGGCGAGAACAAGGTCGAGCTCCGGCGCGTGCCGCGCCTCGTATGGATCGGCGCCGCCGCCGTCGTGGCGCTCGGCATTGTCGCGAGTGCGTATCTGATGCCCGACTGGTCCGATGCCGAGCGCCCGCCCGGCGCGAATGTCGCCGCGCCAGCGCCGACCTCGGCACGC
>JBFICP010000145.1:0-8249 GCA_041581935.1 Gammaproteobacteria bacterium | reverse complement strand
TACTGCTCGAGCGGGATGTCCTCGATATCGAGCCGCTCGAAGCGGGAGGCGTGCGCCTCGCCACCGACGCAGGCCCCATCGTGAGCGACAGGGTCGTGATCGCCGCCGGCGCATGGTCCGGCCGGCTCGCTGCCCGGTGCGGTGAGCCGGTGCCCCTGGAGGCGGAGCGCGGTTACCATGTCGTATTGCACGATCCGCGTGTCGAGCTCCGCACGATCGTCGGCTCGGCGAAGGGGAAGTTTCTCGCCACACCCATGGACGATGGTTTGAGGCTTGCGGGCACCGCGGAGTTCGCGGGCCTCGACGCGGCGCCGAATTATCGTCGCGCCGAAGCGCTGCGGGACCAGGCGCGCGATCTGTTTCCCGGTGTGAACATCGAGCGCTACAGCCGCTGGATGGGGCAAAGGCCATCGTTGCCGGACAGCCTTCCCGTCATTGGCCGATCACGGCTGCACGACGGTATCTTCTATGCGTTCGGGCACCAGCACGTCGGACTCACCTGCGCGCCGCGAACGGGGCGGCTGATCGCGGATCTGCTCGCCGGGCGCACACCCAACATCGACCTCGAGTCTTATCGAGTCGATCGCTTTTGAGTCGGCTGTTCCGCTCGTGCGCGAGCTACTTGGCTGCAGACGGCACGGCCGGGTGGCTACTCATGGAGTAAATTGCCTGCTCTGGCGATCCGGACCCTCGCTGCCGCGTTGAATGATGTCGAGTCCGACACGTTCCATATCTCGAAACTCCGCCTGCACCTCTTTGCTCAACGAATTCTGACGCGCGTCGAGATAGTTCATCAGTCCGCCGACATTCGATCTCGAGGTCATGATGGCGTCGAATCTTTTCCCCTTCACCGCCAGATGATCGACCTTGCGGCCCATGCCGAGGGCGCCTTCGCGCAGATACAGCACGGTAACTTCGGGCTCCTCCAGGAAGCCGTTTTTGTTGGCGTCGTAGAGTGGCAAAATGACAGCCAGAGAATCATAGGTGACTTGAGAGATCTGTACCTTTCTGAAGGGAAAGGACTTTGTGAGAAAGCTGTCCTGGGAGACAAATCCGGGGTAGATGTCGGCGAACTTCGAGATGTTCCCGTCGGGAGCAATAAATTCCACCTCGTCGAGGTAGACAAGGGCTGCGTCGCCCTCGTAGCAGCAGTCCCGGATGAGCGTGGTGCTGCCGACGCACCCGCCGAGCAGCAACGTCGTGGCTGCCAGCAACCAGGCACCCGCCCGCAGTAACATAGTGTTCGATGCAGTCATGCCCTGCGTCCTCGTCGCCCCTGAATCCTGCATGCTTCGACCCCCAGCCCCAAGACTAGTTCGGTGAAACCTGCGATCCAAGCACCGGAACCATCTCTTTCGCGCGTATTTCCTTTATCATCACATCACGCAGAGGGGTGATTGATGGTCGCAATCGAGAACAGCGCGAGCGCCCGATCTTTGAACGACGGCGCGGCATTCGTGGACGGAAGCTATGTGCCTATCGGCGAGGCCCGTCTGCCGCTGCTCGACTGGGGGTTTACGCGCTCCGACGTCACCTACGATGTCGTTCACGTATGGAAGGGCAGCTTCTTCCGCCTCGAGGATCATCTGGACCGCTTCGCGCGCTCCTGCCTCGGGTTGCATCTCGATCCCGGCTACGCTCGCGACGAAATCCGCGACATCCTCACACGCTGCGTGCGCCTCAGCGGTCTTCGGGATGCGTACGTCGAAATGATCTGCACGCGTGGAGTACCCGCCCCGGGATCGCGGGACCCTCGACGGTGCCGCAACACGTTCTTTGCATTCGCGATTCCCTTCGTCTGGATCGTTTCGCAGCAGCGCCAGGAAGAGGGCGCCCACCTCATTATTACCGAGGTGCCGCGCATTTCTCCGGCGAGCGTCGATCCGACGGTGAAGAATTTTCACTGGGGCGACCTGACACGGGCGCTCTTCCAGGCATTCGAGCGAGGCGGCGAGACGGCGGTTCTCGTCGATGCCGAGGGCTGCGTTTCCGAAGGGCCCGGTTTTAACGTCTTCCGGGTTCACGAAGGCCGTATCACCACGCCCGATGGTACGGTGCTGGAGGGCATCACGCGCCAAACGGTACGCGAGCTGTGTGACGAGCTGAGAATTCCTTTTGGCCTCGGCAGCATAACGCCGGATGAGCTGCGTGACGCCGACGAGATCTTTATTTCTTCCACCGCCGGCGGCGTCATGCCGATTACACGTGTCGACGATCGCATACTCGGTAACGGCAGACCCGGGCCGCTCACGTCGCGCATCAGAGATACCTACTGGCGAAAGCACGAGCAGGGCTGGCATGCGACGCCAGTCGATTACGAATCACCGTAGCGATATTGGCAATCGCACGCCGATCACTGCATCGGTGCGCCGCCTTGTTCCTTGCGTCGCGCGATGAACGACTCGAGTTCTTCTTTAACCGCAGCTTCCAGCGGCGGTTGTTGGTATTCCGCGAGCAGCTGCCGATAAATGCGGTGCGCGCGATGCGTGGCATCGAGCGCGCCCGCCTGTTGCCAGCTCTCGAAGTTGCGCCAGTCCGAAAGCATCGGCTGATAGAAGGCCGTCTCGTAGCGCTCCATGGTGTGCGGCGAGCCGAAAAAGTGTCCGCCCGGTCCGACCGCTTCGATGGCATCGACGGCGAGGTCCGCGGCGCTCACGGAAAGCGGACGCAGCACTTCCGCCATGCCCTGCAGCATTTCCGCGTCGATGATGAACTTCTCGAACGATGCGCAGAGCCCGCCCTCGAGCCAGCCCAGTCCATGGTGGATAAAATTCGCGTGCGCGAGCACCGAGGCCCAGATGGACATCTGGGACTCGTAGGTCGCCTGGGCGTCGGGGGCATTCGATGCGTTGACATTGGAGCTGCGATAGGGCACCGAGTAGCGGCGTGCGAGCTGGCCGCCAATGAGCGTTGCTTTGACGTATTCCGGCGTGCCGAAGGCGGGCGATCCGCTCTTCATGTCGACATTTGACGTGAAGCCGCCATACATCATCGGTGTGCCGGGACCGACGATCTGCACGAACGCAAGCCCTGCGAGCGCCTCCGCGTTCTGCAGTGTAAGCGCGCCGGCCAAGGTCACCGGCGCCATGGCACCGGCGAGCGTGAAAGGCGTGATCATCACGGGTTGCCTGCAGCGCGCGAGCTCAATCATGCCCCACAACATGGGAGTGTCGTACTGCAGCGGGGAATTGGAATTGATCATCGTGAAAACACGCGCCTGCCCGGCGAACTCGGCCTCGTCGACACCGAAGAGAATGCGCACCATATCCAGCACGTCGAGCACGCGCTGCCGACCCAGGGAGTAGATACGAAAGATTTTGTCGGTGAGCGTGATCATGGCCATGGTGGCGTCCAGGTGGCGCACCGGCGTTTCGATGTCCATCGGCTCGACCGAGTGCCCGGCGACCATCTGGGCGATATTGGTGCTCTGGGTAAGGCGCAGAAAGTTGCAGTAGGCGTCGAAGGTTCCCGGCTGACGTCCGCTCTCGAGATCCGACCAGTTGGGCGGGCTGCCCACTGCCGAAAAGTTGACCGTGTTTCCTCCGAACACCAGAGAGTGATCGGGATTGCGTGCGTGCAGCGTGAACTCGGTGGGAATGTGCGCGATTTCAGACAATATCAGCTCGCGGTCGAAGCGCACGCGCGAACCGTCCTTCTCCACGTCGGCACCGGCTGCGGCGAGAATTTCGCGCGCTTCCGGCAGCAGGAAATTGATACCGACCCGTTCCAGGAGATCGAGCGAGGCCTCGTGAATCGACTCGAGCTCGTCGGAGGAAATGATCTCCAGCGGCGGGTAGGGGTTGCGCAGCTGTTGAAAGGGCAGCTGCGGAACGAGCGAGCCTGCGGGTTGCCGACGGGTGCGCGTGCGTTTACCTGTGCGACGGTTCATGGTACGCGTGGTGCTTGCACAGTCATTCAGGCATACCGGCCTTGACGAGACCGCCGACAAAGAGCTCGCGGTAGCGGGCATCGGTAATCGGCAGCACCTGGTCGACGAATGCGACCGACACGTCGCGTTGTAGCTCCCGCGCGCGATCAAGCGCCGCACGTGCTTCATCGGTTCTGTCGAGCAGTGCCAGCGCGCTGGCCTCGGGCAGAAATGCCCACAGCGCCGTGCGGGGTTGTCGCTGTGCCTTCAGCGCCCAGTCGAGACCTTCCTCGAAGCGACCCAACATGATGAGGGCGATGGCTTTGCTCGCCATGAACGCCCACATAATCGGGTCCTGGGGACTCAGGCGCATCGCTTCGTCGTGAGAGACGATGGCTTCGTCTGCGCGACCCGACATCCACAGGCTGTGGGCGCGTCCGAAATACGCGTTCGCGTAGCTGGGCGTGAGAGATATGGCGATGTTGCACTGTTCGATTGCGGCGTCGTGCAGGGCGTGCAGAGTGTAGACGCGACCGAGTGCGACGCGGGCAAAGGGGTCGTTCTCGTCCAGCTTGATGGCGGTCTTGCCAGCCTCGAGGGCGCGCGCCATTTCCTCGTTTCGATTCTGGGCAAATCCGAGGACGACATGGTAATAGCGCGAAAGAGCGAGACCCGCATACGCCGAGGAAAAGGTCGGATCCAGTGCGATGGCGCGCTCGAGAAGCGCCAGCCCCTCGAGCAGATCATCGTGCTGGTACTGATACAGGTGCCAAAGGGCTCGTTGATAGCATTCCCAGGCGCCGAGATTATCGGTGGGCTGGCGGTGCGCGCGCTGGCGCTCGGTGCTGGCGAGGCGCGGCTCGATGGTCGAGACGACGGACTGGGTGACCTCGTCCTGAACGGCAAAGATGTCTTTAAGCTCGCGGTCGTAGCGTTCGGCCCACAGGTGCGTGTCGTCGACAGCGTCGATCAGCTGCGCGGTGATGCGCACCCGGTTGCCACTGCGTCGGACGCTGCCTTCCACCACGTAACGCACCCCGAGTTTTTTGCTCACCTCCTTGACTTCGGCCGTCTGTCCTTTGAAGGCGAAAGACGAATTGCGCGCGATTACGAACAGTGAGCGGAACTTGGAAAGCTCGGTAATAATATCCTCGCTGATGCCATCGGCGAAAAAAGCCTGGTCTGGATCGCTGCTCATGTTATCGAAGGGCAGGACAGCGATGGACGGCTTGTCGGGAAAATCCAGTTCTGCCTCAGCTGTCTCGGGGATCGTCGAATCGGGCCGAGCCGAGGTCGACGATCCGGATGGCCAGCGGTAGACGTGAACGGGCTTGGCGATGTTCTTGAAATTCTCGAGACCGCCGTCTTCGAACTCGACATCCACTCGACCGACAATCTGATCGTGCACCGTGTCCGACACACAGATTCCGCCCGGCGGGGCCGCGGCTTCCAGACGCGCCGCGAGATTCACGCCTTCGCCGAATATTTCGTTCCGGTCTTCCAGGACTTCGCCGATGTGAATTCCGATGCGCACTTGCACCTGGCGATCCAAGGGTACGTCCTGATTGCGTGATTGCAGCTCGTTTTGTATCGAAACGGATGCGTTGGCGGCTGCAACGACGCTGGAGAACTCGGCAAGTATGGCGTCGCCGGCGTAACGCAGCACCTTGCCGTCAAAAGTCTTGATGCTTTCGGTGGCGAAATCGAGCGCGCTCATGACTCGGCGATGGGTGCCGAGCTCATCGTCGCCCGTCAGCCGGCTGTAACCGACGACGTCGGCATAGAGGATCGCCGCGAGCTTGCGGGAGACGGCGTCGTTCGGCATACGCCGGAGCTTATCCACCTTGAGACGTACAATCCATTCGGCCGCTATGCCTTGACAGGGTTTCGCGGCCGAGCGCATAGTTTTCATTAGATGAGAAATAGTTCCGCTTAATGAAACAATAATCCGGCCAAACACGCCGGCAATTCCGCGGAATTCTCGAAACCTCCATCTGAGAGCCGGCTCGATGAGCAGCGCTAAAGGCATACTCTTCCGCTACGCGGCGGTGCTCGATGCGATCGCGTCGAGTCCAAACGGGCTGTCGCTCACCGAGACCATGCACGCAACCGGACTGCCGCGGGGCACGGTGCACCGTCTGCTGGCGTCGTTGCACGATGTCGGTTATCTGGCGACTCTCGACAATCGCAAGATCTACGTGCTCGGACCGCGTCTGGCAAAGCTTCTGCATCTCGGTGCGTCACCGAAATCGGTGGACGCGGCGGTGAAACCGTTGCTCGATGGTCTGGTCGAGAGGCTCGGTGAGACCGCTTTTGTTGCCAGGCTCAGCGGCGATCGCGTCGAATCCTTGGCAACCAGCGTGCCGAACCGTGAAGGCCAGGCACACGTGCACCCGGGTCGTGACATGCCGATTCATGCCGCGGCATCGGCCAAAGCCATCTTCGCGTTCCAGGAGCCATCGCTCATCGAGCGCGCTCTTAAACGCAAACGCATACGCTACACCGATGATACCCGCGTGGATGCACGGCAGGTGCGCGACGATCTCGAGGCGGTGCGACGCAAGGGCTACGCTGTTTGCTCAAACGAGCTCGATCCGGGCGTGTTGAGCTACGCGGTGCCGGTCAACGTGGCGGGCGCGGGGGTCCTTTACAGCGTCGGCGTGGTCGGATTGTCCGCGCGCCTTGAACGTTATGAGGAAGCGCAGCTGGCCCTGGAACTGCGCGCGGCGGCGGATTCTATCTCCGCGCGGTTATCCGGTGGCTGACGCGCGCAATAACGGCTGGCAGGTAGGCATCGACATCGGTGGCACGTTCACCGATGTCGTGGCATTTCACCCCTCGACGGGAAATGTACGCGAGGCCAAGGTCCGCAGCCACGCCGCCGATCCGCTTGCAGGACTTTTCGCAGCCCTGGAGGCGGTGGGCATTTCCTGGTTGCAGGTTAGCGATCTCATGCACGGCACTACCCTGATCACCAATGCCATCGTCGAGAATCGTCTCGCCGATGTGGCGCTGATTTCCACCCAGGGTTTTTCCGACACGCTCGCCATCGGGCGTCAGAATCGGCTTCATCTCTACAGGCTCGACGTGCAACCCAAGGTGACTCCCCAGATTCCCGAGAATTTGCGCTTCGAGGTGGCCGAGCGGCTCGATGTCGGCGGCGAGGTGCGCGTGCCGATGAGCGCGGAAACCATCGACGCAGTCGTGCGCCAGGTGTCCGATAGCGGTGTCCAGGCGGTGGCCGTATCGCTGCTTCACGCCTACGCCAACGGCACGCACGAGGCGCTGCTCGGCGAGCGGTTGCGCGAGGTCGCGCCCTTCGTCGCTCTTTCTCACCGTATCAGCCCCGAGGCGCGCGAATACGAGCGCACCAGCACCACGGCGCTCAGCGCTGGCGTCATGCCTCTCGCGGCCGGGTATCTCGACCGGCTCGAGACTTCGCGACCGGAGGCGAGCCGCCTGCATCTGATGCATTCGGCCGGCGGCATGGCGTCTCCCACCGCATTGCGCGAGCAGCCTCTGGGACTCGCGTTCTCGGGACCGGCCGCCGGGGTCAGCGCCGCCGGCTGGGTCGCGCGTGCGCTCGAGCTCGACAACGCGATCAGCTTCGACATGGGCGGCACCACCACCGATGTGTGCCTGATCGTCGATGGCCGTGCCGAGATTCGCAGCGACCGCAGTCTCGCCGATCGCCCACTGCGCGCGCCGATGGTGGCGGTCGAGTCCATCGGCGCCGGCGGAGGATCCATCGCGCGGCTCGAAAGCGGTGCCCTGCGGGTCGGGCCTCAGAGCGCCGGCGCCGCGCCCGGCCCCGCCTGTTACGGGCTTGGCGGCGAGTGGCCGACCGTCACGGACGCCAATCTGCTGCTCGGTTATCTTGACCACGAACGCCCCGTGGGCGATCTGCGCCTCGACGTCGATGCGGCCGAGCGCGCGCTTACGCCGCTCGCTACGGCGCTCGAAGCGAGCGTGCGGGAGCTCGCACTCGGCATCGTTCGGATCGCCAATGCCGCCATGGCGCGTGCGCTTCGGCGCGTCACAGTGGAGAAGGGCATCGATGGACGACAATGCACGCTTATCGCCTTCGGTGGTGCCGGACCCATGCACGCGGTGGAGCTCGCGCGATCCTTCGATATTGCGCGGGTAATCGTGCCGCGGTTCTCCAGTGCGTTCTCGGCGTTGGGTTGCGTCAGTGCCGAGATGGCTTATACACAGCAACGCACCGTGCGCATGGCGAATACCGATTGGAACCAAGCGGATTTGAACGAGATCCGCGACGCGCTGCGCGGACCACTCGCAGCCCGCTTTGCAGACGAAGATCGCGCCTCGTGCGCCGTCAACGAGTTCGCTGCCATTCGCGACAGCGGCCAGAGCTACGCGG
>JBFICP010000144.1:0-8287 GCA_041581935.1 Gammaproteobacteria bacterium | reverse complement strand
GCGCTTGCTCGCGAATGACGAGTTGAATTCAACGCCTCATTCACGAGCAAGCGCGCTCCTGAAGGGGGTCGCATTGGTTCTCGTCGCAGCCGTCGTCCTCGCAGCCTGCGACAACGCCGATAAGCCCTATCTCGCTTTCGCCGGCGGCGGCTTCATCTTCAACTACCGGCAGGCGACCGCCGACTATGGCTTCGTCGCACGCGTCGAGCGCGCCCTGCCCGCGGGCGGGGTGATCGAGGCGCAGTTCGACAATCCCGCCGGCGGTGCGCCGATCGTGGTGAGACAAGACGTGCGGCCGGGGCGGCGCAGCTACGTGTTTCGCACGCCGCCGCTCCGGGGCGTACGCGCGAACCACGACTACCAGGTGGTGCTGCGCCTGCTGGACACGCAAAAGACTGAAATCGCAAGCTACAGGACGAGCTATCGCTCGAGCGCCGATCAGCGCGTGCTCCCCGGGAGTCCGCCGGTGGTCGGTCCCGGCTATCAGCGCGCGCCCCGGGCGCCGTGAGTCGCACGAGTTTGGCTTCGGCAGTCAGGGCGAGCGCTTAGCCGTCGCCGATCGGGTCGACCGGGCCGATGGGTCACCGGTCACGGAGATGGCTGCCTTGAAGTCTGCGATGTTCTGGTCCCTGGTCGCCGATGGCTTATTGTTATCGTCAGACTTATGCGCCCCGCAATCGATGGCACCGCTGAACTCGCAGCCGAAGTCCAAGGCCACGCGCGGGGCCGTGGCGTTTCCGCGAACCCGTCCACTCTTGCGCACGATGATCTGCTCGGTCGCGCGCAGGTCGCCAACCACGTGGCCCTCGACGTTGATGATCCGTGCGCGCACGTCGGCGTCGATGCGCCCGTCGCGCGTCACGATGAGCCGGCCTTCGCCGATGTCGATGCTCCCGTGCACGCGGCCGTGAACGACCAGATCCTCGTTTCCGCGAACGTCACCATCGATGTGCATCGAAGGCCCGATGGGCGTCGCAGCCTGTTTGCTTATCCCGGAAGTCGACTCCGGTGCATTGGGCCGGTATCGCGGCGCGCCGTCTCGGTGCGCCGAATCTGTCTTCTTGAACATCCTGTCTATCCTTGAACGAACAGCGACAGCAACCGAATGTCGCGGTCGTCCGGTTCGGCGCGCACGAGGCGCGCCCGGGCGCGCTCAGGCCGCCGCGTCCTCGGCGATGTCGCTGCTGACCGGGTTCCAGTAAGTCACCACGAAGCCGTCGGCGGCAAGGGTCCTTTTGAGTGTGACCCAATGCTTCCGCTCGACGACACCCTGGGTCACCCTCATGGGTTTCGAGCCGACGGTCTTTGCGACAAAGTAGATCTTCATGGCCGTGCGCCTTTCAGTGTTTCCGCCACGTTGTCCCCCGCCTTCTCGCGGGCGGTTACCACGACTCCAGCAAGATGCACGCCAGAAAAGTTTTCTCCATGTATTCCAGATAGTTACCTTTCATCCCGTGAGGATGCGTAAAGGAACTCGACGCAATCGTGGGAAGCCGGTTACTAATGTGCCGCGCGAGGCCCCGGGGCGCGCCTCTGCCCGGCGATAAACCTACTTTTATTCAGCATCCTATTGTCGGCTTCTCGAAATGTTCTGAAGGGATTAACGATTCCGACAGAAGCCCGCCGGCCGATCCGCCGGCGTGACCTCCGCGCCGGTCTTGATCCCGGGACGCGCGTCCCCATATCCATCCACTAACCGGCGGTGACCAATGGCGGGTGCCGGCGATGCGGTGCCGGCCGCGACGGCCGGTATCCGGAAACAGGCTCCACGGGAGGAAATTACGATGGTCATGCGGATAGCGGATCCTTTCAGCGCGCTGCGGGCGCTCCAGCGTGCCGTTGACGAGAGGCGATTGAGTGATTGGCTGGGCAGTGCGACGAGCGGCTACGGCGCGTCTCCGCCCGTCAACGTGTTTCGCAAAGGTGACGATTTGATTCTGGTCGCGGAGATCCCGGGCGTCGACAAGAAAGACCTCGACGTGCGCGTCAAAGGCAACGAAGTTCGCCTGACCGGAAAAAAATCCATCGACTACGCCGACGACGTGAGCATTCATCGGCGCGAGCGGGTGGCGGGCGACTTCGATCGCACGCTCACGCTGCGCATGGAGATTGATCCCGACGGTGTCGAGGCCGAGTACCGAAACGGCGTGCTCAAGGTATTTCTGCCCAGGGCGGAAAAGGCCAAGCCGCGAACGGTCGAAATCAACTAGCGCGATACGTTGCGCCCGAATTGCGAACGCTTTGAACGGAGGTTGTCATGGCTGAGAGAGAGATGGAGGTACAGGAGAAGCAGGAGCTGGAGACTTCCGAGGAACGCACTGAAGCGGCCAGGTACTTCAGGCCCTATACCGACATACACGAATCGACCGATACGATCACCGTCACGATGGATATGCCGGGGGTCGACAAGAAGGACGTGGACGTAAAGCTGGAGAAGGACGTACTGACTATCACCGGTCACGTCGATCTCACCGGTTACGAAGGTCTCGAGCCCGTGTACACCGAGTACAACGTCGGCAATTACGTACGCAGCTTTACCATATCGAACGAAGTCGATCGGGACGCAATCTCCGCAAAGATCGACAATGGCGTATTGACGGTGAGTCTACCCAAGGTCAAGGAGGCGGCAGCGAGGCGAATTACGGTCAACTGATCGATTCGATGCTTCGGTATCCCCGCACTCCCGGTCCGGACTGCGGGTAGGCGATAGTCCGGGAGCTGCGGGGCGAAGCGATGCCGGCAGCGAGAGGTTATTGCCATGCCTTTGAAGGACTACTACGTCGTTCTCGGAATTTCCCCAGACGAGACCCAGGCGGGCATCAAGAGCGCGTACCGGGATCTCGCGCGCCGTTATCATCCGGATCGCGCCGGTGCGAAGAGCACCAAGCGATTCCAGGAGGTCTCGGAAGCCTACAACGTGCTGGGCGACCGCGAGCGGCGCACGGCCTATGATGCGAGCCGGCGGCGCGCGCCGGTGGAACCCGTCGAGCCGCGAGCAGTGGATCCGCGCGTGCGCGCGCCCGTCGAGCCGCTCGACATGGAGCCCGAAGCCTTTGGCGATTTTCGCAGCCCGCCAACCGGAACCAGGCGCTGGTCGATCATGGACGACTTCGTGAACGCCCACGCCATCCACGATGAGATATTCGATCACTTCAGACGGAACTTCACCGAATCGTCGCCGCTGAAATCCGGCCGCACGGATGCGCTGAATCTCGGCATCCACCTCACCCGCGAAGAGGCGAGGCGGGGGGCGGAGGTCGAGCTCGGTGTCCCGGTCGTGCTGCCCTGCCGCCGCTGCCATGGCAGCGGGCGCATCGGTCTCTATGCTTGTCCCCGATGCCGTGCCACCGGTTGGTTCGAGACCGAGGAGTACGTCGCCCTGCACATACCGCCGTTGGTGAGCGACGGCACGCTGATTCAGGTGCCGCTCGAGCGCCTCGGCATCGAGGACCTGCTGATTCGCGCGCTGATACGTGTGCGTGACTAACGTCGATGCGTCTGCTGCGATGACCCCTGCGGGCACGGGATTGAATCAGAGGCGCCGGTTCGATAGGCCCTTACGGGCGAGCAAGGCCGCTCTCGCACATCCATGTGCTTCGCGGCACGAGCACGTCCGTGTGCAAGCTCGCTCCTAAAGGAGAAGCAACCGCGGATCCTCCGCGAGGCGTTTGAAGTTCTGCAGAAACTCGGCGGCGGCCGCGCCGTCGCTGACGCGGTGATCCACCGAGAGCGTCAGGGTCATCATACTCGCCGTGCCGACGCTGCCGTTCTCAGCCACCGCCCGCTCCCCGACGGCGCCGACCGCGAGGATGGCGGCCTGAGGTGGGTTGATGACCGCGGTGAAGCGCTCGACCCCGTACATGCCCATGTTCGAGACCGTGAAGGTGCCGCCCTGATACTCCTCGCGGGCAAGCCGGCCGGCGCGCGCCCGGGTCGCGAGATCGCGCATCTCCGCGGCGATGGCCGCCAGGCGTTTTTCGTGCGCCCGCCGGATTACCGGGGTGATGAGTCCGCCCGGGATGGCGACCGCCACCGCCAGGTCGACGCTGCGGAAGCGTCGAATTCCCGTGTCGCTCCAGGCGGCATTGAGCTCGGGCACGCGCACGAGCGTGGCGGCCGTCACCTTGAGGATCAGATCGTTGAGCGATACTTGCGCACCGGTGACGGTGAGTGACTCTCTGAGATCGAGCAGCGCACCGGCGCGGCAATCCAGCGACATGTAAAAGTGCGGCGCGTCTCGCTTCGATTGCGCCAGTCGCTCGGCGATGGCGCGCCGCATATTGTCCGGCGTCTGGATGTCGAACTCGGGCTCGAAGCCGCCGTGAAACGCCGTGTCGCCATCGACGGAGACGGGCTCGGCGCGATGCGCCGAGACCCCCACCGGCGCCGGACCGAGGGCGGCGCGCACGTCGTCGGCGAGTATGCGCCCACCGGGGCCGGATCCGTTGATGCCGTGCAGGTCGATGCCTGCCTGCCGGGCCATGCGCGCGGCCAGCGGGGATGCGCCGTTGCCGGGATGGGAAGCGCGCGGCTGCGCCATGTCCGCGGGCCGCTGAAAGAGCGCGTTCCCTTGCGGGGAAGGGCGTGCGCGTGAATCTTCCGGTTTCGAGACTTCGTTGACGGCATCATTCGCGAGCGAGCCCGCGCCTGCAGCGGGCGGGATTGGGTCGGAATGTCGGGCGGTGGCGTCGTCCGGCGACGAGGGTTCGGATCCTTCATCGGCTTCGTCGATCACCGCCAGCACCTGGTCGGCGCGCACGTCGTTGCTACCTTCGGCCACGCGGATCTCCGTGATCACGCCGGCTTCCTCGGCTTCGAGCTCGACGATGGCCTTGTCGCTTTCGATCTCGGCGATCACGTCACCGGGCGACACTCGCGAGCCCACCTTTACGTGCCACTTCGCCAGCGTGACCGCGGCATCGTCCGGCGAGACGCGCGGCAGGCAGATGTCGGTGCTCATGAATCGAGGCAGGCGGCCGCGCAGGCGTCGAGAATGGCATCCGTGTCGATGCCGTAGTGACGGTAAAGATCGTCGATGCTGCCCGACTGCCCGAAATCCTCGACGCCGAGCGCGCGAACGCGCTGTCCGCGCACCGAGCCGAGCCAGCCGAGCGTGCCCGGGTGCGCGTCGGCGACCGTCACCAGCTGCGCGTCGGCCGCGAGCGGTGCGAGCAGCTTCTCGACATGGGATTGCGCGACGCTCATGTGCGCGCGACGCGCGTCGTTGACGGCGTGCCAGCCCGTCGCCAGGCGGTCCGCCGAGGTCACGGCCAGCAGCCCCGCGTCCGGCCGATCCTCGAGCAACCGGGCATGGGCAGCGATGGCTTCGCTCGCGACGGCGCCCGTGTAGACGATGGCGAGCCGTGCGCCGGGGGAGGGCGGCTCGAGCCAGTAGCCGCCGTCGATGATGTCGTGGGCGAGTCGATTGTCGATGTCGCGTCGCGGTTGCGCGATGGATCGCGTGC
Source organism: Gammaproteobacteria bacterium (assembly GCA_041581935.1). GTDB lineage: Bacteria > Pseudomonadota > Gammaproteobacteria > HK1 > HK1 > JAABYT01. The sequence goes on along the minus strand of JBFICP010000144.1, from coordinate 2,822 downwards.
TCAAGCGCAGGTACACCGAGCCGCCGGCAGCGTCGGCGAGCCGGTCGTTGTCACCGGCGACACTCTCGCCATCGCGCTGCATGTAATCGAATGCGAAGCGCATGATTACCGCCAGCTCATCGGCGAAGGCCGGCTCGAAGCTCGCAAGCCCGGCCTGGGCCATGCCGATCATCGGTGTCGCGATGGACTGATGCGCGCCGCCTTCCGGCGCGAGTGTGATGCCCGACGGCGTCGCCACCAGCAGGAACCGGGCGTCCTGGTAGCAGGCATAGTTGAGCGCGTCGAGCCCCCGCTGGATGAAGGGATCGTAAAGCGTGCCGATGGGCAACAGGCGCGCCCCGAAGAGCGAGTGCGAGAGCCCCAGCGCCGCGAGCAGGATGAACAAATTGTTCTCGGCGATGCCGAGCTCGATGTGCTGGCCGCTCGGTGATGCGGCCCAACGCTGAAACGAGGCGACGTTCTCCACGTTGAAGGTGTCCTCCTGCACCTTGCGCGAGAAAATTCCGCGCCGGTTCACCCAGCCGCCCAAATTCGTCGACACGGTGACATCCGGCGACGCGGTGACGATGCGATCGGCGAGTGCGCCGCCGTCGCGGGCGAGGTTCGCGAGGATTCTTCCGAAGCTCTCCTGGGTCGACAGGGTGTCGCCGTCCGGCGACGCGAGCGTCTCCGGCACCGGGATTGCAGCCGCCGTGTAGCGCCGCGCGGGTTTGCCGGCGAAGGGCACGCGGTCGAGAAACGCGCCGAGAACCCCGGGATCCTCATCGAGGCCCGCGAAGCGGTCCCATTCGGCGCCCTCGGGAATTCGGTGCCGTTCCCGGAGCGCCTGCATCTGCGCGATGCTCATGAGACCGGCGTGGTTGTCCTTGTGCCCGGCGAACGGCAGACCGAATCCCTTGATGGTGTAAGCGATGAAGCAGGTGGGCGCGTCGTCGTCGGCGCCATGAAACGCTTCCAGCACGCTCTCCATATCGTGGCCGGCAAGGTTGGTCATGAGCGCACCGAGCGCCTCGTCGTCGTAGTCCTCGAGCAGCGACTTGACCCCCGCGCTCGTGCCGATGTCCCGGGTGAGATGCTCGCGCCACGCGGCGCCACCCTTGAACACCAGCGCCGAGTAGAGCGAGTTGGGGCACTCGTCGATCCAGTCGCGCAGGCGTTCACCGCCGGGCTGCTCGAAGGCGGCCTGCAAGCGCTTGCCGTACTTCAGCGTGGCGACCCGCCAGCCCATGTTCGAGAACAACTTGTCGAAACGCCCGAACAGGCGATCGCTCACCACCGCGTCGAGGCTCTGGCGGTTGTAGTCGACGATCCACCACAGATTGTGGGCATCGTGCTTCCAGCCCTCGAGCAGGGCCTCGAACACGTTGCCCTCGTCGAGCTCGGCATCGCCGACCAGCGCCACCATGCGGCCGCGTTCGTCGACCGCGCGCTGCCAGTCGCGTGCCTGGACGTAGTCCTGCACCAGGCTCGCGAAGGTGGTCATGGCGACGCCCAGGCCCACCGACCCGGTGGAAAAGTCCACGTCATCGGCATCCTTGGTGCGCGAAGGGTAGGATTGCGCGCCACCCATGGCGCGGAATTTTTCGAGATGTTCCCGGCTCTGACGGCCGAGCAGGTACTGAATGGCGTGGAAGATGGGACTCGCGTGGGGCTTGACGGCGACGCGATCCGCGGGGCGCAGCACGTCGAAGTAAAGCGCGGTCATCAGCGTCGCCAGCGAGGCACAGGAAGCCTGGTGGCCACCGACCTTGAGCCCGTCGGTGTGGGCGCGCAGATGATTGGCATTGTGGATGGTCCAGCTGGCGAGCCACAGGACCTTTTTCTCGAGCGCTCGCAGAATGGCGTGGCGCTCGGCCGGGACAACGCGGGCGGCGGGGTGTGCGTCGCGCAGGGCTGTGGACATCGGGACCCGTGTCGGCGGAATCAAGTTGGGCAAGATTCTACCGAAGATCCCGGGGAATATAATTCTAATCTACCCCATGATCCCGGCGACAATGGGGTAATCTTTCTACCAAAGCCTCTCTGGAGACAGAACATGTCTGAGCATTCCGCCGATCGACTGGACCGGCGCATACTCGAGCTCATTCAGGAGGATGCGCGCATCTCCAATACCGAGCTTGCGGCGAAGGTCGGGCTGTCACCGTCGCCGTGCTGGCGGCGGGTGCGGGCGCTGGAGGAGCGCGGCGTCATCCGCCGTTACGTGACCCTGGTGACCCCCGAGGCCATCGGCCTGCCGGTCAACGTGTGGGTGCACGTGACCCTCGAGGAGCAGATCGAGCGGCGCCTCGAGCATTTCGAACGTGCCATCGTCGCACGCCCGGAGGTCATGGAGTGCTATCTGATGACCGGCGAATCGGATTATCTGCTGCGGGTGGTGGTGCCGGACATCGCCGCCTATCAGGCCTTTCTTCTCGAGCACCTGACACGCATCGAGGGCATCGCCAGCATCAAGTCGAGCTTTGCGCTCAAGCAGGTGAAGTACAAGACGGCGCTGCCCCTCGATCACCTGGAAGCGACCTGACGGTGGAGACGATGCGCGAGCGTATTCCAATCGTCGTGCTCGGCGGGCGCGACCCGCAAGCCGGCGCGCTCCCCGACGGGGTCGATGACATGCACGCACTCGCCGGCTACAAGGGGGTCGCGGTGCGCATCGGCGGTCGCGCGCTCATCGATTGTGTCATCGAGCGCCTCGAGCAGAGCGACCAGTTCGCGCCCATCTACATCGCCGGACCGCAATCGGTCTACGGCGCGCATCGAAGCAGCGCGACGGTCGTCGACGTCACGGGCAGCATCGACGCGACGGTGCGCGCCGGCGTCGAGGC
>JBFICP010000143.1:0-8313 GCA_041581935.1 Gammaproteobacteria bacterium | reverse complement strand
CGCCCGACCCCGCCTACGTTCAGGCGCAGATGCGCTACGTGGTGCGCCTGCTGCGTGCCGTCGACGTGGTGGACGGTACGCTCACCGAGCCGAGTGCCAGGAACGCGGTAATCAGACGTCTGGGTCGCGACATCAGCTACACCACGACTCGGCTCGGGCGATCCTATCGCGTCCTCGAGCGGCGCTACGCGGTGTTTCCCCAGGCGAGCGGCGAGCTGGTCGTGACGCCGGTGGAGTTCGAAGGCGAGGTGGTCGACCCGGGGCAGGCGGGCACCGGGTTGAGTCGTCTATTCGCGCGCGGCAAGCGCGTGCGCCTGCGTACCCGCGTGGTACGGGCAACGGCGCTCGGCCCGCCGGCGGAGTTTACCGGCGCCACCTGGTTGCCGGCGAAAAGCCTGCTGCTGTCCGAGGAATGGTCGCGAAGCCCGGATACGCTGCACGCCGGCGAGCCGGTGACCCGCACGCTGCGACTCGAGGCGGTGGGCTTGAGCGCCGAGCAGCTTCCGGAAATTACCATCACCGTCATCGACGGTATCAAGGAGTACGGCGATCAGCCGATCACCCGCACGACGACCGATACCGACTGGGTGCATGGCGCCCGCGAGCAGCGTATCGCGCTCGTACCCGGCAACCCGGGCACTTACACCCTGCCGGAAATCCGTATCGACTGGTGGGATACCGAGCGCAACGTGGCCCGGCAGGCAACGATTCCGGCGAGGATGTTCGAAGTGACCGCCGCAGCGCGCGCGAGTGACGATGACGCGGGCATCGTCGCCTTGGCCGACCCTCAGCCGGCCGCGCCGCGGCTGCTACCGCTGTGGCAGGGCCTTTGCGCCCTGCTGCTGGTGCTGTGGCTGGCGACCTTGGTGGCGTGGCGCCGCGCGCGGGCCGCATCACGAGCCGGCGCCGACGTAGCCACCCAGGATGCGACCGCGCCGGTGACTCTCAAACGCGCCTGTCGCGACGACGATGCGTCGGCGGCGCGCGCGGCGCTGCTCGCTTGGGCGGCCGAAACCTGGCCCCAGGATCCGCCGGGAAGCTTGGTGGCCCTGGCGCAACGTCTTGCCGATGCCGGGCTCGCCGCCGAGCTGGCAGAGCTCGACCGGGCTTTGTACGCACGCGACCCGCAAGCCTGGCAGGGACAATCGCTGTGGCGCCAGGCCCGTCGCGGATTGAAGCGACGCCCTTCGGCCGTACCGGAGAAGCCGGACGACCTTCCGGTGCTCTACCCGCGCTGAGCCGGGCGCGCCATCCGGTTTCCCGCCAGCGCGTCGATTGCCAGCCCTCAGTCCTCGACCTCGTCGCCCACGGCCCGCTCGAGGCGCTCGCTGGCTGCCAGCCAGCGTGCCTCGACGTCGGCTACGGCGCGCTCGAGGCGCCCGCGATCGACCAGCAGGCCTTCGAGTCGGCCCTTGGCGTCCTCGCGATACACACAAGGGTCGCTGAGCCGATCGAGCAGCGCCGAGCGTTCCTCGCCGAGCCGTGCCAGCTCGGCCTCCAGGCTCGCGAGCTCTTCGCGCAAGGGCTTGAGCAAGGCGCGCCGGCGGGCACCGGCACGACGGCGCGCGCGGCCCGCCTCGGTAGCGCGGCGCGGGGTGACGGCGCGCTCCGATTGGCGGCTCTTCATGAGCCAGCGGGCATAGTCCTCGAGGTCGCCATCGTAGTCCGCGACCCGTCCATCGGCCACCAGGTATAGCCGATCCACCACCGTGCGCAGCAGATGCCGGTCGTGGGAAACCAGCACCACGGCCCCGGAGAACGACTGCAGGGCCACGCTCAACGCCAGCCGCATTTCCAGATCGAGGTGGTTGGTTGGCTCGTCGAGCAACAGCAGGTTCGGTCCCGCGAACAGAATCATCGCCAGCGCGAGCCGCGCCTGCTCGCCGCCCGAAAGCCGCGCTACGGGCTCCTCGACCCGCTCGTCGCGAAATCCGAAGCCACCGAGAAAATCCCGCAATCGTTGCGCGCCGCCGTGCCCGTTCAGGCGCTGCAGGTGAACCAGCGGGCTTGCGGTCTCGTCCAGATGCTCGACCCGGTGCTGGGCGAAGTATCCGACCGCGAGGCGCGCCGCCGGCAGGCGATCGCCCGCGAGCGGCGCGAGCTCACCGGCCAGCGTCTTCACCAACGTCGACTTTCCGGCGCCGTTCGCGCCCAGAAGGCCGATGCGATCACCCGGCGCGAGCGTCATGCCGACGTCATCGAGCACCGTGCACCCGGGGTAGCCGGCACTCACGGATTCGAGTGTCAACAGCGGCGTCGGCGGATGCTCCGGTGAGGTGAAATCGAGGCGAAACGGCGAATCGACATGGGCGGGCGCAATTCGCTCCATGCGCGCGAGCGCCTTCAGTCGACTTTGAGCCTGACGCGCCTTGCTGGCCTTGTAACGAAATCGATCCACGAAGCGGCGCATGTGGGCGATCTCGCGTTGCTGCTTTCGGTAGCTGGCCTCACGGCCGGCGAGCTCCACGGCACGGTGCTCTTCGAAGCGCGAATAGTTGCCGGAGTAGAGCCGTACGTCACCGTTGTCCACGTGCGCGACGTGATCGACGAGCGGATCGATGAATTCACGGTCGTGGGAGATGAGAAAAAGCGTACCCTCATAGTCGCGCAACCATCCCTCCAGCCAGATGACCGCATCGAGATCCAGATGGTTGGTGGGCTCGTCGAGGAGCAGCAGATCGGATCGACACATGAGTGCGCGAGCGAGATGCGCTCGCATGCGCCACCCCCCCGAGAAGAATGCGAGCGGCGCATCCTCGTCGGCGTCCGAGAACCCCAATCCGCGCATGATGCGCGCGGCCCGCGCGCGGGCGGCATAGGCGTCGATGTCGTCGAGGCGGCCGTGAATCAGCGCCTGGCGATGGCCGTCACGCGCCTTCTGCGCCTCGTCGAGCTGCGCCTCGAGCCTCCGCAGCTCGCGGTCCCCGTCGAGAACGTGCTCGATGACGATACGTTCACTGACCCCGGGCGACTGGTCAACCTGGGCGATGCGCAGATCTTTTCGGATCGAAACGCTGCCGGCGTCTGCGTGCAGGCGACCTGCGATCAGATCGATCAGCGTGCTCTTGCCGGCACCGTTTCGCCCGGTAACGCCCACCTTGTATCCGGCCTGGACGACCAGATTGACGTTACGCAACACACTGCGCCCACCGCGCCGAACGTCGACGTTCTCGAGCTTCAGCACATCGCCTATTGCGCTTGCTGACCGATGTCGGCGGGGGGCGAACGCTTGGACGGCCGCACCTTAGACCCGCGCGGGCGGCGTTTGACGAACATGTACTCGAGCAGACTCTTCACCAGCGTGTGCTCGGAGCTGTGCGCGCTCACCGAATCCAGGGAGTACTCGGCACCGGTGAGTATCGATTTCGCCGCCAGGTGACCGCTTCTGATGGCCGGACCGATACCTTCGCAGAGATCGACGGTCGCGAGACCCACGGCATCGCCGGTGATGAATGCATTATCGATTCGCACCACGTCGACGTTACCGCGAAGGTAGTAACTGTATCCCTTAGGGGCGTACTCGAAACCATTGACCAGGTTTCGTTTGTCGAGCACGTCGACGAAGTGCCGCCAGTGCCCTTTGATGTCGTCTCCCCGCGCTTTCAGCTTTTCGGCCATGCCGCCGATGCCGCAATTGAGAAAGGCGTCCGCCTTGGGCACGTACCAGGCGTAACCGGGCAGACCCTTGTCGAAGAACCACAGATGACAGTGCGGATCGTGCCACTCGTAGGGAAATTCGTGCTCATAGGTCGCCGCCTGCAGTTCCTTCGCACGCGGATTGGCGTCGCGGAAAAGCTCCCGGTACACCGGACAGCGCGTCCCCCCGGCGCCCACCAGAAATGGCGCACGAAATGTATTGTCGATGACATACTCGCCGTTATCTCGCTCGATCGACTTCACGTTGTGCACGTGAACATCGGCCCCGGATCGATTGAGCAGGTAATCGTCGAACTCGTAGCGGCGAATGGAATGCTGAGGCGTGTCGAGCTTGATCGTGAATCCCTTGATGTGGGCAATGATGTACTTGAACGTACTGAAGCGATGCGGATACGCATCCACGTCCAACTCGAGATCCGCCACCGCCTCGGGTGTCACCCATCCGGCGCAAAGCTTTGTTCGGGGAAATTTCTCGCGATCGAGCACCGCGACGCTGCGCCCGGCTTCCACGAGCTTGCGCGCGCAAGCCGATCCTGCCGGGCCACCGCCGACAATCAGGACATCATAGCTTTGCACCACCCTGCCCTACAGATTCCAGTTCGGGCCGGGTTTGCCGTAGATGTGTCCCCGTGTCATCGGAATGCGATTGTCGTCCGCATTGGCGAATACGACCTGAAAAAGCTGAATGGAGCTCGCCAGAAACGCAGCCGCACAGCCTCCGAGATAGAGTCGCCAGGCACGTACGAATTCCGAATCGTACATGCGTTCGATTGTTTCCACGTGGCCATCGAATCGCGCGAGCCACTCCATCAGGGTCTTGGCGTAATGAAGACGGAGATTTTCCACGTCGACGATTGAAAACTCGTGTGGCTCGAAAATCGCCAGCATCTCGCGCAGGCTCGGCGGATAGCTGCCGGGGAAAATTCGCTGTTCGAGCCACGCGTTCGGCGGCGCGGCGCGGCTGCGCCCGACGCTGTGAATGAGACCCAGCCCGCCACGCTTGAGCGATCGGCGGATCACGTCGCCGAGAGTCTTGTAGTTGTCCTTTCCGACGTGCTCGAGCATCCCGACCGATACGAAGGCGTCGAACTCGCCCTTGATGTTTCGGTAGTCGTCCTCGATGAATTCAACGTAATCGGCGAGTCCTCTCGCTTTCGCCTGCTCGCGCGCATAGACGATCTGCTGATGAGAGATGTTGTAGGCCTTGACGTGTACGCCGTAGTGCTCCGCCATGTGCATGGCCAGCGATCCCCAGCCGCATCCGGCTTCGACCACCCGCATACCGGGCCGCAGGCACACCTTGCGCGCCACATGGTGCATCTTCTCGAGCTGCGCCTCCTCGAGGCTCGTTTCCTGATTTGGAAAATACGCGCACGTGTACACCATCTTCTCATCGAGCCAGAGGCGGTAGAACTCGTTTCCGAGATCGTAGTGATGGTGGATGTGCTTTTTCGACCCCGAAACGCTGTTCGCCTGGGGTTTCGGGAGGCGCCCGAATAGATTGCGCTTGCCCGCCATCGGACCGCCCTCGGCCATGCTCCGATAGGCAGCGTAGAGCACCTGCACCAGATCGCCGTCGATTTCGAGACGCCCGGTGCTGTAGGCGTCGCCGAAGCCGAGCTCGGGCGACGACAGACCGGCGATGAGCGCGCGGCGGTCACGGAAGGTGACGCGCCCGACCATCTCCACCCCATCGCCTGGCACGTACACGTCCACGTCGTCCCACAATGCGAACGCGATCGGCGGATCCCCAACTGCCTTTGCCAGACGCGCGACCAACAGACGGTCGAGGCCCGTGACCCTGGGCGCGCGCACCGAGCGCCTCGAGTCGAGCGTCGTCGCCCTCAATCCCGTCATGCTCGGAACCCTCAGGGGATGCGTCCTGTGCTGTTTCATGTCCAATTCTCCCGCGGCGCCCGCAGGTCGCCGGGCAGCGGCCCGACGGCCCTGCGGCCGAGTTTTCATTGTTGATTACAGCGACGGGGGCCTAAGGATAGCAATGTTGTCGGGAATCGTTCCAGATCCATCTGGTGCGAAAATCCTGGATCGTTACCCGCACGAAGCCGGCCGACCGGGGCTCAGCCGCCCCTGCGCCAGCGATGATAGCGCTCCACCCAGCCCAGGAGCCGATGCGGAACATGGGCGCGTTTCCACTCGCCGGCGGCGTATTTGTTGGCCTCGGCGAGGGTCGGATAGATGTGAATGGTGCCGAGAATCTTGTTGAGGCCCACCTTGTTCTTCATGGCGGACACGTACTCGGCGATGACGTCACCCGCATGCTCGCCGACGATGGTGACGCCGAGTATGCGGTCCTTACCCGGCACCGTGAGCACTTTGACCATGCCAATTGCATCCTCGTCGGTGATGGCGCGATCCAGTTCGTCGAGGCCATAGACGGTTACCTCATAGTCTACGCCGCGCTCACGGGCCTCCTGCTCGTTGAGCCCGACGCGCGCCACCTCGGGGTCGGTGAAGGTCGCCCAGGGAACCACCGAATAGTCCACCCGGAAGCGCTTGATGAAGCTGCCGAACAACGCGTTGACGCTGGCATACCACGCCTGGTGAGCCGACATGTGGGTAAACTGATAGGGACCGACGACGTCACCACAGGCAAAGACCGTGGGGATGCGAGTCTGCAGATACTCGTTGACTTCGACGGTCTTGGATTTGGTGAGAGGAATTCCGAGCTCCTCGAGTCCGTAGTCCGCTGTGTTGGCGACACGCCCGACGGCCACCAGCAGCGCGTCGAACGCCACCCGAACCTCCTCGCCCTGGTGCTCGGCAATCAGGTACTTCTGCTCATTTTCGACCCGAAATCCGGTCGCTTTGTGGTTGACGCGCACGTCGACGCCTTCGTCGCGAAAGCGCGCCGCAATCAGCTCCGAAATCTCCTCATCTTCACGCATGAGAATGCGAGGCAGCATCTCGACCTGCGTGACGCGGCTGCCGAAGCGGGCGAATGCCTGAGCGAGCTCGCAACCGATTGGGCCACCTCCGAGCACCACCAGCCGCGCGGGAAGCTCGCGCAGCTCCCAGAGATTGTCGGAAGTGAGATAACCGACATCTTCGATTCCGGGAATCGGGGGGATCAGAGGCCTGCCACCGCAAGCCACGACGATGCTGCGCGTGATCAGAGTGCGCTTTCCGACTTCGACGCTCCACGGCGATGTGATGCGCGCCTCGCCCTTGATGACCTCGACCCCGAGAGACTCGTAGCGTTCAACCGAGTCGTGTGGCGCAACCGTCGCGATCACCCGGTGCACCCTTTCCATGACCTCGGCAAATTCGAACTCGACGCTCGTGCGGCGAATGCCGTACCGCTGCGAGTTCTTCGCCTGGGCGAGGAATTTGGCGGAACGAATGAGCGCCTTCGAGGGCACGCATCCGGTATTGAGGCAGTCGCCGCCCATATCGTGCTTCTCGATCAGCGTAACCTTCGCTTTGACCGCGGCAGCGATATAGGCGCTGACGAGTCCCGCAGACCCGGCGCCAATCACGACCATGTCGCGCTCGAATCGCTGCGGCTTCGGATACTGCCGGAGCGTGCGTCGTGCCTTGATCACGTCGACGGATTTTTTTGCTATCAGCGGAAACAACCCCAGCAACGTGAACGACGCAATCAGACCCGGGGATAGAATTCCCGCCAGCGAGTCGAGCGCGGCCAGCTGGGTGCCGGCGTTCACGTACACGACCGTCGCCGGGAACATGCCAATCTGGCTGACCACGAAAAACGTCAGCGTGCGAATGGGCGTCAATGCCATCAACAGATTGATGACAAAAAAAGGAAACAGCGGCACCAATCGCAGCGTGAAAAGGTAAAATGCGCCGTCGCGTGCAACGCCGGCGTTAACCGCGCGCAACTTCGATCCGAATCGGCTCTGCACGGCATCATGAAACAGAAATCTCGCCAGCAGAAAGGCCAGTGTCGCGCCGACGGTCGAGGCGAACGAAACCAGCACGCTGCCCCACAGCAAGCCGAAGAAGGCGCCGCCGGCCAGCGTCATGACGGCGGCACCGGGCAACGACAGCGCGGTGACGGCGACATACACCGCGAAATAGATCGACGCCGCTTCCAGCATATGCGCGTCGCGGTAGGCGACGATGGCGGCCCGATTCGCGCGCAGATTGTCGAGGCTCGCGTAGCTCGCGATATCGAAGGCGAAGAACACTCCGACGAGTGCCGCGACGACCGCGATCAGCAGCAATCTGCTCTTGCTCATGCAATCCCCAGAACGGGCACCCCGGCGGTGGCCGCGACAATACTCGATCTGCCCGGGGCGTGCGACCGAGCGACGCGTGCCACGTCACTTGCTGCCGGCGGATTTTGCGGGTACATAGCTGGGCCGAGTGGACGGTGAACTGATTCTTTTCTGGCTTTGCGCGTTGGCCGTGGTCGTGGTTGCGCTGGACTTCGTGCTGCCGCCCCTGCTGCGGCCCGGGCGGACCCACGACGACACCACGACCCGCAACCTTGCGTTGTACCGCTCGCGGCTCGCGGCGCTTGACGAGGAGCATCGTCTCGGGGCGATTTCCGACGCCGATCTGGCCCAGGCGCGTGACGAGCTGGGCCGCGAGCTGCTGGCCGATACGCGCGCCGCGACCCCGGTTGCGCCGGGCACCGCAGCGAAGCGCTCCGGCGGTGCGCGGATCTGGCTG
>JBFICP010000142.1:0-8323 GCA_041581935.1 Gammaproteobacteria bacterium | reverse complement strand
TTCGTGATTTTCACGAGGCCAAACGCGTTCACATCAGCGATTTACGTTCACTCGACGAAGGAATCGCCATGGACTCCCGATACTTCGCGACAGTGCGTCGCGCCACCTTGATGCCCTGCTCCGATAAAATGGCGGCAAGCTTACTGTCGCTCAGTGGCTTTTGAGAATTCTCGGCCGCAATGAGCTTCTTCAAGAGAGCTCGAATGGCGGTGGACGAACACTCCGCACCGCTTTCAGTACTAACGTGGCTGGAGAAGAAGTACTTGAGCTCGTAGAGACCACGCGGGGTATGCATGTATTTTTGTGTCGTGACCCGCGAGATCGTCGATTCGTGCATATCCACCTCTTCGGCAATATCGTGCAGAACCATCGGCTTCATCGCCTCTTCGCCGTACTCGAAGAATGCTTTTTGACGCTTGACGATGCACGTCGCGACCTTCAGCAGGGTCTCGCTTCGGCTGCGTAGGCTTTTTATCAGCCAGCGCGCTTCCTGCAAGTGTGTCTTGAGGCAGTTGTTGTCGGCGCTGTTGTCGGCGCGCCGGATCAGGCTAGCGTACTGTGAGTTCACCCGCACTTTCGGAAACGCGTCCGGATTGAGCTCGACGCGCCATGTGCCCTTGATGTTGCGCACGAAAACGTCCGGGATTACGTATTCGGGTTGACTCGACTGAATGGCGTCTCCCGGCCTCGGCGAAAGCGTCTTGATCAGCTCGATGACTTCCTGGAGTTCCTCTTTTTCGAGCTTGAGCAGCCGCATCAGCTGTGTGAAGTCGCGGTGCCCGAGAAGGTCCAGATGCTCGTTGACGAGCTTCGCCGCTGCCTGCCGCCAGGGTGTATTCTCGGGGAAATTTCGAAGCTGAATCGAGAGACATTCGCGCAGGTCTCGCGCGCCTACACCGATGGGATCGAAGTTCTGAACTTGATGTAGCACGGCCTCGATCTCCGCAATGTCGATCTCCAACTCCGGGGTCGTCAAGCTCTTTTGGATTTCCTCGAGCGACGTGCTCAGGTAGCCGTCTTCGTCGATGCTGTCGATGATCGCCGTGGCGATGGCCTGGTCCAGCTCACTCATCCGGGTAAGCCCGAGCTGCCAGAGCAGATGCTCGTTGAGGGTCTCGATGCCCGCGCGGGGATTCTCGAAGTCGAAACCGTTGTAATCCGGCGCGCCGTGGTGCACCGGCAATCCGTCGTAGATATCTTCCCAGGCACTGTCCACCGGCAGCTCAGCCGGTATGTCATCGGGGGCAACGTCCTGCTCGGGTGCGCCGCCTTCCTCTGCCGCTTCCGCCCCTGACGTGGTGTTGCCATCCTCGTCGACCTCGAGCATGAGGTTCGACTCGAGCGCCTCCTGCACCTCCATCTGCAGCTCCATGGTCGAGAGTTGCAGCAGCCGAATGGCCTGCTGCAACTGCGGGGTCATGGTCAGGTGCTGACCCAGGCGGAGCTGGAGGGATTGCTTCATGTCGCGGAATTACGGGCTTTTATCTTTAAATTTTAGCAGGCCGCCATCGGCGCTGAGGAGGGGCCTTTACAACCTGAAATCGTGTCCCAGATAGACCTCTCGAACTCTCTTGTCGTTCAGAATGGCATCCGGCCTGCCCTCGGCGATTATGCGCCCTTCGCTCACGATATACGCTCTATCGCATATGTCCAGGGTCTCGCGCACATTGTGGTCGGTTATCAGCACGCCGATACTGCGCTCGCTCAAGTATTTGATTATTCTCTTGATATCGATGATAGAAATGGGATCGACGCCGGCGAAGGGCTCGTCGAGGAGCATGAACTTCGGCTCAGATGCGAGTGCCCTGGCGATTTCCACGCGGCGCCGCTCGCCACCCGAGAGGCTCTCGCCGAGGTGGCGCCTCAAATGTCCGACGTGCAGCTCCTCGAGCAGCTCCTCCAGGCGCTTTTTTTGCTCGGCAGGCTCGAGCCCGGGCTGCGCCTCGAGGATTGCGAGGACGTTGTCCTCCACGCTGAGGCGACGGAAAACCGATGGCTCCTGGGGAAGATAGCCGAGGCCCAGACGAGCCCTGGCGTGCATGGGATAGCGAGTCAAATCCTTGGTGTCGAGGTGAACGGCGCCGCCGTCACTCGCCACCAATCCCGTAATCATGTAGAAGCTCGTGGTCTTGCCGGCACCGTTGGGGCCGAGCAGGCCGACGACCTCGCCGCTGCGAACGCTCAGGCTGACATCGTTCACGACAGCGCGCGAATTGTAACGCTTGGCGAGGCTACGCGCCGTCAGAACACTCATGGATTAACGACATCACGCAGGGCAATGAGAGTTCCCGGCGCATTCATTTCTTTTTCGGTGTAATCGTGATCCTTACTCGATCCGACTTGTCCGATTGACCCTTTGTCGAATCGCTTGCTTGACCACCGTCGGGACTCGCGCCGGCTTTGGCAAGACCCCGACGCGAATCATATATGATTCGCGGCGCGATAATAGTGTCCCTTCCTTCCCCGTAGCGCGCGTTTCCCAGCAACAGGATCATATCCTTATCGGCATGATATTCCATGCGCTCGGCGTCCGCAGTCATGTAGTTTTCCTTGCCATCTGGAAGCTGACGGAACTTTGCGGGGTTACCCTCCGAAACCGCCTTGGTGATCGTGTTGGCATCGTCGTAATGAATCCATACCGTATCACCCGTAATCCGCAATGTGCCCTGAGTAATGACGACGTCGCCCCGATATACGGTAATCTGCTTACGGTTATCCGCCTCGGCGGCGTTTGCTTCGATTTGAATGGGTTGCTCGCGATCGGTCGATAGCGCCTGCGCCCCGATGGGTACCGTACAGAGCACCGAGGAAATGACAAAAACGGCCGTTCTGCCCTGAGCTAACAACGCTTCGTACTCATGGACGCACCGGTGGATTGATCGTGGTTTTCACGTCAGATAGCAGCTGCACGCGTCTCTCGCCGAGATAGGCACGCATTCCGGTTCCACGGGTAAGTGACTCCGGGGTGCTGATGGTGGCAGGCAGCTCCGTATCCGCGTACTCCTTATCGGGCACCACACGCAAGTCCTCCGTCTCTATGTGAATCTCGCGCTTTCCATTCGCATTATTACGCCAGATGTCCACCTCGCCGAGCAACATGAGAACATCGTCATTCGCTGATACCCAGCCGCGCTGCGAAGCAACGTGCCAGGGCTCCGCGTCGTCCTGATAGATGACCAGATGCGGGTGTGTCAGTTCCTTGGTCTGGGTGTCGATGTAATGCGCCATGTACGCCGCCGACAGCCGGCGAAGCGGATTGCCGTCCTCGCCCATAGCGGTCACTTCGAACTCTTCCATGGTCATATCGGGCGCATGACCCTCGAGGCGAGCGATCCTGTCTTCGCGTTCACCCATCTGCGCCAGCCACAGGCTGCTGAGTACGGCGATACATACCAGCATTGCCGCCGGCAACCATGTGCCGAAGGCCGATGTCAGGCGCGGTCTGGTCACGTGCGCGGATCCCGGCTGTGGCTCGCGAACAACGCTGGTGTCGATACCGGCCTGCATCGGTCGCCTAAGATTTTCCTGCCAGGTAGTCGCGATGCACGCCCTCGAGCGTGCCCTGGGCATGCATGATCAAATCGCACACCTCGCGCGCGGCGCCACGGCCGCCGTCGCTAGAGGTATGCCAATGGGCCCGTTTAAGAACCAGCGGATGGGCGTTCGCCACGGCCACCGCGAAGCCGACCCGTGCCATGATACCGAGATCCACGACGTCATCGCCGACATAGGCGGTCTGGTCCTCGGCGAGCTCCAGATCGGCAATGAGCCTTTCGAACACCGGCAGCTTCGAGGCATGTCCCTGATGCACATGGGTTATCCCCAGCGACGCCATGCGCTCGGCCACGAGCCGAGAGCGGCGCCCCGTAATGATGGCGAGCTCCACCCCGGTTTTTGCGAGCATTTTCATTCCGTGCCCGTCCCGAGAATGAAAGGCTTTGTACTCTACACCGTTGTCTCCGAGAAGCAGGCGCCCGTCGGTGAGCACGCCGTCGACGTCGAAAACTACCAGTTTCACCTTGGCGGCCCGCGCCAGCACCTCTGGTGATGCCTCTACCAATCAGATCACCCCGGCGCGCAGGAGATCGTGCATGCTCAATACTCCCACGAGGCGGTGGTCCTCATCGACGACCAGTAACGAATTGATCTCGTGATCCTCCATGATTTTGAGTCCCTCGGCTGCCAGCATGCCGGGTGACACCGTCACGCACTCGGCGGTCATGACGTCGGAAATTATCGCCTTGTGCACATCCAGCTCACGGTCGAGCGTGCGGCGTAGATCGCCATCGGTAAAGATTCCGAGCACTTTCATATGATCGTCGACGATGGCCGTGGTGCCGAGCCCCTTGCGCGTCATTTCCATGAGCGCCTGGGATACGGGGACGTGCACGGGTACGGTGGGCATCGCCTCGCCGGTGTGCATGATGTCGCTGACGTGAAGCAGCAGTCGCCGGCCGAGTCGGCCGCCGGGGTGCGAGCGGGCGAAATCTTCGGCACTGAATCCCCGCGCCTCGAGCAACGCGATGGCAAGCGCGTCGCCCATCGCGAGCGTGGCGGTGGTGCTGGCAGTGGGCGCGAGCCCCAGGGGACACGCCTCGACCTCGACACCCACGTTGATATTCACGTCCGCCAGCTCGGCCATGCGCGAACGCGGGTCGCCCGTGAGGGTGATGAGAGGCACGCCGAGGCGCTTGATCAGCGGCAGAATAGAGACGATTTCGATGGTCCCCCCGGAATTCGAGATGGCCAATACCACATCACCCGCGGTGATCATGCCGAGATCACCGTGGCTGGCCTCGCCGGGGTGCATGAAAAACGACGGCGTGCCCGCGCTCGCGAGCGTCGCGGCGATCTTGCGCCCGACGTGCCCGGACTTACCCATGCCGGTCACCACCACCCGGCCTTCGCACCGGAGCATGAGCCGGCAGGCATTAGCGAAGCTGTGGTCGACCCGGGCCACCAGCGCCTCGAGCGCCCGGGCCTCGGTTTCGATCACCGCGATACCCGAGCGGCACAGTCCCTCGTCCGGATATTCACCGGCAGCCGCCGGGCGGCTGTTGGCGGCCCGAGGGCCGTGCGCGCGTGCGCTGCTCGCCTGCTTGAGTGCCATTAGACTCTCCGCCGCCCGTTCGCCGGGCTTGTCGTTTGCCGTGGATGGCCCACCAAATGGCCGCGAGGCCCGATCAGCCGAGGGCTTTCGGTATACATTTCACTAGCTTAGCCTCTAGCTGCGGTCGCGGCCGTCATTGTCCGGGCCAAGGCCGCGTCAGCTCGCGGACACGTACAGCAGGCTCTGGTAGCCGAGGAATGCGAGCAGCAACACGCCACCCTCCCAGCGGGCAATGCGTCCCGCACCGCGAAATCCCCAGGCCATGACGACCAGGGCCACGCTCAGGGCCAGCATGACGGGGAAGTCCCGCTGCAGCGCCTCGGGCGGCACCGCGGTGGGGGCAATCAGGCCCGGCAGCGCGAGCACCGGCAGCATATTGAACATATTTGACCCGATCGCATTACCCACCGCAATGTCGGGCTCATTCTTGAGAACGCTGGCCACGGAGGCGGCGAGCTCGGGGAGGCTGGTGCCAATCGCGACCACCGTGAGGCCGATGAGCAGGTCACTCACCCCGAACATGCGCGCAATCCCGACCGCGCCCCAGACGATGGCCTCGGAACCGAGCAGCAGTGCTGCCAGCCCGACGGTGAACCAGACGAGCGCCCGCGCGGTGCCGACTGCCTCGGGAATGTCTTCGGCAAACTCCCGGCGCAGTGGATCGGTTCGCTGCGCGCGCGCGGCGATCGCCGCCATCATCAGCAGCAGCAGCATGAACGCCGCGCTCAGAATCGCGCCATCGGCCCTGCCAAGCCCTCCGTCACCGAGCAGCCACCAGGCAAGTCCCATGACTGCGAACAAGATGGGAAACTCGACGCGGAAAATTTTCGTGCGCACGTCCACACCACGAACGAGTGCCGTAATCCCGAGCACCAGCCCGATGTTGGCGATATTGGAGCCAATCGCATTCCCGATCGAGATACCCGGATTGCCATGCAGCGCCGCCGTCGCCGATACCAGAATCTCGGGCGCCGAGGTGCCGACGCCGACGATGGTCAGCCCGATGAGCAACGGCGAGACACCGAGATTGCGTGCAGTGGCGGAGGCACCGAACACGAACCGATCGGAGCCCCACACGAGCAGCATGAGCCCAACAGCGATCGCGATCAATTGCACGGGTTTGCGTGCTCCATGCCATTCGGCGTGAACACAGGAAGCTGCGCGCAATCTCCGTTGCCCGCCTCGGCGAATGGTAGCGAAAAACATGAACGCGCGAAAATTGTCGCGAAGCGCGTGCTAAGCTGGAAGCGGTGCTCTTCCTGCAGCCAGTGAAGCGATGACCGAACGCCTCGACCGGGGCCGCGAGTGGGTTCAGAAGACGCTCGGGGTGGATAGCGTGGATCTGCAGCCGGCTTCCGCCGATGCCAGCTTCCGGCGTTACTTTCGTGTACGCGCGAACGGCGATTCCAAAATACTCATGGACGCGCCGCCCGAGCGCGAAGACTGCCGGCCCTACGTCGCGGTGACGACCCTGCTCGAGCGCGCCGGTGTTCACGTGCCCGCCATCCACGCGCGCGATCTCGCCTCCGGGTTTCTGCTCCTCGAAGACCTCGGGGTACGAAGCTACCTGAGCGAGCTCGATGCGAACAGTGCCGACGCGCTTTACGGCGACGCCCTGGAGACGTTACTGCACATGCAGGTTCGTGTGCCCATCGACTCCGTGCCCGAATACGACACGGCGCTCGTGATGCAGGAGCTTTCGCTGTTCGACGAATGGTTTCTCGGCCGTCATCTCGGCATCGATACGGGTGCGGGGCGGAGCGACGTGCTGTCGCAAAGCTACCGGCTCCTGGCGGAACGATTCGAGGCGCAAGCGCCCGTGTTCGTTCACCGTGACTACCATTCGCGCAACCTGATGCGCACAACTGCGCGAAATCCGGGCGTGCTGGATTTTCAGGATGCCGTATCGGGGCCGGCGGTCTACGACGCCATCAGTCTTTTGCGGGACGTGTACATCGAGTGGCCCGAGGACAGGGTCGAGGCGTGGCTGCTCGACTACCACCGCGAAGCACTCGGGCAGGGCGTGCCGGTCCGTCCGGACCCTGCCGAGTTTCTGCGCGATGCCGATTTTGTCGCCGCACAGCGGCACTTGAAAATTGCGGGTATCTTCTGCCGCCTGTGTTACCGGGATTCGAAGCGCGACTATCTGCGTGACATTCCGTTGACCATTCGATATCTGATGGCCGAATGCGCGCGGGTGCCGGAGCTCGCGCCATTATGCGCGCTCCTCGAGGAGCTCGACGTGGCGGCGAAGCTCGTCGAGAGCAACGCGCGCCGGCTCGATCGCTCGGGGGAGGGCCGCCGTTGAAAGCCATGCTACTGGCGGCCGGCCGCGGCGTGCGCATGCGGCCGTTGACCGATGAGGTGCCGAAACCGCTTCTGGTTGTCGGCGGCAAACCGATCGTCGTGCATTTGATCGAGTCGCTGGTCACCGCGGGCTTTCGCGAGCTGGTGATCAACCATGCCTGGCACGGCGCACAGATCGAGCAGCGCCTCGGCGACGGCCGCAGCTTCGGCGCGTGCATCGCCTATTCCCCGGAGCCCGAAGGCGCGCTCGAGACCGGAGGCGGCATACGCCGCGCCCTCGCGCTGCTCGGAAGTGCCCCGTTCCTGGCCGTGAATGCCGATATCTGGACCGATTTCGCCTTTGGGTGTCTGCCCGACGCCATCGATGATCTCGCGCACCTGGTGCTGGTGGACAATCCCGAGCACCATCCCGGCGGTGATTTCAGCCTTGCCGGATCCCGCGTCCACGACCGTGGCGGTCATCGCCTGACCTTCAGCGGTATCGGCGTGTATCGCCCCGAGCTGTTTGCCGGCAAATCCGAGGAGCGCTTCGCCCTCGCGCCGCTTCTGTACGACGCATGCCACAAAGGCCGTGTATCCGGCATGCATTTCACCGGTGAGTGGTGGGATGTCGGCACGCGCGAGCGCCTGGAGGCACTGGATCGGCGTCTGAACGAGGGACGGCGCTAGCTCGCGCGGCTGTCGCGCTCGCACCGGCGAGCCTGGCCGCGGCAACGGGCGGTCGGAAACCCCTTACCAGCCCTGTCCCCGCCCCCCCTCCCGGGGCGGGAGGGGGGATTCGCGGTTTCGGCGCGTGGTATTAATCGCCTTTGGTTTTCACGGTCAGGTTGTCGCGGCTTTTTTCGACGGTTTGAGTGCCGATTCCACTGACGCGGGTGAGATCGTCGACGGACGCGAAAGGACCGT
>JBFICP010000141.1:0-8373 GCA_041581935.1 Gammaproteobacteria bacterium | reverse complement strand
CACTGCCATCGATTCGCAGCGCCCCGCCCGCGCTGATCCGTACCGCGCCGCTGCCCGAGCGGGCCTCGAGCACCGTCAAACCGCTCGAGCCCGACGCCAGATCCAGCATTCCCGAAGCACCTATGTCGCTATTTGCGACCAGATTGATGCGTCCGTCGGTAGTGATTTCCGCAACAACAAGTGCACTGTCGTCGTTTAACGCCTCGGCAATGTATCCAGAAGACTCGAGTGCCACGTTGCCGGCGCCGGCGAGCGCAATGCCCGTACCGCCTTCACCTCCGATAACGATGCCTGCGTCAACGGTGGTGATACTCAAATCCAGGAGCGATGCGCTGGTAATCTCACGAACGATGAGATCGTCACCGGACGCGCCCTGGGCGAAGTCGAATGCCTGATCGATGAAATTGTCGATGACATACTTGCCATCGTCCTGAGGCTCGAGGTTCAACGTGAGACGCGAAAGCGCCGAGCCCGGTCCGCCGGCACCGTCGGAACCGGAAAGAAAGAAATCGCCATCGTCGACGTCGATCATCAGATCGGTGACGCCGGCCATCTCGATGTGCGCGGTGTCGCTGCCGATTTCTTCGGACGCCTGCAGCGACACGCTGCCCGCGCCGACAATCTCGTTGACCGTATCGGTCACGTCGGTCAGATTGATGGCGAGAATACTGCGTCCGGAGCCGAGCGAGAGCATCCCGACGCCGTTGGCGATGGCGTTGTCGCCGAGCAGTATGTTGGCTGCGCCGGTAGATGTGAGCGATACGGCTCCGGTGCCGCTGTTGGCAACCGTCGCCGCGCCTGGCGCGCCGTCGAGCAACGTGATGCCGGTGGCATCGATGCTGAGCGACGTGCCGTCGCCCCCGGCAACGACGCGTGCGCCACCTACCACCGTGACCGATCCGCTGGCATCGATATCGACGTTGGCACCGGCGAGCGTGCCGAACACGAGCACCGAGGAAAATGGGCCGCCACCGGCGACAACGTGAATATCGCTGGCCGAGATCAGATTAGGCAACAGTATCGGTGTGCTTTGGTCGCCTCCGGCGCCCGAACGCACCGTCAGGGTGCCGGTTCCCTGCGTCGCGATGGTCAAGCCCGTGCCATGCGCGCTGCTGGTCAGATTGATGAGACCGGCTTCGCCGCTGCCGCGATTACGGGTTTCGATGAGCAGATTACTGTTGGGCGCGAGCACCAGGGTCGCATCGTCAAACGTGCCACTCGTGGAAATCGAGTGCGCGGCCTGCAGCGTGATGTCGGCGAACGCGCTTTGGCCCTCGATCTCGGATTGGTAGACGATGCTGGGCCCAAGATCCGAAAATAAGATCTCGCCTGCCGCGCTGTCCGCCCCGAGACCCGAAAAGCGCTCCGCGGAACCGTCGGGATCTCCGTTTCCCGAACCGCCGACGATGACCAAAGACCCCGGGTCAAGAAGCAGCGTGCCACGCATCCCTCGGTTGGCCGTAAGATCGGCTCTGCCGCGAAAGGCGAGGTAGTCCTTGCCCGACACTTCAGCGAGGCCTCCATCGCCGCCGGAGGGCCCGCCGCGGGCACTGATGAATCCATAGAAACTGGTCATCGTGTCCGACCAGACGATCACCCGACCGCCGTCGCCGTTTTCGGTGGCATCGGCGTGGATGCGCGCGCCCTCGGCGATTCCGGTGCGCGTGGCGTTCGGCACCGACGGGTTGCCGCCCTGGTAGTCGCCGCCGATGAGGACCGTGCCGCCGCCGAGGCCGCCGGATACATCGATGATCGCCGCGTCCTGCATTGCCACGTTTTCACCGAGCACGCGCACCTCGCCGCCGCCGGCGGATGCGCGCGCCGAGACGCCGCTCGCAGCTTCGAGCACGGTGAGTCCGGCGCTACGCAGTTCCACGCTGCCGCCGTCGCCGGCAGCGGCATCGGCGTGGATGTGCCCGAGCTGCGCCACGCCGACATCGGACTCCAGCGATACCGCGCCGGCATCGCCCGGCTCGACCACCGACACGTCGATGGTTCCGGAATTCTCGACATTGCCTCCGGTTGCGGAAAGCCGCACCACACCCGAGGCGCGCTCGATGCTCGCGGCGCGAATAATGCCTTCGTTGTTAATGGCGCGATCGACAATGTCGCGCGCCACCGCCGCGCTCAACAGCACTTGGCCACCGTCTGCCTGGATTTCACCGCTGTTCCTTACGGCACTGTCTTCGCTCGCGATATCTCTGAGCAGCGCACCGTCGACGTGAAATCGAATCAGACCGTCGCCGTCGAAATCCACCAGCGCCTCGCGGCCCGCGCCCATGAGAACATGGCCGAGGTCGGCGATGATGACGCCGTCATTGCGCACGCTGCCGCCGAGCAGCGTGACACCGCCACCGGTAGCCGCCTTGATGAGCCCGCGGTTGACGATCGCGCCGGGCTCGACGCCGGGCGCCGCTGAAAACAGGTAGCTGCCACTCATGAAGTCCTCGACACGAATGTCCAGGCTGGAAGCCATGAGCCCGCCCACCTCGACCCGCGCGCCGGGACCGAAGACCACGCCGTTGGGGTTCATGATCAAGACCAGTCCGTTGGCCACGATGCTGCCGTGTATCTGACTCGGCAGCTGATTGAACACTCGGTTGAGCACCGCCGACGAGGACGACGGCTGCTGGAACTGCACGAGCTCGTGACCGGCGACGTCGAACCCGGTCCAGTCGACGGCGAGAGAGGGGGACTGCTGTCGAACGAGGGTTGTATTGACGTCGGGCCGTTGGATGGTGCCGCTGCCGGCCACCACCTGCCCGCCGGTGGGCCCGGCGTGGGATGCGGCGGCGATTATCAGTGCCGCAATCAGCACGCCCGCAATCACCACGGCACGCCCGACGGGCGCCCGCGGCGACCACCCCTGGTGGGCGCAGTGCCTCGGAATCATAGCCATTCGGCGTACCCTGGGTGCGTGGCTGCCAAGGGCATCCATCGCAACGCCATTTCCTGACCGAGCCGTCGCGCACCTCCCTCCTCCGCCGGGACCCTGCGCGCAACTACCCCATCGTGATCAACTCAGCAATATCATAAGTAACCCGGGGCACATTCCCCGGACTGTGACCGTGGTCACACATCCGGGGGCGCACGCGATTCAGAACTGGTAGGTCAATTCGAACCACCAGCGATCGTCGTCGCCATCGCTGGCGGTTGGCGCGCCGGGAAACGGCCGGGCGAACTGCAGACGTCCCTGGAGCTCGCCCGGGATTCCGAATGCGAGCCCCGCGCCGTAGCCATAGAAGCTGGCACTGGAGCGGTCCGTGGGCAGCGCATCGTTGAGATGCCCGTAGGCGAAATCGCTGAAAAACGACACGCGCAACACTTGTCCCCACGTCATCCCCCCGAATGCCGGAACGTGCGAGAAGCCCGGTGCATTCACCGTCAGCTCGAGCGAGCCAAACACGCCGCTGTCGAACAACGCCTCGGCCACCGGGTATGCGCGCACGCTCGCGGGTCCACCGATACTGAACTGCTCCAGCGACGTGAGCAAGCTGGGCGAAAACTGTCCTTCGGTGCGCAGCAGCAGCGAGATATCCTCGGCGAGCGTCTGCAGACGCGAATAGCTTGCGTAGGTCTTGAAAAAATCGTTACTGGCGAACTCGCCACTGGCGCCCTGACGACTCGGCGGCACCGACTGCGTGGCCGCCTTGTCCTCGCCGTGCCCGCCGAGCAGATCCCCGAGACCGAAGGTGAATCCGAGTGCGCCGAGGTTGAGCCCCCGGGCGCGGCTGTCGATGCTGTCGAAGTCGAACTCGACCTCGAGCGTCGAAAGCACGTCCTCGAAGATGGGTTGGGTCGCCTGGCTGGTGACCGCTTTACTGTATTGCCAGGTAACGATGGTGGAGACATTCTGCTGACGGGACCGAACGAGCGAGTGACGTCCGAACAGCCGGTAGATTTCCGATTCGCCGGACAGGTTTGCGGCCGCCAGATCGGATCCCACGTCGAAGGGATTCTTCTGGCCGCTGACGCCCACGGAGGTGCCCGGTGAGAAAACGGGTCGCTCGTACTCGAGCTGCCAGAATCGTCCGTTGGCGGGATCGAACTGGCGCAGGAACGCACCATATAAGCGATCGCCGACCCCCGTCGGGCTGTTCCATTGCAGATCGGCGAAAACGCGATACTGACCGGTGAAACGCGTGCCGTAGTTGTCGGCGCGCAAGTTCGCCTGCCAGCGGCGTTCCCGTTGAACGCGCACGATCAGATCCGTCTCGCCGACCTCGGTGCCGGGCTGAAAGACGCCGAATACGCTGATCCCGGGGAAGTCGCTGGTCGTGAGGATAGCGGTTTCGATCCCGGCAGCCGTGACCGGCGCATCGATGAGATCGCTGAAGGGCGCGGCAAGAACCGCGTCCCGGTACATCTCGTTGCCCTGGAACGCCACGGCGCCCAGCTTTCCTTCGAAGACCTCGATGGTCACGACCCCGTCGGTGACTTCCTGGGCCGGAACGAAAGCCTGAGCGAGAACCAGCCCCGCGCTTCGATACCGCTCGGTGACGGCGGCTGCGACCTCCTGGATTTGGCCGATGGTCATTCCCGCAAGTCGGCGATAGCGCTGCTCGCGCAGCCCCTGTATCAGCTCCTCGAGCGCGGCCATCTCCTTTCCCGGATCCTCGGCGTCTACCAGACCACGCATCACTTCGCTGATGCGTTTGCGTTCGGCCTCGGTGAAGCCGTTGTCGTCCACGTCCACGAGCCCCAGGTACTCGCGGCGCAGCGATTCCGCCAGCTCTTCGAGGTCCTCGACGCGAATGCCGGCGTCGGGACGATCGACGGCGCCCTTGAGCTCGAAACGCGCGACGAACAAGCGCTCGCCGACGTCGACGTCCAGCGGGCGCTCGACGGCCGGCGGTACCGGAAAGGGCGCGAGATCGGCCTCCCCGGGGGCCTGCGGGGGCGAGGTAGGGGGCACCGGCAGAGCGCCGCCCGGCGTCGCCGCGCCCGGCAGCTGTGCGCGAAGCCCCGGTACCCACAGCACGGTGCCGATCAGGACGGCGCAGGCGACGCCTCGCGCAATGCCTGCACCGGCGCTCCAGGAGCCCGCGTACGCTGTGATCCCCCCGTGCATCTCTGCAATGATCTCAATCAGTTAACAGGAAAATTCCATGTGAATTCTTCATTGTGGCGCATGCCCCGCACCATCTCCAGGAAGCAACGGAATGTGACCCCCTTGCGACATGGCGCGCGAGCCGCGCGCGCCGTTGCGACCGGTACGGACGATTCCCCGGAAGCCGTGCACCAATGCGCCAGCTCCATTGGGGGATTACACTTAATGCTGCCGGCACCGGGCGTTCGGGCGCACAGGAGCCGGACAGGCACGGGCCGCCCAGTCGTCGTGACTGGAGCCTATGCTACTCACCACTTCGGCGCGGCGCACGACCGATCGTGCTTGCCACGGAGTCGCCACCGCCTGCGGCCGATCGGCGCGGATTGAAGGGCTGCCATGGGTGACCGAGCACCGCTGACCTGGACATCGAGCGCGTGCAGCGACGTTGGCTCGGTGCGCGAGCTCAATGAGGACGCTTATCTCGAGCGCCCCGACCTCGGCCTGTGGCTGGTAGCCGACGGCATGGGAGGGCATTTTGCCGGTGACGTTGCCAGCCAAATGGTGGTCTCGGCGATGCAGGAGCTCGAACCACCCAAGTCGCTCGGCCGCTTCGTCGAAGCGGTGGAGCAACGGCTCATCGAGACCAACGCGCGATTGCGCGAGTATGCCGAGCGCGAAGAGACCCACACCATCGGCAGCACCGTGGTGGCCATGCTGATTCACGGCGAGCATGCCGTGTGCCTGTGGGCCGGTGACAGTCGCATGTACCGTTACCGTGCCGGCCGCCTGGAGCAGATCAGCCAGGACCACGCGTTGGTCGAGGAGCTCGTCGAGCGTGGCGTGCTCACGCCTGAGCAGGCGGTCGACCATCCGCACGGTAATCTCGTCACCCGCGCTGTCGGGGCCGCCGACAAGCTGTTCGTGGACATCGAGATCATTCCCGTCGAAGCCGGCGACCTCTTCATACTGTGCAGCGACGGTCTCGAGAAAGAAGTCGCCGAGGAAGCGATGGCGGGCATGGCGGCGGATGCCGATACCAGCCGCTTGAGTCAGGCGCTGCTCGACCGGGCCCTGGCCCACGGCGCTCGCGACAACGTCACGGTCATTACCGTGGCGATTCACGCCCAGCCGGCGGATGCTCGCGGCGAGACCAGCGCCTTCGCCAAAACGCACGCGGTCGAAGACCCCGATACCGTACCGAATCGCCAGCAGCGACCGGTTTGAGGTTGGCGACCGGTGACGGAGTTCGAGCGCCTACTTGAGGCCTACCTGGGTGGACGAGTCGCCCTCGATTCGGTGCGCTCGAGCGTCGAAGCCTTGGACCCTGGCTCCAACGGTGCGGTCACCGAGGCGTTGATCGCACTCGAGGCGGCGCGCACCCAGGGCCTCGCCGATGACGACTATCGGCGCCTGCGCCGCCAGCTGATCGCATTGTCGGGGGACAGCGAGACGGTGGTGGGCACTTCCAGGAGCGATGTCGTCGACGACAGCACCACGGCCATGCACCGCGGACTGGGAGAGCGGGAAGGACCGACGGAGCTCAATCCGGCCGCAGGTTATTCCGACGAAGAGGTCGCGAAAAGGCGCGAGCAGCTGGTCGGATCGCCGCAACCGCCCGCGCCTTCGAAAGCCGAGGAGCGCGCCGATCCGACCATCACGGACATGGGTGCCATGGGCACCGGCGAGGAGCCAACCGGCACCGTGTGGCCGGGGCTTTACGACGATGTGGGCGGCGTCGAGCGGGAATTTCAAAAAGGCGAGGTGCTGCGCGGGCGCTTCGAGCTGATCGCCAAGCTCGGAGAAGGCGGCATGGGCGCGGTATGGAAAGGCAAGGATCTCCTCAAGGAAGAAGCCAAGGATCGCAATCCGTACGTTGCCATCAAGCTTCTGCAGGCCGATTTCAAGCAACATCCGGAAGCCTTCATCGCGCTGCAGCGCGAGACGTCGAAGCAGCAACGTCTCGCGCACCCCAACATCGCCACCGTATACGATTTCGATCGCGACGAACGCACGCAGACCGTGTTCATGACCATGGAGGTCATGGAGGGACAGCCCCTGGATGCATTCATACGCGCCCTGCCGGCCGACGGCCTGCCGGTCGACCAGGCCATGGGTATCATCGAGCAGCTCGCCGCCGGCCTCGCCTACGCGCACGATAACGGGCTCGTGCACTCGGATCTGAAGCCGGGTAACTGCTTCATCACTCGTGACGGAACTGTCAAGCTGCTGGACTTCGGCATTGCGCGGGCGTCGAAGTCGAAGGTCGACGCTGAAGGCGAAACCACGCTGTTCGACCCGGCCGAGCTCGGAGCGCTGACGCCGACCTACGCGACGCTGGAAATGTTCGAGGGTGAGGATCCCGATCCACGCGACGACATCTTCGCGCTCTCAATCCTCGCCTATCAGCTCCTGACCGGGCGTCATCCCTACGCCAAGAAAAGCGCCCCCAAGGCGAAGGAGATGGGACTGCGCCCGGGCCGCATCAAGAAGCTTTCAAAACGTCAGAATCGCGGACTCGCCAGGGGACTGGCGCTTCACCGCGGGCAGCGTACACCGACTGTGGAGAAATTTCTCCATGATATTCGCCGCCGACACAGCACCGCTACGTATGCCGTGGCCGGGGCGCTCGCGGCCTCGCTGCTGATTGCGGCGCTCGCATACAAGCCGATAGTGGATCTCTACAATCGACGCCAGCACGAGGAGGTCATTGCGGCCCTGGAGCAGCCTGGCATGCAGAATATCCGCAATGCGCTCACAAAGGCGGCGAGTCTCGGCCATGAAGGGCTGCAAAAAATTATCGAGGATGAACGCACCCAACAAGCGATCATCGCACACATCGGTCAGGTGCAAGGCGAGCGCCTCGACCAGTGGCTGGAATTCGTGCGCACCTTTCCGCAGGATCTGCAACGCGACATTCTCGACGACGAGCGCGCACGCACCTCCATCGTGGAGGACTTCGAGACCCGCATATTCGCGGCATTCGACCCGGCTGCCCGCCTCTACGATTATCCGCTCGCTCATCGACAGGTGAGGGTGCTCGAGGATCTCTATCCAGATTCGGCGGCGGCGCTCAAGATCCAAACAGAGCTCGAATCCCGGCTCGAGAATGCGCTCGATCGACTCGGGGATCGATTCAATCGCTATCTCGATGCCGGACTGCTCACACGGGAAGACGGACGCCAGTACATTGGGGACGTTCTCGACGCGGTTCGACAGATGTCACCGACGAATCCCCTCCTGAGTGACGATCGACTGCGACTGCGATTCGGGGAGCTTGCGGAACTGGCACTCGAGTCCGGCGATTACAATCGGGCGGCGTCACT
>JBFICP010000140.1:0-8401 GCA_041581935.1 Gammaproteobacteria bacterium | reverse complement strand
CAGCTCGCGCCAAATCCGATTCGATTCCATCATGATCGGAAGTTCGGCCCAATCCCGCCCCTGCTGGCGCACCCAGCCCCAGTTTCGGCTCGACTGCTCGCCCGCTACGCGCCCCTTCTCACATAGGAGCACCTTGGCACCACGCTCCGCCAGAAAATAAGCCGCCGACGTTCCGACGATACCGGCGCCGACGACGACGACATCGGCCGCCTCCGGCAGGCGATTGGAGAAAGCGACGGGTGTGGCTTCGGTGACGATGGACATGGTGCGAGGCTCGGCGCAGGACCGACGGCGCAGCTTGCACGTTCCGATCCGCGGGATCAACGTCATCGGGGCGTCCCCGCCCGTGCCCGGCTCGGCAGCGGTCGTCGTCCCGCACCAGGCTCCCGGAGGAGCCGATCGCCCGCTCTCGTGTGGGCCGCCTCAGGCGGCGCGCGCGCGCTCGAACGTCGCCTGCGCCACGTCGGCCGCGGGTGATGCGGCAGCCGCCGACCCGGCCCGCGGATCGTCGTACACAAGCGCGGTGGCTATGAGCGGAATGTGGCTGCGCTCGATGCCGATATCGCGCAGGACATGGTCGGACAACGCGCGCAGCTCCCGGATGGTTTGCCGGCGCGCCGATTCCTTTTTGAACCCGCTCACCGAGCGGGTGGCCAGCCTGACGGCATGACCCACGAAGGCGGCGACGGGCCGAATGATCGACGCCCTGACGACTTGCCTCCAATACCGCCCGTGCAATCGGCGCCCGCGGGCGACGCCGTCCGCGATCTCCTCGCCGAACGAACGGGCAACGGTTGGCGCGTTGACATGAACCCTGAGCTCTGGGAAACGCGCTGCGACATTGCTCACTGGTTGCTCGAATCTCATCTTCTCGACTCCATTGACAAGGTGAATGTTTTGGGCAGTGCCCATGGAGTACGAGTGTGCCGATTGCAGATTTCCGCTTGATGTCTACGGCGGGCACGTCTTGTTTCAAATGTAACGAATCGCCCGAGACAGGCGCTTGCCGCTTCCTGTAAAAGCGGGCGCGCTCCCCCAAAAAGACGGATGGTCAAAGAAAATCGAGAAGGCCGGTCAGGTTCGATCCCTCGTGGTCGGGCGCGAACTGCGGAAGCACCACGCGATCGCCCTGGCGGTTGCTCCAGTAGCAGGAAATGCCGGCTGCCTTGGCGCCGATGACGTCGTTGGCACTTCCGGCCACGTGCAGATAGTCGTTGATTCCGAGCTCGCGGGCGGGCAGCGCATAGACGCTGCCATGCGGCTTGTATGCACCGCACTGCTCGCTGGAAAAAATGCACTCGAAGCGTGTCTCGAACCGGGCCGCGATCGCCTCGAGCATGTCCCGATCACCGTTCGAGAGGATTGCCAGGCGAAAGCCTCTCGCCGCCAGCTCGGCCAGCACCGCCCCCGCCTCGGGCCATGGTTCGAGGGGGTACCAGGCGTGCACCAGCGCTTCGCGCGCCGATGCATCCGGATCGAGCCCGTAACGATTCAATGCGTCGTCGAGGGCCAGGGCGGTGCATTGCCGAAACGGAATTCGTCCCCGCTCCAGCGCGTTACTGAGCGCCGCCACCGCGAGCTGACGTGTGCGCCAGAGCTCGAGAAAGTCGGACGCGTGGTCGGCTTCGAGCCCGGGAATGCCGGCGACGACCGGCAACAGCGATGAACGGTAGTCGGCGAGCGCCGCGTAGGCGTCGAAGGTGATCAGTGCGGGCCGCATGTGGCCTGGCACGGTTTCAATTGGCCAGCGTTCCCGCATGCTGGCTGACCGTCGGCATCACGTCCTCTGCCAGCATGCGCATGGATTCCTGCCAGGTACCCGCTTCGTCCCAGTCGTGCCCCACCGTTACCAGCGTGCCGAAGGGACCCAGGCGATCGACGAGCGCAACGAGACGATCCGTCACGGTTTTCGCCGAGCCGGCAATGACGCAATCGGTGAGCGCCTGGTCGACTTCCAGCAACGCGTTGAGGGTTTCCACCGGGGCATCCTGTCGATCACGAAAGTCCGCGATACGGCGAACGCCGCGCAGATACCGGAAGTAGAAAGCGAGTGTGCCATCGGGATCGTCGACGAGGGCTTGCGCTTCGGCGTCGCTTCTCGTGACGAGAATATTGCGACACACGCGCCAGATATCCAGATTCTCCGGTCGATCGAGATTGTCGCGTGCTTCCGCGTAGGCGTGTTTCTGAGCCTCGATGTTCTCCACGGGCACGAAGTTGGCCGAGATGGGAATGAAATCCCGCTCCGCGATGAACGCGGCCGTGGGGCCGCCGGGTCCGACCATTGCCATGGCGATGGGTGGGTGCGGCTTCTGCAACGGTTTGGCAAACCGGCCGACACCGGCCTGCGGCCAGACCTCGCGCTCCATGGTGACATTCCAGTGCCGGCCTTCGATTCGCAGCGGCGCGTCCTCGCGCCACAGTCGCAATATGACGTCGAGGGATTCCATAGCGATTCGATAGCGCTCGGTCATGTCCTCGTGACCGAACAGCTCCCCGTCGCTCATCAATCCGCCCGGCCCGACACCGAGCAGCAGCCGACCGCCGCTCAGCTGGTCGAACAGCGCCGCTTCGCTCGCCACGACGACGGGGTGGTGGTGGGGAAGATTGACCACACCGGTGCCCAGACGGATGTCACGCGTCGCTTCGATCACGCTCGCCAGAAACATCATCGGCGAAGGGATCTGCTCGGCCTTGGTGGAGAAGTGCTCACCAACCCAGGCCTCCGTATAGCCAAGGCGCTCGGCAAGCACGATGGCCTCGCGATCCTCGGCGAGCGCCCGGGACCATTCCTTTTCCGGGCGGTGCAGCGGCATCATGAAAAGCCCGAGTTTCACCGGCCGGCTTCTCGTCGCTGGTTATCAGCGCTCACCCGCGGCCCCAGAAAGCGATGGTTCGCACTTCGATGCTCTCGCGTGCCGGCGCGTCAGGCGGCGTGGCCGGGTCGTCGAAGGATGCATGGGCGGTAAAACGTGCCCGTCCGTCCGTTTGCGAGTCGTAGCATTTGAAAATCAAGGCTTCATTTCGCTGCATCTCGGGAAACCAGTACCAGCGGTGCCCGGGGTTGAAGGCGAGCTGATAGATTTCACCGATGCGATCCTTGTGATGGCGCTCGGCGGCGATCAAGTCGCCGGGCTGGACGCTTTGCGCGTCGCAGATGGCCAGGGGACTCGCCAGCACCGGTCCGCGAATCGGGCGCCACACCTGCACCACCGCCATGCGGTGCTCGAGCAGCGCTTCGGCTTCCTGTTCAGGAAGCAGGTCGCGCACGCGCTGCGGCCCCGACCACTCCGTGTAGTCGTTGTGCACGACTTTCACCGGCTCGCGCAGATTCTTTTCGAGCTGCTCGGCCTCGTCTCCGGTGCGAAGCGTATGGTCGAAGATCAACACGCGCGCGGCCCCGGTTTGCTCGGCTACGAGACGCTCGATTTCCGGATAGTAAACCGATTTCAACTCGTGCGGATCGTGGAAATTCTGCATGCGCGTCGGATGATCGACGAACACGAATCCTTCGCGCTCCAGCGACAAAGAATCGCGGCACGGGCGTGCATCGCGAACAATCACACGGTGTTCCCGAAATTCACCGGAACGGTGACGCAGTTTTCCGTCCGAACCCGTGGTCCCGGTTACCGGCTTGACGCCGGTGTCAATCGTATAGGTCAGGCACGCTTCGACCGACCGTTCCGTAACGCTCTCGCAAGACATTTCCCTAATGAATGTCCGTCGTGTCTAAATCGAATGGGCAGCTTCGCAGAGATTGCGTAGCTTCTCCAGTGTCCGCGCGCGTCCCAGGAGTCCGAGTCCGCAGTCCGGCGCCGCAATCAGTCGTTCGTTATCGATGTGATCGAGCGCCTCTGCCAGATGAGAGCGGATCTCCTCGACGCTCTCCACACGGCTCTTGGCGATGGCGACAACCCCGAGAATGACCGTGGTCGATGCGAAACGCTCGAGCAGAGCTAGATCGTTCCTGCGATGTGCATCTTCGAGCGAAACCGCCGTGATCGAGGAGCCATCCACGGCTTCTGCCAGCTCGAAGTACGATTCCTTGGGCGCTTTTGGATAATCGGGGTTGTCGAGCGCGTCGGGATATCCGCAGCACATGTGCATGGTACGCACGACGTCCGCGGGGCAGTTGTGGAAAGCGCGTTCCAGGTTGTCGAGCCCGTACTCCAGCGCTTCGGGCACCTTGCGCGCGAATACCGGTTCGTCGATTTGTATGTGCTTGCAGCCGGCTTGCGCAAGCGCCAGAACCTCGGCATTGAGGGCATCAGCAATATCGGCGCCCAGCCTGGCGGGATCGTCGTAGTGCTCGTTCGCGGTGGTGTCGGCAATGGTCATGGGTCCGGGCATGGTGATCTTGACGGGCCGATCGGTGCAGCCTTGGGCAACCTTCCAGTCGTGGGGCAGGAAGTGATCGCGTGCCGACACCGGTCCGGTGATGGTGGGCAGGCGCGCGCTGTACGCACCCTGGCGCAACGACCTCTTGGTGAGTCGCTCGAAGTCGATGCCCTCGAGATGCCGGCAGTGATAGTGAATGTAATTCTCGCGACGGATCTCGCCGTCTGTCGGGATGTCGATTCCGGCGCCGACCTGGTCTTCGATGACCTCCCTAGTGCCGCGAGCGAGTATCGCCTCGGCATTGTCACCCATCTCCGCCAATGCTTCCGCCCATGCTTCCGTGGGGCGCTCCGTGTCCGGGCCCGCGGGTGCGCCGAACCAGTCGGGTAACGTCACGTAACTCGGTTTCGGATAAGCGCCGATTGTCGTGGTGAGCAAACTCATGGCGGCGGTCTCCTGCGTGGCCGGCACGGCCGAGGATAGGGTTTCGCCCGAAAACTGTCGACCAGGGCGCATGCGAGCCGGTATCTTTGTGGGCAGACTCGCGTGGAGATGACGGTGATGGAGACCTGGCGGGCGCAGCCGCTGACGGGACAGATCTGGTGGGTCTACGTTCTGCGGGGCCTGCTCGCGGCGACGCTCGGAATTTTCGCCCTGCTATGGCCCACGTTGATCGTTGAGATACTGGTGTTGTTCGTCGGCGCATATCTGATTGCCGACGGAGTCATGAGCGTGGTCATTGCGCTTCGCCGCGCGGCGCTCGCAGGCCGCCTGCTGCAGCCGCTCGTCAGCGTGGCTCTGGGACTGCTGCTGGTTCTCTGGCCCGGTGAGAGTGCGCGCACCCTGATTGTGGTGATGGGCGCGGCTGCGCTGTTCATCGGAATCAGCTACGTGGTAACGGCGCGCCGTTTCGGCGTCGACGCCATGGATCGCCAGCTCATGACCGTCGGCGGCGTCATCGGGTCGGTGCTCGGCGTGATACTGATGATCTGGCCCGGCGCGGCGGCCGTGATGTTTTCCTGGATGATCGCGGCGGCGGCCCTGCTGATGGCGGCCGCGCTGATTTTCCTGGGGGTGCGGTTCAGGCAGCCGCGCGCCGTGCGAAGTCCGCCGCACGGCCCGCCCGGCTAGCCCGCTGGCCGGGCGCTAGAAGTGCACGCGAAACCCGACCTCGGCGTTGTGGATGCGCGTGCCCTCGGTATTGAAGTTGAGCCCCGCGGGAGTTTTGAAGGTCAGGTTTTCCGTGCCGTAATAACGATAGCCGACATTGACTGCCCATGTCGGGCTGATCTGGTAGGTGACGCCCGCCTTGATTTGCCAGGAAAACGCGCCGTCGTTGTCGTCGACCAGCAGAACGCCGCCTTGCGACAGCCCGTCCAGGTCGACTTGTGAATAGCCCAGGCCTCCGCCCAGGTACGGTGTCCAATTGGTGCCGGTTCTGATGTCGTAGTAGGCATTGAACATGGCTCCGAAATTGGAAAGGGTGCCTGACGCGCTCGTCCCTCCGATGCTGTTGACGGTGCCGCGGTCATACAGGAGCTCGGCTTCTAAACGGATGACCCTGATGTCGTCGAGATATCTCCCGAAAGCCGTGTTGCCCGTGAATCCGTCATCGATGTCGGCGTTCGCGGTGCCGGTGAGCTCCCAGTCCTCGTACCAAGCGCCGCCCGCGCCGACAGCGATGTACCAGGGGTTGGGAAGGTTATAGGTTTCCTGCGCGTGGGCGGCGGTGGCGAACGAGAAGATCACCCCGGCCATGAGAGCTCGCAGCAATCGCACGATCATCGTAGCGGTCCTCCAGCTGAGTGCATTCAATGGGTTAACGCGGCGTTCTTAGATTGTAGGTTAGATTTCAAGGCCTGCAAGGCGGGTTACGGCGGGGTCTCGCCGAAAGCGGGACACCGGCAAAGTGTCTTCAGCCGACGCGACCGGGTCGGCGTGGCTGACTCGCCAAGGGGGCCTGAAGGCGCGCTCGAATGTGCTCGGAATTCATGCCGCGCCCGCGGTCGGTTCGATACCTCGAATGCTCGGCAGCGCTGCGATGCAGAGTGGACACCACACGGTTCGCAAATCGGCGAGCACGACGCCGCCATTCATGTCCGACAGGTCGTAGCGTTGCGCAGCGAGTCAATTCAGGCGCAGCTGCGGTGCAGCAGCGCCCTCATCAACGACGCCGAGCCCGTCACGAAGCGGGTGGTCGTCGCTGGAACCGGACTCGTTCCGGCAATCGGGAGCGTCGGGGTTGCGATGGCGGCGTGAATCGATGTCGTTTCCGCGGACGCGGGAGTCGCCGCGTCGTTTTCATGATCGTTTGCCGCGGGCTGTCACCCGTCGACAATATGGAGGTTCAGATACGGAACGCACGAATCGAAACTACGCGAAGAATTTCGCATTTTTTTCGCAATTTGGACTGCAAGAATCCGAGACCCATACTAATCTTTGTTTGAGCGGTATAACCCCGTTTCCGGGGTCAACATGAGGAGTGAGGAATGGCTCGAGCAGCGAAAAAGTCCAAGACGAAGAGACGCGCGAAGAAAAAGCCCGCCAAGAAGCGCGTCGCCAAAAAGGCGGCGAAGAAGCGAAGCGCGAAGAAGAAGGTAGGCAAGCGCAAGGCCAAGAAAAAGGCAGCCAAGAAGAAAGCCACAAAGCGCAAAGCCAAATCGAAAAAGAAAGCCAAAAAGTCCAAGGCGAAAAAGAAGTCCGCCGGTGGTGCGGCGCTCGCCAACCGGCTGAAGAAGCTGGAAGATCAGGTGAAATCGTTGACGCGGCGTATTTCTGAAGGGTCGGCCAAAGCGGGTCCTCCGGGACCGCGTGGTCCGGCGGGTCCTCCAGGACCGCAGGGCATGCCCGGTCCGGCCGGTCCGCGTGGTCCGGCAGGCGGCAGCGGTCCGACCGGCGGCGGCCCGGTGGGTTCCCCCGGCGGATCCGACTTCAACCGCTACTAGTCGGATAGCGCAACGTTCGCGCCGGCCCCCGCTGTGCGGCGGGCCGGCGCAACGCCGACATCAGTCCACGACGACGACCCGGATGAGATTGGTGCTGCCGGCCTGCTGCGTCTGGCCGGAGGTTGCCACGACGATGTCTCCGGTGTGAACCCAGCCGAGTTCTCTGGCCCGGCGAATGGCGAACTCGACCTTGTCCGCGTCCGTGCCGCTCTCGGTGTAGTGAAGCGGATGGACGCCCCAGTTCATTGAAAACCGGCGGACCACATCCACCGAGGTGGTGACCGCGACGATGGGACAGCCGGGGCGGTACTTGGAGATCAGTCGCGAGGTGAACCCGGTTTCGGTCAGTGAGATGATGGCCGCCGCTCCCAGGTGATCGGCCATGGCAATGGCCGCCTGGCTGACGGCCTCCGTGATGACATTGGACGGATTCGGAAGAATCTGCTGCAGCTGTCCGAACTCCTTGAGCGACGCCTCGGCTCGCACCGCCAGAGCTGCCATCGTACGTACCGACTCGACGGGATGCTTGCCGATCGCGGTCTCGCCGGACAGCATTACTGCCGAAGTGCCGTCGAGTATGGCATTTGCCACGTCGCTGACCTCCGCGCGCGTCGGCCGTGGATTGCGTTCCATGGAGTCGAGCATTTGCGTCGCGGTGATGACGGGCTTTCCGTTGGTAACCGTCAACCGGATGATTCTCTTTTGTATGGCAGGCACCTCGGCAAGCGGAAACTCCACACCGAGATCGCCGCGCGCCACCATCGTTCCATCGGCGGCGTCGACGATGCTCTCGAGATTGGCGACTGCCGCCCGGTTCTCAATCTTGGCGATAATGGGAATTTTCGCGCCCAGGTCTTCGAGAATTTTTCGCAACTCGATGATGTCTCGCTCGCTCTGCACGAACGACGCGGCGATATAGTCGGCCTCATGCTCGACTGCAAATGCCAGCTCCTCACGGGTAAGACGGTCCTCGGCGCTGAATGCCATCTCCGAGCCCGGGAGATTGACGCCCTTGCTGTCGCGCAGCACGCCGCCGCGAACGACGCTGCACCGCACGGCATCCGGCGTCACCTGCTCGGCGCGCAGCTCGATGGCGCCGTCGTCGAGCAGAACAGAAT
>JBFICP010000139.1:0-8407 GCA_041581935.1 Gammaproteobacteria bacterium | reverse complement strand
CGCGAAATCCAACTGGGCCAATCGCATCGATGAGCCGCCCTTCGAGGCCTATGCGATCACCTGCGGTATCACCTTCACATTCGGCGGTGTGCGCATCGATACCGAAGCGGCCGTGCAGGGCCGCGA
Source organism: Gammaproteobacteria bacterium (assembly GCA_041581935.1). Taxonomy (GTDB): domain Bacteria; phylum Pseudomonadota; class Gammaproteobacteria; order HK1; family HK1; genus JAABYT01. Next base: position 8,281 of record JBFICP010000139.1, on the reverse strand, counting down.
CGGGCGGCCGATTCCCGGGCTCTACAGTGCCGGCGAGATGGTCGGGGGGCTTTTCTACTTCAACTATCCCGGTGGCACCGGCCTCATGGCGGGCTCAGTCTTCGGGCGTATCGCCGGCACGTCCGCCGGACGGGCCGCCGGCGCGCGCTGAGATGGCGCTCGCGCCGTCGCCTGTGAGAGCGGGCCCCCGGCGGGACGGATGCGCACACGAGCACCTCAGGTACCGGTTTTCCAGGCACACGCGCCGCTACACGCCCTCGCAACAATGAGACCCTCGACACAGTGTCCCCACGGGCAGGCGGTTAGCTTTGTTCGACGGTTGCCGCCGAGGCTGGCCCGGGAACAGGAGGCACTGACATGGGTGCAGGTAAACTTCTCGTTGGTGGACTCTTGCTGGCGGGTCTCGGCACCCACACCTTCGCGGCCGATGACGGCTTGCTTCGCTACGACGGCCGGGCCTACGGCGTCGATCATGCCTCACCGCGTCTGCGCACGCTGCTCTACGACTTGGATCTCGATTACTACAGGCAGCGCCGGGCGCTCGCCGACGAGCTGCTCTTCGAGATTTATCTGAAAACCGAAGCGCAGAGGCGCGGCACCACCCACGAGGCGCTCGCCGACGAGCTGCTGCAGGTAGAGCCTCCGGAGGAGCGGGACATTCGCGCCTTCTATGGCGACAACCGCGACCGCATCGGCCAGCCTTACCGGGAAATACGCGACCGCATCGAGCAGCATCTGCGTGACCAACGAATGCGCAACGAGAAGGCCAGCCTTCTCGCCCGGGTCAAGAGCGAGAGCGATTTCACGCTGCTGTTGGCGCCCCCGGAGCCGCCGCCGCTGGAAATCGCAACCGACGGCTTTCCGACGCGGGGCGCCGAGCTGCCCCGGTTCACCATCGTCGAGTTCGGCGACTATCAGTGTCCGCGTTGCGCGCGGGCGGCCGAGATTCTGCACCGCATCATCGAGCGTTATCCCGATGAGGTGCAATTCGTCTACATGGATTTGCCAATCAACCGCTCCGGGATCTCGCGGGCCGTCGCCGAAGGCGCCGCGTGCGCCCATCGTCAGGGGCAATTCTGGGCCTATCACGATCTGGCCTTCGAGAACCAGTCGGCGCTCGAGCACGCGTCACCCATGAAGCTCGCCAAAGCGCTGAATCTCGACGAACAGGCCTTCGCCACGTGCCTGGCCGGACGGGTCCCGAAGGCGGCTGTGGCGCGCGCCGAGCGCGAAGCCCGGCGGCTCGGGCTGCGGTCGACGCCGAGCATTTTCGTCAACGGGCGACCGCTGCGCAGCCGGCACCTGGAGCAGGATCTGCAGCGCCTCATCGAGGAGCAAAGCAGCTCCGGTCAGAGCTGAGCATCCCTGTCCCGAATCGTACCCCTTCGGGCGTGCGCTCGCCCCTCCAGGGGCACCACAAAGACGAGCGCGTCCAAATTCACCTGAAACAATTGAAACCCTATCGGCCCGGAACGGCATCATTCGGAAACAGTCGCAAGGTAGCGTGTCGAGTCTAGAACTCGGACACTCGACCCTCGGCGATGAGAGCGGCTTCTTACACCACAACGTCCGGCCCACGACCTCCCGCCGCCCGCCAACGGCGCGCGGCCTCTCGGCGCGACCCGTTGATGATCACCTTCCGGCAGGCGACGCGGGAGGATTGCGCCCGAATCGCCAGGCTATTCATGATCGCGTCGGACGGCATCGCCGAGTACATATGGAGCCGCGTCGACGCGCCCGGGCTTTCGCTGCTCGAGATTGGTGAGCGTCGTTACGCCCGCGAGAACACCGCATTCTCCTACCAGAACTGCCTGGTCGCCGAGAACGACGGCGCGGTCGTCGGCATGGTGCACAGCTTTCCCATGGTTGAGCCCGCGCCCGGCGAGCGCACCGGGCAAACCGACCCGGTGCTGGCGCCGTACGCGGAGCTCGAAGACTACGGCAGCCTCTACATCTCGGCGCTCGCGATTTTTCACGAGCACCGCCGGCTCGGCATCGGCACGCGTTTGCTCGCAGAAGCGCGGCGCCGCGCCCGGACTCTCGGGCTCGATCGGCTGAGCCTCATCTGCTTCGAAAAGAACGTGATGGCCTTGCGCCTGTACCGGCGACTCGGGTTCGTGGAGCTCGACCGGCGCCCTATCGTTCCGCATCCCTTTCTCCGCTATCGCGAAGGCGACGCGCTTTTGCTCGCCGCCCCCAGCGACGAGCGCAAAACCGACTGAAGACGTTGCACAGGAGCACACCATGAGTAAGTACAGGACCGACCTACCGCAATTGAACGGCGAGCTGTTTCTCACCGATGGAGGGATTGAAACGACGCTCATCTTTCATGATGGCTTCGACTTGCCGTACTTTGCCGCATTCGATCTGTTGAAGAACGACGACGGGCGCGAGGGGCTTCGCAACTATTACAAGCCGTACGTGAAAATCGCTACCGACCACGGTCTCGGCATGGTGCTGGAGAGCGCCACATGGCGCGCGAGCCCCGACTGGGGCGAGCGACTCGGATACACACCGCAGGCGCTGGCCGAGGCTAACCGGGCGGCGATCGAGCTCTTGGGCGAGATCCGCCGCGAGCACGAGACCGACAGATCGAAGTTCGTCATCAGCGGATGCGTCGGGCCCCGTGGCGATGGTTACAGTCCCGAGAGTCTGCTCAGCGAAGAACAGGCCGAGCGCTATCACGCCGTTCAAGTCGGAATTTTCGCCGAGACCGAGGCGGACATGATTTCGGCCATCACCATGACCCACGCCGAAGAGGCCATCGGAATCACCCGCGCCGCCCAGGCCGCCGGCATGCCTGTGGTCATCTCGTTTACCGTAGAGACCGACGGACGATTGCCGACGGCGCAAACGCTCGGAAATGCCATCGACCAGGTCGATGCGGCAACCGACAACGGACCGGCGTATTACATGATCAATTGCGCCCACACAACGCACTTCGATCATGCTCTGGTCGCCGGCGCGGCGTGGACCAAGCGGATTCGCGGTGTGCGTGCCAATGCATCACGACTGAGCCACGCGGAGCTCGACGAGGCGGAGGAACTCGACGAAGGCAACCCGGACGAGTTTGGTGCCGAGCATGGAGACTTGCGCACGAAGCTTGCGCATTTGAATGTCTTCGGTGGATGCTGCGGTACCGATCACCGTCACGTGGAGAACGTGGCCAAGGTGGTGGCGGCGCACTGACGAATCGCGAGCCGATCGAGAACCTGAAAGCGAGCCTCCGCAGGGGGCTCGCAGGCGCCGGCCTACTGACGCTTCATGGCGTCGAAGAATTCCGCGTTGGTCTTGGTCGCCTTCAAGCGGTCGATGAGAAACTCCATCGCGGCCACCTCGTCCATGGGGTGGAGGAGCTTGCGCAGAATCCAGATTTTCTGCAGATCGTCGGGCTTGGTAAGCAGCTCTTCGCGGCGGGTGCCGGACCGATCAATATTGATTGCAGGGAAAATGCGCTTCTCGGCGATTTTCCGCTCCATGTGGATCTCGGAATTACCGGTACCCTTGAACTCCTCGAAGATGACGTCGTCCATGCGTGAGCCCGTATCGACGAGCGCAGTTGCAATAATGGTGAGGCTGCCACCCTCTTCGATATTTCGCGCAGCGCCGAAGAAACGCTTCGGCCGCTGCAGCGCATTGGCGTCGACACCACCGGTCAGGACCTTACCCGAGGACGGCACGACCGTGTTGTAGGCGCGCGCCAGACGGGTAATCGAGTCGAGCAGGATGACAACGTCGCGCTTGTGCTCGGCGAGCCGCTTGGCTTTTTCGATGACCATGTCGGCCACCTGCACGTGGCGACTGGCCGGCTCGTCGAAGGTGCTCGCAACCACTTCTCCGCGCACCGAGCGGGCCATCTCCGTGACCTCTTCGGGTCGCTCGTCGATGAGCAGCACGATAAGGTCGCAATCCGGCTGATTAGCGGCAATGGAATGGGCGATGCTTTGCAGCATCATGGTTTTCCCGGCCTTGGGCGGCGAGACGATGAGAGCACGCTGGCCCTTACCGATGGGGGAAATCAGATCGATGATGCGCGGCGTGAGATCCTCGGTGGACCCGTTGCCCCGCTCGAGCGTGAAACGCTCGTTGGGAAACAGTGGTGTCAGGTTTTCGAATGCGACCTTGTTTTTTGAATTGTCCGGGCTGTCGAAATTGATCTGATCGACCTTGAGAAGCGCAAAGTAGCGTTCGCCCTCCTTGGGGGGCCGGATTTTCCCGGCAACGGTATCGCCGGTTCTCAGGCTGAACCGCCGGATTTGGCTGGGCGATACATAGATGTCGTCGGGTCCTGCCAGGTAGGAGCTGTCGGCCGAACGGAGAAAACCGAATCCGTCCTGCCTGATTTCCAGCACGCCATCACCGTAGATGTCCTCGCCCTTTTTGGCATGGGCTTTGAGGATGCCGAAGATGATGTCTTGTTTACGGGAACGCGCGACGCCTTCGATTCCCATTTCCTGGGATAACGTGAGCAATTCGGGCGGAGTGAGTTGTTTGAGTTCAGTAAGGTTCATGGACGGTCAAATTAGGTGATGGGAAATGGGAAGGGGGCAGCGCGCGATATATACGCACACGAAATCCAGCAAAGGTCAGGATCCGGACAAGCTAGGGATGTTCTGAAACGAATGAAACAGGCGGGGAACCCGCCTCAATAAAATTAACTTAGCATGCAATTGTTGCTGCGTCCAGCCTGCCCGGACGCTGCGAATACCTTCCGGAACCCCACCACGGGGCACCGCCCTTTTGGACTACAGATTGCTATCCAGAAAAGCCGAAAGCTGTGATTTGGACAGGGCCCCCACCTTCGTGGCCTCCACGTTGCCGCCCTTGAAAAGCATCAACGTCGGTATGCCCCGGATGCCGTATTTGGGTGGTGTGGCCGGATTTTCGTCTATGTTTAGCTTTGCAACCTGCAGTTTTCCCGCGTATTCTTCGGCGATCTCGCCAAGAATTGGCGCTATGACCTTACACGGACCACACCATTCAGCCCAATAGTCCACCAGCACCGGTTGCTCGGATTTGAGCACGTCGTCTTCGAAACTTTCATCCGTGATGTGGACAATCTTGTCGCTCATATGGGGCCTCTCCGGGTGCCGTTGCGCGACATTTGAGCCGAATCGAAGGTGTAATGCAAGCCGCTCAACAATCGGTATTTTCCTTGTATTTGTGACGGCTTTCCGCTGCCAAAGACATCCATCGGGAGCCTCCTCGACATAAAAGCCGGCCACTCAGTCACTTACTTAGGGTTCGTTGGAAACAGCGTCATTGGAAAGAATTTCCGCTTCCAAATACCGCGACATCGAGCCGCCGTACCGGCGCACGAAACACATACCCTTATGACATTTGATATTTGGGCGCGGCGCCTCCATTTCAATCCCTTCTATACAAGGATCCGAAATTGCGCGCGCCCCAGTGACAGGACACACAGAAACGAACACGAATGAGTAAGCATCTATTGACCACGATCACGTTCGCGAGCCTCGACATGGCCCCCGAACTTCTGCAAGGGACCCGCGACGCGGGCTTCGAATTCTGCACACCCATTCAGGCAGCGGCCCTGCCGCACGCACTGAACGGTCACGATGTGGAGGGCCAGGCGCAGACCGGTACCGGCAAGTCCGCCGCCTTTCTTCTCGCGACCATGAATCATCTGCTGAAGAATCCACCACGCAAGAATCACAAGGCCGGTGATCCCAGGGCACTGATTTTCGCGCCGACCCGCGAGCTCGCCGTTCAGATCCACAAGGACGCGCTGGTGCTCGGCAAGCATACGGATTTGCGCATCGGCGTGGTCTTCGGCGGCACGGGCTACGAGCAGCAGCGCGAAATGCTTCACGCGGGGCTCGATATCCTGATTGGCACACCAGGGCGCGCAATCGATTACCTGAAGCAGCGAATTTACAGTCTCAACGGCATACAGGTGGTGGTCATGGACGAGGCCGACCGCATGTTCGATCTCGGTTTCATAAAGGATATTCGCTTCGTTCTGCGGCGCATGCCGCCCCCACCGGAACGCCTGAACATGCTGTTCTCGGCAACGCTTTCGCATCGGGTCTCGGAGCTCGCCTATGAGCACATGAACTCTCCAACGGTCATCAACGCCAATCCCGAGCAGGTGACCGTGTCCAACGTGAGTCAGGTGCTCTACCACGTGTCCAACGACGAGAAGATTCCGCTGCTCATCGGCATACTCGAACGTATCGAGCCGACTCGAACCATGGTATTCGTCAACACCAAGCGCGCCGCCGAGAAGGTCGAGGCCTATCTCGAGGGCAACGGCGTACACGCCGGATTGTTGACCGGCGACGTACCACAGCGAAAACGGCTCGCGCTGCTCGAGAAGTTCACCAGCGGCAAGTTACCGGTGCTGGTGGCGACCGACGTCGCGTCCCGCGGGTTGCACATTCCCGACGTCAGTCACATCGTGAACTTCGATCTGCCGCAGGATGCGGAAGATTACGTGCACCGCGTAGGGCGCACCGCACGCGCCGGCGCCAGCGGCGACGCGGTCAGCTTCGCCTGCGAGAGCTACGTGTATTCGTTGATGGATATCGAAGCGTTCATCGGAGCCAAGATCCCGACCGCGCCCATCACCGAAGGGCTGCTGGCGAAACCGAAGCCACCGGCACGGCGCGAGCGACGCCGGGGCATGCCACCGCCGCGCTCCAAGCGCGGGCGCTCGCGCAGCAGCGCAAGGCGCGCGCATTCGCCCTGACGGGACGCGCGCTCACACGCGCGTGCTTTCCAATCCGGCTTGGGCCTAGCGCAGCGAAGCCAAAGCTGTGTCATTCAACCGGCGTTTTCGGATTCCCGATCGCTGCCGAGCACGCGTTCGAGCCAGACGGCGATGTCGCGGATTTCCTCCGGGCACACCGAGTGGGGCATGGGATAGGTGTGGCATTCCACCCGGTAGCCCAGGGACGCGAGCAAGCGCCGCGAGCGCTCAGAGAGCGCGAGTGGAATAACGGGGTCTTGGCTGCCATGGGCGAGAAAAACCGGAACATCGCGATTCGCGGGGTGGCGCTCCGTGCCCAACGCGTCCTCGAGCGGCAGATAAGTGGACAGGGCGAGGATGCCGGCGAGCGGCTCCGGATAGCGCAATCCTGTGTGCAGTGCGATGGCGCCGCCCTGGGAGAATCCCGCCAGCAGAATGCGCTCGGATGCAAGGCCCTTGCCGAGCTCGTCCTCGATGAGTCCTTCGAGAATGCGCGCCGAGGCGCGCACGCCCGCTTCGTCGGCGCGCTTCGCGATATCCGTATCCGCGATGTCGTACCAGGCGCGCATCACCATGCCGCCGTTGATGGTGACCGGCATGCGCGGTGCGTGGGGAAACACGTAGCGAACATTGCGGGTGAGCGCATCGCCGAGCTCGGGAACGATGGGTTCGAAGTCGTGACCATCGGCCCCCAGGCCGTGCAGCCAAATGACGCTGGCGGCAGCATCCTCGGGCGGCTCGATGATCAGCGGTGCGTCGTCGTTCACGAATTGCGTCCTGTCGGAAAAGCGCTCGGGCCGCGGCAGTGTACGCGACGGCCACGGCAGATCAAGAACCCGGGCCTGCTATACTCCCGGACCGTCCTTCGAATTTGCCGTTGATTACCGTGTACAACCGCCGAATCGTTCTGAGCCTTGCGGTCGCCGTCGCGGTGAGTGGCTTCGCGAGCGCCTGTGGCGTCAAGGGCCCGCTGTACCTGCCCGAGGAAAACGAGACGGACGAGGAAGAAAAGCAAGACAAGGAGAAAACGTCGCGACGCTCGCCCGCAATGCGCCCCGCTCATCACGGATGACCATTCAGTCCCGGCGCTCGAGCCCTCAACCCGCGGCCATCTCAATCGAACGACCCGTGCAGTTTTTTCATTACCAGGACGACAACCTGTTCGCCGAGCAGGTGCCGCTCGAGTCTGTCGCCAGGCGCTACGGCACGCCCTGCTACGTCTACTCGCGCGCGGCGCTGGAGGCCCGTTGGCGTGCTTTCGATGATGCCCTTTCGGAGCTGCGGCATCGTATCTGCTACTCGGTCAAGGCCAACTCAAATCTCGGCGTGTTGGACGTCCTCGCGCGTCTGGGATCGGGATTCGATATCGTTTCCATCGGCGAGCTCGAACGGGTGCTGGCCGCCGGCGGCGACGCCACGAAGGTGGTGTTCTCCGGTGTCGGAAAGCGTGAAGCCGAGATGCGCCGCGCGCTCGAGGTCGGGGTTCATTGTTTCAACGTCGAATCGCGCGGCGAGCTCGAGCGGCTGAACGACGCCGCGGCAGCGCTCGGTGTACGCGCACCGGTGTCG
>JBFICP010000138.1:0-8526 GCA_041581935.1 Gammaproteobacteria bacterium | reverse complement strand
GGCTGTGGTCCCGCGGCCCGGATGGCCGGGGGCGGCGCCGGCATAGCCGTTGCTATGCGAGCAGCGCGCCCCGGAAATCGGGGTCGGTGTCACGTTCGCGCCGTCGCTATTCCGATGCCGTACACGCTCCTAGGGTCCGCAGTGCCGCCACTGGCCACTATCTTAGCGCGAATGGCCGCCGGATGCCGCCTCGCAAGCCGCGCAGAGACGGGGATATTGCTGAAATATCCGTGGCTTATAGGCCCGTCTGGACAGCCGCGCGTCGCCGTGCGAGGTCACCCACGGCGCGCCGCCCGCGATCAGGGCGCCCGCAGGCGGTCGAGCCGCAATCGCTCGCGGGCATCGAACAGGCGCCGGCAGGCGACCTGGACAGCGATCGCCGTGCCGCCGGTGGTTGCGCCCATGATCAGGCACATGATGAGAATCTGGTACTTGACCGCTTCCACCGGCGGCGAGCCGGCCAGAATCTGCCCGGTCATCATGCCCGGCAGGCTGACGATGCCCGCCGCCGCCATGGCGTTCAGCGTCGGAATCAGACCGGCGCGCATGCAATCGCGACGAATGTCGCCAACCGCCTCGCGCCACGGGTGGCCGAGCATGAGCCGCGCCTCGACCATGCGTCGCTGCGCCCACAGGCTCTGGGTGAGGCGATCGAGCCCCAGGGCCACGCCGGTCATGGTGTTGCCGAGCAGCATCCCGAGGAGGGGAATGGCGTACTGCGGCGTATACCACGGCGAGGGCCCGAGGATGACCACCAGGGTCAGCACCGTCACCGAGAAGGTGGACAAGCACATGGCGGCCACGCCGATGCCCATGCTCCACCAGCCCGCCAGCCGACGCTTTTGCCGTGCGGCACTCTCGTAGCCTGCCACGATCAGCATGACGATGGCGATGAGCGCGATCCACGGCAGCTCGGCGCGGTCGAACACCGCTTTGAGCACCAGTCCGACCAGCAGCAGCTGGACGACCATGCGCGTCCCGGCAATCAGCAGGCTCGCGGATATCCCGAGCCGCAGGACGAACGCGAGCGCCGCAGAGGCCACCACCAGAAGCGCGGCGAGGGCCAGATCGACCGGTCCCAGGAGAATCATTGCACGTGCTCCTCGACCCCGCCGCCTGCCGCCTCGGGTACCAGGCGGCCGGCTTCCAGGCGCAATCGGCGATGACCGACACGGGTCATCTGGCGCGGGTCGTGACTGACCCACAGGACCGCGGCGTGCTCTTCGGCGACGTAGTCTGCAATCGCGCGCTCCACCCGTGCGACGTTGTCCGGGTCGAGATTCGCCGTCGGTTCGTCGAGCAGCAACACGCGGGGCCGATTAGCGAGCAATCGCAGCAGCGCAAAGCGCTGACATTCACCGCTCGAGAGCCTCGCCACCGGCCCGTGCAGGCGCTCGGCGTCGAGGCCGAGCGCCTCGAGCGCGCGCGCCGTCGGCTGCGTGGAGAAATGCTCGTCGACCCGATCGCACCACCATTGGCTGTCGGCCACCAGTAAGCCGACCCGGCGGCGCCATTCGGCGGGCGGCGTCGCCTCGGCCTGTGTTCCGAGACACGCGACCCGACCGCCGTGCACATCGAGATCGGCGATGGCGCGAAGCAGGCGGGTCTTGCCGGCGCCCGACGGTCCGTGCAGCACCAGGCACTCGCCTTGCGCGAGCGACAGATCGACCGGGCCGACGCCGTCGATACACAGCCCGTCGACCTGGAGCTGGCGCACGCCGGTCATGCCGATGGCCTCACGCGCGGCGCAGCTGGGAGACGATGGCGGTGGCGTCGGTGAGCCGCTCGATGAGGGTGCGCACGAAGGCTCTGTGAAAGCGCAGCTGGGTCGCCTCGGCGGCGCGGTCGATGGTGGAATCGTTGACCTTCATTACCGAAACATCGGTGCGGGCAATGGCGCTGGCGACGCGCCGGGCACGGGCCAGGTATCCCATCTCGCCGAAGCAGTCGCCCTCATGCAGGATGTTAACCACGCTGCCATCCTGCTCGATGATCACGACTCCGGAGAGAATGATGTAGAAAGAGTGTTCCATGTCACCCTGGCGAATGATCGAGTCAGCCGCTGAGTACGTCTGCCACGTGCACGCGCGGATCAGCTCCCAGATATCCGCGTCGACAAAGCCCTTGAAGAATCCCAGGTTCTTGATGGCGCCGAATTTCTCGCGCAGACCTTCCTCATCTGCGACGGCATCCAGATCCTCGAATATCAATGCCAGGTCCGCCGCCAGATCCAATCCGGTGCTGTAACGCTCTTCGGGGTCTTTCTTGAGCATGCGTCCGATCGCGTAATTGAGCCCGTCGGGCAGGTCGGCGCGATACTCGACGATGGGCCGTGGCTCGTCGTTGCTGATCTTCTGGCTGATGGCGATCAGACTCTCGGCATGGAAGGGGTGCGAGCCCGTCAATAGCTGATACATGAGCGTGCCGAGGGAGAATATATCGCTTCGTCCGGTGATCGATTGATCGTTAATCTGTTCGGGCGACATGTACAACGGCGAGCCGAGAACACCTGTGAACTGCGTCTGTATGGTATCTGCGCGGGTAATCATGGCGACGCTGAAATCGGCAAGCTTGATGTCGCGATCCTGTGTCAGCAGAATATTGCTGGGTTTGATGTCGCGATGAATGACGCCTTGCCGGTGGGCATAGTCGAGAGCTTTCGCCGTTTTATAGACGATGCCGATGATGTCCGGCAGAGGCAACAAGTTGTCGGAACTGCAATAGGGCTCGAGTGTCCCGGCATTTTCGACCAGCTCCATGACCAGGTAACACGAGCTTCCATCGATGTCTGCGTCGAATACCCGCAAAATGTTCGGGTGATCGAGCACTCCGGCGGCGTGGGCTTCGTTAAAGAAAAGCTTGCGAAACTTTCGCGCGTTGGCGGAATCCTCGGCGTACTGAGGATGGGCGACCTTGATTGCTACCAGCCGGTTGGTAAACGGATCGTGGGCCGAATACACGGTGCCCATACTGCCGCTGGCGAGACGTTCGATGAGCTCGTACTTACCGATTTTTTCCGCGAGCACTGGATGGTCCCTCGCCCCCGAGGGCCATGTTAGCCGAAAGGGCGGTCGCAGGTAATCCCGGCGCGCGGAGGTGGCAGATCATCAAGCACCCATATAGAATCTGCCCGCCCTCGGAGGTCCCTTGAAAAGCGTTGCCTTCTGTACATTCGGTTGTCGCCTCAACCAATACGACACCGAAACCATCCGCACCCTCCTCGACGACGACGGTGGATGGCGCAGTGTGCCGTTCCGCGAGCACGCCGACGTCTACGTGGTCAATACTTGCAGCGTCACCGCGAGAGCGGACGCGACCTGCCGAAAAGCCATCCGCCGCATTCATTCAGAGCGGCCCGATTCCGCCATCGTCGTGACCGGTTGCTACGCTCAGCGCGCACCCCGCGAGCTCGCCGAGCTGCCGGGCGTGTGCCTGATCGTGGGCGCCGCGGATCGTGGTCAAATCGCTCGCAAGATGGACGACATGGACGAGAGTGGTCTCGAGATCGCGGTATCGCCGATCGGGGAGGCCAGCGAATTCGTGGATGTGCCGATCACCGAGATGATGGAGCACAGTCGGGCTTTCGTTAAGGTCCAGGAGGGTTGCAATGAATCCTGCAGCTTCTGCATCGTGCCGCAGACCCGCGGTGCGTCGCGAAGTCGCAAACCACAGAGCGTTCTCGCCCAAGTGCACGAGCTGGTCGTGTCGGGCTATGCGGAAGTTGTGCTGACAGGCGTGCACCTGGGTGACTATGGTCTGGATTTGCCCGAGAACCGCCGCATGTTGACCGAATTGGTGCGCGACATTCTTGCCATTCCCGAGCTCGAGCGTTTTCGTCTTAGCTCAATCGAGCCGGCCTCGATCAGCGATGAGCTCATCGCGCTCATGGCGAGGCATGAAAAATTCGCGCGGCACTTTCACATCCCGCTTCAGAGTGCGAGCAACGCGATTCTGTCACGCATGAAGAGGCGCTACACGGCAGGGCAGTTTTCGCGATTGATTTGGAAAATTTCCGAAGCTATACCCGACTGCGGTATCGGCACCGACGTTATTTGCGGTTTTCCGGGTGAGACGGATGAGCATTTTCAGGAAACGTTCGACTGCCTCGCCGAGCTTCCGATCACCTATATCCACCCGTTCACGTATTCCGTGCGCCCTGGCTCTGAAGCGGAAAGCTACGGAGATCAGATTCCAGGCGACGTGAAGAAGCGGCGCACACGAGCGCTCAAGCGCCTCATGCGCGACAAGCAGAGGGCATTTCAAGAACGCCACGTGGGAAGGACGCTGCCGGTATTGCTCGAGACCGCACGTCGGGGTCGGCACTCGTATCTCGCCGGGTGGACCGACAACTACCTTCGCGTTGAGCTCGGAGAGGGTGAAGCGCACACTGGCGTAGAGAACGTGCACATCGTTGCTCTCGAAGGTGAACGATTGCGCGGCTACCGGGTCTCAGAATCGGGTGATGGTGCGGGCTAGGCGCGATCTTTTATAGCTGCGAGCGCGCTCATGAGCGGCTCGCCGATGACTGTCTGCCGCCATCCGCCCAGTTCTTCGGGCAGACACATCCTGTCTGCCGCGGCAGCCTCGACGAGGGCTTCGAGGGTGCGCGATTGGGCCAGCATGGGCGCCGGCATGCCGAGGGCCTCCGCCCGTTCGCGCACGGCGTGTTTCAAAGCCTTGAGCCAGGAAGCGTAACGCCGCTCGACAACCGGCGCTCGTAGCGGCGGCGAATCCGCAGCCGCGCTTCGTGCCCGTGTCATGACATCGAGCAGCGCTTGTGCGTATCGGGACACCACGGAAGTAGGCAGCTCGGGCAACGCGGCGAGTTCATCGGCACGGGTGGGCGACGCTGATGCAATCGCCAGCAACGCTGCATCCTTGAGAATCATTTGACGCGGCAGATCGCGGTTGCGCGCTTCACATTCGCGCCACGCGGCAAGCTCGCGCAGGGCCGAGAGCCCGTCGATATCCAGCCGTCTTCCGGGGCGAATACGCAGGTAGGCACGGCGCGGATCCCGATCGGCTTCGCGTCGCTGCGCCAATCGCTCAATTTCTTCGCGCAGCCAGGTATCACGGCCCATTTCACTGAGTTCGCGGTGCAGTCGCCGATACATGGGTAACAGGTACACGACATCGAGCGCCGCGTAAGCGATCTGCGCGTCACTCAGCGGTCGTTTCAGCCAGTTCGAACGCGTCTCGTCCTTGTCGAGCTGCTCGCCGAGCAGCGTGTGCGTGAGCGTTCGATATCCGAGCGAGTATCCGTGGCCGGCAAAGGCCGCGGCCATCTGTGTGTCGAACACCGAAGTGGGAATCACGCCGGTCAGCTGCTCGAGTACCTCGATATCGCCCTCGGCCGCGTGCATCACCTTCGTGACATTACGGCATTGCAGCAGGGCGGCTAGTGGCGAGTAGTCGCCCACGACCAGAGGGTCGATGAGAAAAACATGCTCATCGTCGAATATCTGCACCAGTGCCGGGCGGGAGAAATAGGTGCGGGTGCGTTCGAACTCCGTGTCCACGCCGATCACCTCGGCGCCGAGCCATTTCCTGCATGCATCTTCGAGCTGCGCGGCGGATTCGATAAATATCGGGTTGATCATCGTCTGAAGAATATCCACAAAAAAAGCTCGTCGCACGCAGATTCTGCTGGGCAGTACCGGCGTGCGACGAGCCAGTGCCGACTTCCCTCTCGGCGCCCGTCACGGCCTCCACATGAAGGCGTGGTAAAAATCGTGTTCGATGGAATGCGTCGCTATAGATTCACTCCAGGTTGTTCAGCCGCTATCCACACTTGGAATCGCCACAGTTCAAGCACGTGAGGCAGCCGTCGATCTGAATCACCGCTTTCGCGTGGCAGTGCTGGCAGAAAGCCGCGTATTCAGGGAAAACCTGATCTTCGCTTGCGCTGTCTGTGCCCTTCGCGGCGTCGACGCGCGCCCGCGTCTGCTCGAGGTAGGCCTGCTGCTGCTGGTCGAGCGGCTCGCCGGAGATCAGCCCGATACTGCGCAAATGCGAGTCGATGGCATCTCCCAGCTCGGCCACCAGGGACGGCATGTACTTGCCGCCCTTTTTGAAGTATCCACCCCTCGGGTCGAATACAGACCGCAGCTCCTCGACGAGAAAGGTGACGTCGCCGCCCTTCCTGAATACCGCGGATACGATACGCGTGAGCGCAACGATCCACTGGAAATGCTCCATGTTCTTGGAGTTGATGAACACCTCGAACGGGCGGCGCTGCTCATGCTCGGTGCCCTGGTTCAAAATGATGTCATTGATGGTCACGTAGAGCGCATGCTCTGAGAGCGGCGTCTTGATCTTGTATGTCGAGCCCACGAGCATTTCCGGCCGTTCGAGCCGCTCGTGCATTTGAATGACTTCGGCGCTCTTCAGAGGCGCATCCGTGTGCGCCACGGACTCGGTTACTTTCCGGGGCGCATGCGCATCCTCGGCGACTTCCGTCCTGGTCGGGGTTTTGACGTCATACTCGACGATTTTCTGGTCTATCTTGATTGCCATGGCAGTGGTCTCTGTCAGAATTTTCCGTAATAGCCTTCCTTGATGGCATCGTAGAGATTGGCGGCGCTGTGGATTTCGCCGTCGTACTCGATTTCTTCGTTACCTTTGACCTCGATGACGCTGCCGTCAGCGAGTGTGAAGCGGTAGGTCGTTTTCTCCAGATCCTTGTCTTTCACCAGCACACCCTGGAACGCTTGGGGGTTGAACCGAAACGTCGTGCATCCCTTGAGTCCCTTGACATAGGCATACAGGTAAATGTCCTTGAAGTCCTCGTAGTGATAGTCCGTGGGGACATTCGCGGTTTTCGAGATCGAGGAGTCCACCCATTTTTGAGCGGCTGACTGAACGTCCACGTGCTGCTTCGGCGTGACGTGCTCGGCGGTGACGAAATAGTCGGGCAGCGCATCGACGTCGTCACCCTCCGGTGATGAATCGGCGTTGACGAGCTCGCGGTATGCAAGCATCTCGAATGAGAATACGTCGACCTTCTCCTTGGTCTTCCGGCCCTCGCGTATGACGTTGCGCGAGTAGTGATGGGCGAAGCTCGGCTCGATACCGTTGCTCGCATTGTTCGCGAGCGACAGCGATATCGTGCCCGTCGGCGCAATCGACGTGTGATGCGTAAAGCGCGCACCCTCGTTGGCGAGCGCCTCGACGAGCTCCGGCTCGACTTCGGAGATACGTTGCATATAGCGGCTGTAACGCGCGTGCAGCACCCGTCCTTCGACCTCGTCACCGACCTCGTAACCGTCGGCTCTCATTTCCGGGCGCATGCGCAGCATTTCCGCGCTGACCGTGAATCGCTCGTTCATAATCGGAGCAGGTCCCTTCTCGCGGGACAGCTCGAGCCCCGTCTTCCAGCCTTCGACCGCCATTTCCCGGGTAACCCGCTCGGTGAATTCCAGCGAGTCCGAATCGCCGTACCTCATGCCGAGCATGGTGAGCGTCGAGCCGAGCCCCAGATAACCCATGCCATGGCGCCGCTTGCGCTCGATTTCGCGGCGCTGCTCACCGAGCGGCAGGCCGTTCACCTCGACCACGTTGTCCAGCATGCGGGTGAAGGTGGCAACCGTTTCCCGATAACCATCCCAATCGAAGCGGGCGCGATCGGTGAATGGATCGAGCACGAACTTGGTCAGATTGACCGATCCGAGAAGACATGCACCGTAGGGAGGCAGGGGCTGCTCGCCACAGGGGTTGGTGGCGCGGACGTTCTCGCAGAACCAGTTGTTGTTCATCTCGTTGATCTCGTCGACGAGGATGAAGCCCGGCTCGGCGAAGTCGTAGGTCGACGCCATGATGAGATCCCACAGGCGCCGTGCGCGAATGCGACGATAAATTTTGCAGGCAACCAGGCCGGACTCGTCGACGAGATAGCTATCCCGTATCGGCCAGGTGCGCCAAATCACCTGCGAGGGGTCCTCCACGTCGAGCCCGTCATCCTCGACCTCCCGGGGTGTGACGGGAAACGCGAGCGGCCACTCCTCGTCATTGCGCACCGCTTCCATGAACTCACGGGTGATCAGCAGCGACAGATTGAACTGGCGCAGTCGCCCGTTCTCACGTTTGGCGCGAATGAAATCCACCACGTCCGGATGGCCGACGTCAAACGTGGCCATCTGCGCGCCGCGCCGCCCGCCGGCGGAGGACACCGTGAAGCACATCTTGTCGTAGATGTCCATGAACGACAGGGGTCCGGAGGTGTAGGCGCCGGCCCCCGACACGTACGCACCCTTGGGACGCAGGGTCGAGAACTCGTAGCCGATTCCGCAACCGGCCTTTAACGTGAGGCCCGCCTCGTTGACCTTCTCGAGAATGTTGGCCATGGAATCACCCACCGTCCCGGAGACCGTGCAGTTGATGGTGGATGTGGCGGGTTTGTGCGCCTGGGCGCCGGCGTTGGAGACGATACGCCCGGCCGGGATGGCGCCGCTTTTGAGCGCGCGCAGAAACCGATCGAACCACAGCTCGCGATCCTTCTCGGTGATCTCCACCGCCGCGAGCGCCTTT
>JBFICP010000137.1:0-8628 GCA_041581935.1 Gammaproteobacteria bacterium | reverse complement strand
CACTCGCGTGGGCGTATCGAGCTCCGTGGATCGATGAATGGTGACACCTTCGCGAATGATATTGTCATCGCCGATCTCGACCCACGTTTCCTGGCCCGCGAAGGAATAGTCCTGCGGCGTATCGGCGATAACCGCATGGGCATGGATGCGGTTACGCGCGCCGATACGGGCATGACTGTGGATGACGGCGTGCGGTCCGATGACCGTGCCGGATCCGACAACGACCCGGTCCTCGATCACCGCATAAGCGCCCACCTCGACGTCGTCGGCAAGCTCTGCACCGCGCGCAATGACGGCGGTTGGGTGGTGTTGGCTTTTGATCATCGACACAAGGGCGGTTCCTGACAGCGGGACGGTTACGGCGCCGGTCCGCTGCGGTAAGTCGCTTCGCGGGGAACCGCGTTCCCGTACAACCAGGATACTGGCGGTGCGCTCGCCGGGCTGTCAACCGATCGTGCGGCGGTGCGTTTCAGGAAGTACTACCTTTGAATCCATCACCATCTGGAGTTAACCATGAAAAACCGACAGCTCATGAGCGTCACCATAATCGGTCTCATCACCGCCGTCATGCCGCTCGCGGCCGGAGCGGACGTGGAAGCGACATCCACCGAGCTCCGGGACACCGCCGGGCAGCGCCTCGACAGGCGTGGCGATCGTATCGAGGAGCGCCTTGACAGGAGGGGCGATCGCATCGAAGAGCGTCTCAACCACAAGGGCGATCGCATCGACACGAGGCTCGATCGAGGGGGCGATCGTGTCGATCGACGCCTCGACAAAAAGGGAGATCGAATCGAGTCGCGTTTCGACGCGAAGGCCGAGCGGGCACGGGAGGCCGGCAAGGAAGGGTTTGCCGAAAAGCTCGAGCGCAAGGGCGATCGCATCGAAGCGCACTTGGACCGGAAAGGGGACAGAATCGATCGGCGTCTCGACAATAAAGGCGATCGGATCGACACGCGCCTCGACAGGAAGGGACACCGTATCGACCGCCACCTTGACCGCAAAGGCAAGCGTATCGACCGGCGTCTGGATCGCAGAAGCAATCGCATGGATGCCCGGACCGAGCGGCGCCAAAATCATCACCGGGGCAGGGCGAACGGCCCGCATCGAAAAACGGCCGCGCAACGCCGGCGCTGATCGGTCGCTCGGTCGCCCCCCTGCAGGAGCGCTCACGCTCCTGCAGGGGGACAAATCAGGATATACCGTATATCCGCTTGGCGTTGTCACAGAAGAGCTTGCGTCGATCGCCGAGCGACAGGTGTGCGACGATACGCATGAATCCGCCGACAATGGTCTCGAAATCCGCGACCAGGCCGTCCACGGGCATGTTGCTCGCGAACATGCAGCGCTCGACACCGAAGATGTCGATTGTATCGAGCACCACCGGTGCGTTGGACTCTACCGTCCAGGCCTTACCGGGCTCGCCGAGACCGGAGATCTTCACCGCGACATTCGGCGCCGAAGCGAGACGCCGCATGGCGCGACGCCACTTGGTCAGCCCGCTTCTCGATCGATCGGCTGGCAGACCGGTGTGATTGAGGATAATCAGCGTGTGTGGAAATTCGCGCGCGAGCGCGCAAGCCTCATCGAGATGCCAGTAGGGCGTCTGCAGATCGAAGGCCAGGCCATGGGCTTCGAGCATCGCGAAACCCCGTCTCCAGCGCTCGTCTCCCATCGAGCCATTGGCCCCGGGCCGGACGCCATCGGGTGTCGGCGCGGCTTTCGGCTTGTGACGCACGCTGCGTACCAATGGAAACGATGCCTGAGCGCGGAGCACCTCCTCGACGTCGTCGCGATCGAGCCACGCTTGCGCAACGACGGCGTTCGGATAACCGTAGCGTTCGGCGATCTGGTGCACCCATCGGGTTTCCCCGACCGGGTCGCGCGGGTCCCACTCGGCCTCGACATACACTGATGCCACCACGTCGAAAGACGCAGTGTCTCGGAAATAGTCCTCGGGCATGTAACTTCGCCGCAGCGGCCGATAATCTCCGTAGCGAAACGGGATGAGCGGCTCGTCACAGAGCCACGGATGATAGTTTCGCTCCAGGTCCCAGAAGTGATGGTGGGCATCGATTACGGGCAGGCTTTTGAGGCTCTCGATTTCCTGCATCGCGTTGCTCAAGATTCGCGCTCGTCCGCGGGCCGAACGCTCGCGTCGTGTTTTTCCACGCGATCTTCTATGTCTTGAATATGGCCGAGGTCGTAGCTTCGGAGCTTGAGATCGTCGGTACGCTCCTGTGCCCACTCCTCGTCAACGGTGATGGACTTGTAGTAGAAAAAATGCAAAGAGAGCGCCAGAGACCAGGCAATCATGGGCCAGAACGACCACCATCCGCCACCGACATAGATGTTCGCCACCACCAGGATGCTCATGACCGCACTGTAGGTGAGCACGTGCCAGCGATACAGGCGCTTGACGAGCGAATGCCGGTCAGGGCCGCCGCGAGCGATTGGGTCAGAGGCCATCAGAGGGCGGAGCGTCGTCCGGATCCGGCATGTCCTCGAAATGCTTTCCGATCGCGACGATGCGCCACGAGTAACGAAGCCAGAATGCGACGAGGACGAGGATCACTACATGGTCGACGGCCGCCAGATTAGGATGAAAGCCGAACACGTAGAAATACAGCAGCGCTGCGATCGGTGCGAGCGCGCAATACCAGGCGGCAAGAGAGTGCTTGGTGAAGGCGAGAACAATCGCGGCGCACACCATGGTGAATGCATAGAGCGCCACCATGAAGCTGCGGCCATGGGGCAGGCCGCCGGTATTGGAAAGCACCGCGACAACGCAGAAGATGGTGCCGACGAACAGTGTATAGACGAATATCTCGTTGCTCGCCTGGCGGCGGTTCAGCTTGGTGACGGGTGTGAAGTAGGGCGTCTTGTCGTCGTCCCAGACGTATTTCTTGAAATGCTTTTCCCAGTCCATCGGCCGGCTCGCCGAATCGACTAAGAGGATCGGACGACCCCCTTAGGACTCCTGCGATGGGTCCCGCGATGCCTGCATTTTCTCCGCCGCTTCGCGTTCCCGGCGCTCGCGTTCGCGCCGTTCCAACTCGTCCTCCATTTCATCGAGCTCCAGCCGCGTCTTGCCTTCGATTTTCGTTCCTTCCTCTTCCGGCCACTCCAGGGTCATCAGCGGAAACCTGACATCCTGTGGACCCCAGAGAATGATCACCACTTGGAGCCAGACCGAGATTCCCGCGACAACCGCCATCACCAGACCGACGACCAGGACGCTCTTGATAATCCAGCGGTGAGTGAGGCCCACGGTGGACGCCGAAATCTCGTTCATCGCATACGAATCGTACGCATAGATGAGCGAGAACCAGATCACGATCCCGCAGTAGGGAATCAGGAATACAGTGAGGCCGATGAACTCGAGCCATGCCTTTTTTCGGAATGCGAGATGCTCGCGAACGAGGTCGACCCGCACGTGCGTGTTCCATATGTATCCGTAACCCAACACCAGCGCGAACAGCCCGGTGTGAAAGTGCCATTCGAGCTCCTGCAGCACCGTCGAGTCGAAAATACGGCCCAGGTTCGTGATGAGAAAGTACTGAATGCCGATCTTACGCAGGACTACATCGATGACAGTGATAACGATGAGCGGGATGAACATCCAGGACCCGAACCGCCCGATCCGGTCCACGATGTTTCTCAGCGTGTCGCTGAGCTGTATGGCCCAGGGAAGCTCCTGGGTAACGGCATCTCGCGCCCCGCTGTTGTTGTTGCTCGCGGCAGGTGCGTCGTGGGGAGCTGGGCCTGAATCGTTCATGACTCGAATCTATTCGTAGACGCTGCGTTGCAACCAGAGCGCAATCTCCGGCTCCACCATAATCGCGATGAGGCCGATGATCTGCAGAATCACGAAGGGAATGATGCCCTTGTAGATGCTGGTAATCTTGATTTCTCTCGGTGCAATACCTTTGAGATAAAACAGCGCGAAACCGAATGGCGGGGTCAAGAACGATGTCTGGAGATTGACCGCCATCAGGATGATGAACCAGAGCTTGATCTCGCTGGCCATCACATGGTCGCCGAAATCGAGACCCGCAACCAGCGGCGCGAATACCGGAAGCACGATCAGCGTGATCTCGATCCAGTCGAGGAAGAATCCCAGTATGAAGGTAATGGCCATGAGCAGGATCAGCAGGCCCCACGACCCGAGTCCCGCCTCGTTGATCAAATGCTCGACGATGTCGTCCCCGCCGAGCGATCGGTAGACGTAGGCGAAGCAGGTGGCGCTGATGATGATGAAGAAAATCATCGCCACGGTACGCGCGGACGTGTGGCAAACGCCCTGCAAAACGGGGAAGTTCAGGCGACCCGCCACCAGTGCGAGCACCATGGCGCCGAAGGCGCCGACTGCGCCGGCTTCGCTCGGAGTCGCCCATCCGAACAGGATGGAGCCCTTGATCAGCGTGATCAGCACCACCGGAGGCAGGAAAGCGCTGCGCAGCAACGGTCCGGCGTAAAGGAAAATCGCCAGCACGGCGAGCAACACCGCAATGGTCAGCGACACCGGTGGCGTCACGTGAAGCTGGAAGCCGATGTTGATGACCACGTCGACGCCGAACCACCATACCAGCGCCATGCCGAGGGTCGCACCCGAGGCGATCAGCAGGTCCTTGTCCCATTTGAACTTGCGAATCAACTCCTCGCGGGGAACATTGAGCAGATCCTCCGCGAGCGGCGGGGCGACCGACGGCTTCAGCCACGAAATGAGCCATACGAACGTGAGATAGAGCACTGCGAGGGTGAGTCCCGGAACAATCGCAGCCATGAACACGTTGCCCACCGATACCTGAAGCAGGTCGGCCATGATGATCAACATGATGCTCGGCGGAATCAGAATGCCGAGGGTGCCCGATGCGGCGATGGTGCCGCAGGCAAGCGCGTGACTGTATCCCTGGCGCATCATGGTCGGCAGCGCCAGCGCGGTCATCATCGTGACCGACGCGCCGATGATGCCGGTCATGGCGGCAAGGATCGTCCCCATGATGGTAACGGCCAGCGCCAACGCGCCGGGCACGCGTTTCAACAGAACCTGGACACAATAGAGAAGATCGTTCGCAACACCGCTTCGCTCCATCATCACGCCCATGAAGACGAACGCGGGCACGGCCACCAGCACCAGATTCTCTGCGGCCTGCCCCCAGATTCGCGGCAGGAAGTTGAAGAATTCGATGAGGGAGAACGAGCCGAGAAAGAAGCCGATGACCCCGTAAAGGAGCGCGAGACCACCGAGAATGAAGGCCACGGGAAATCCCGTAAACAGGAGCAGCGCCAACGTCATGAACATGAAGATCGGCAGGTAGTCCTGGGCGAAATAGAGAAGCTCTTCCTGCTGCTCCGGATTCAGACTCGATATGTGCCCGAAGGCGAGCCCGATGGCCACCAGGATGGCGACCAGCAGGACGACTTTCCCGTTACGGGTTCCGAGCTTGAGCAGTTGCTCCATCGCAATCACCCGCCGAACTCAGCGGCTCCATACACGGAGCCGGAGCCCGCACGCGCGGGCTCCGGTATTGTCGCTCAACGAGCGCCGGCGAATTTCGCCGGCGATTCGTCGCTATTTGAGGTAAGTCGGCTTCAGTGCCTGCGCCTCACCCCAGCCGCGATACACATCACGGAATGCGAAGAAGCTCTCTGCGATCTCCTTGAAGAACGGATCGCTCGCGGACTCTTCCTTGACCACCTCTCGCCAGGCTTTTTCGAACTGCGCGAGGGTCGCATCGTCCCAGCGACGGTTCGTGACACCATACTTAGACAGCATGTTGTTCATCGCCGTTGGATTCTTTGCCTCGGTGTCGGCGTAGGTCTCAATGACCTGTTTGCCGGCCGCTATCTCGATCATCGCCTTGTAGTTTTCCGGCAGCGCGTTGAATGCGTCGCGGTTCATCAGCAGCTCGCTGCAGGAGACCTGCTGGTGCCAGCCCGGGTAGTAGTTGTTCTTGGCAATCTGATAGAACCCGAGATTCTGGTCGATGTCCGGCATCGAGAACTCGGTCGCATCGATGACGCCCTTCTCGAGCGCGGGATAGATATCCGCGCCCGCGAGTAGCTGGGTCGATACGCCCAACTTCTGCATGACGCGCGCGCCCAGTCCGAAGAAGCGCATTTTCATGCCCTTGAGCTCGTCGAGGCTGTTGACCGGCTGCTTGAACCAGCCGGAAGTCTCCGGTCCGATGCAGAAGCAGTCGACCGCGGTCAGGCCGAACTCGGCATACTTGGCGTCACGGATGGCGTTACCACCGCCGTGCCATTTCCAGGCCAGGAACTCACCGATCTGCGGGCCGAACGGCACCGCGGTAAAGAATGCAACGCCCGTACCCAGCTTGCCGGTGTGATAGCCCGGCGTTGTCCAGCATGACTCGACCGAACCCTTGGAGGCGGCATCGAAACACTCGAGCGCTGGCACCAGCGCGCCGGGCTCGAAGAATTTGATGTCAAAATTACCGCCGGACAAACGCTCCACGTCTTTCGAGAAGCGCACACCCGAGGTCCCCAGATGCACGAGCTGACTACCGAATGCGCTCTGCATCTTCCACTTTACCCGCTTTTGCGCATACGCGTTGGACGCCGACAGGGCTACAGCCACCGCCGCGCCACCCAGAGCGAGCGCTTTCAGGGTCTTGCGAAAATTCATACTCTTACCCTCCGTCTACTGCAACTTTGACCGGGGACGCTTCCCCGGCTTTTCTTCCGGCAAGCGTAGAACGCGGCGCCACATGCGACGCCTCGCTCATTACCGAATTCGAATCGTCGTACGCGTGTCATGTGCGAAGCACCCCTCCCTGGATCCGTTCTTTGTTGTTTTCGCCTTCACAAGACCTTTCCGGAGAAGGGCGAGAGGGCGAAACGGCAGGTGCCTGGGAAGCGCTAGCCTTTTTGCCTACTGGTGTCTTTGTCTTTTGAATGCGCCGACCCACCGCCGGCGGCACCAGTCGAATCAAGGATTTGGCGCATCATATCCTTGCCCTCGGCGCTCTGCAATTGCCCCGGCCTCGCTGCGCCGGGGGCCATGATGCATCGCAGAAAAGGCCGCAGGCGGGCGACCCGTGTCGCTGGACGCGCCGCGCGTCGCAAAATGACGGTGCCGGGGCAGCGGCTCGCCGATTGCTGGTACGATTGACGCGTGTGCGCAGGCGCAGACACGCACGCCACGCCATCAGAGGAGGGGAATCGTCATGAAATACGCGAAAAAGCCTTTGCTCCCGCACCGTTTTGGTGCCGTCGTTCTGCTGGCAAGCCTGTCCACCAGCGCTTTTGCGGTCAACGATGCGCCGCTCACCGAACAGTGGGCCCCCACGGTGTGGGGCGCGGACGACTTAGCCGGGTCTGTCAACTGGACGACGCCAGAGACCGTCCTGAAAGGCATCAAGGTGGTCAAGCAGGGCAAGGTGGCGACGCTCGGCAAAGTGTATCAGCAGGACGCGCCGGCTTTCGGATCGCGCGGCTGGCGGCTGACCATCCCCGGGCTGCCCACCGGCGGCCCGTTCGGCGACCAGAAGCTGGTCTACAACGACGAGTATGTGGCCACCGAGATCGGCCAGATCGGCACCCAGTTCGACGGTCCCGGACACATCGGCGTGCTCACCTCGAAAGGTAACTTCTTCTACAATGGGCGATTCACCGAAGACGCCGATGTCACCACCTACGGAATGGGGCCACTCGGAGTCGAGCACGTGGGCAAGGTCGGCTTCGTGTGTCGCGGCGTCCTGCTCAATGCCGTCGCGCTGAGGGGCGGCACGCTTCCGATCCCGACGGCGGTCGATCGCAACGATCCCGGCATCGTCACCGATGAGGACATCGAGGCGATGCTGGAGAAGCAGGGCCTCGATCCGATCGCCCAGGGCGATTGCGTGTTCCTGTACACCGGGCACGGCGATCTGTGGCACCCGACGCAATGGGACACCTATGACGCGGCGGAGAAAAACCGGCGCATCGCGGCTTTCAATGCCGGCGAGCCGGGATTCGGAATGTCCGCGTGCGAGTACCTGGCCGAGCGAAAGATCATTCTGTGGGGCGGCGACACCTGGGGCACCGAGGCGGTCGGCCCGGGATTCGCCGGGGAGAACGAACAGCCTTTCGAATGCCATATCCACATGATGACCAGGCGTGGCATCTGGAATATCGAGAATCTGGATTTCTCCCAGCTCCTGGCCGACAACGTGACCGAATTCCTGTTCGTCTGGTCGCCGCTCAAGATCAAGGGCGGCACCGGCTCGCCCGGCAATCCGGTAGCCCTGTACTGATTGAGCCGAACCACGCCGGCTCGAGAAGTCAACGGGCAGCCAAAAAAAGAGGCGCCATGGCGGCGCCCCTTTTTCAGTCGATTGCGATAGAGCTCAGTTTGGCTGGGGCACGATGCGAATGTAGGGCTTCGGTGACTCCCAGCCACCGGGATATTTCTTCTTGGCCTCGTCATCGGAGACGGCGGGGATGATGATGACGTCCTCGCCATTCTTCCAGTTCACCGGTGTCGCGACCTTGTGCTTCGCGGTCAGCTGAATGGAATCGAGCACGCGCAGCACCTCGTCGAAATTTCTTCCCGTGCTCATGGGGTAAGTGAGCATCAGCTTGATCTTCTTGTCCGGACCGATGACGAAAACCGTACGCACGGTT
>JBFICP010000136.1:0-8649 GCA_041581935.1 Gammaproteobacteria bacterium | reverse complement strand
GTCGTAACCCATTTGGTCCATCACCCGGTCGCATGCATCGACGCATGCGGCACAAGCGATGCATTGATACTGCAAACCCTCGCGAATATCGATCCCCGTGGGGCATACCTGTACGCACATAGTGCAGTCGATACAATCTCCGAGTTCGGCGGCCCGGTGATCGACGCTGCGCTTGCGCGCGCCGCGAGGCTCGCCTCGCGCGGAATCATACGATATGACCAACGTGTCCTTGTCGAACATTGCGCTCTGAAAGCGCGCATACGGACACATGTATATACAGACTTGCTCGCGCAACCAGCCCGCGTTTCCATACGTGGCAAGACCGTAAAAAAGTATCCAAAAAGTTTCCCAGGGTCCCAACGCGAACGCGAAGACGCGCGTTCCGAGCTCCCAAATAGGTGTGAAATATCCGACGAACGTAAACCCCGTCCACAAAGAAAACAGAATCCAGATAACGTGCTTCGTCGACTTGATAGCCAGCTTTTGGCCCGTCCATGGGCTTTTGTCGAGCTTCATCTGCCTGCGGCGATCGCCTTCGACTTTACGCTCTATCCACAAGAAGACTTCGGTCCAGACGGTCTGTGGGCACGCATAGCCGCACCAAAGCCGGCCTGCGAGTGCCGTAAAGAAAAATAAAGTCAGTGCGGCAATGATGAGAATTGCCGCGAGATAGAAAAAGTCCTGCGGAAATAACGTGAGCCCAAAAATGTGGAAACGTCGTGCGGGTAGATCAAAGAGCAAGAGCTGCCGTCCGTCCCAGCTCAGCCACGGTACTCCATAAAACAGTCCGAGCAGAATGACCACGGCGAGCACGCGCATGGTTGCGAATACGCCGTGCACCTCACGCGGATAAATCCGCTCTCGTTGCGCATACAACGATTGCTCGACGCGCTCGTCGAGCGAAGCCGTAGCGATTGAGCTAGCCGGGCTTTTCGTGACATCGTCCACCAACGACCTCACGGTGTCTCGGCCGGCTGAGACGCGCTCCGGGCTTGCGAGCCCAAAAAGTACGACGTGCCCAGCGAAGAAACGATGCACAGCAGCCAGAACATGAAAAAGCCGAGCGTATAGGCGCCCATGCGGCTGAGCGGAGGTTCACCCTCACATTCAAGCAAAGCGACTGGATCGAAAAATGTGAAGAACACGCCGGTAGCGGCACCGGCACACAGGAAAGCAGGCCAGAGCACGGCGCTCACGCGCTGCACGAGCGGGGGGCCGTTCGATTTGCCGCTGCCGTCCAAAGGGCACCTTACGGTTTCGAAAAACTGTACACGTAAGCCGCCAGCAGGTGCGACTTCGCCTCTCCGAGAAAGTCGGCGTGAGGCGGCATGATTCCCTGCCGGCCGCCGGCGATACTGGCCTCGATGGCCTTGGGTGAGCCGCCGTAAAGCCAGATACCGTCGGTGAGATTCGGCCCGCCGAGCGCCTGATTTCCCCTGCCGTCCGCGCCATGACAGGAAGTGCACAAATGGTCGAACTGCTTCTTGCCCGCGGCGGCAGCCGCGTCGTCGGCCTCGCGCCCGTTGAGACGCAGCACATACTGCGTGAGGTTCCTGACACCTTCCTCGCCGATAGCCTCCCAGGGCGGCATGACACCGGTGCGACCTTCCATGATGGACGTCTTGATGGCCTCAGGCGTTCCGCCGTGCAACCAGCTGTCGTCACGCAGGCTCGGAAATCCGGGATTTCCGCCGGCGTCGGAGCCGTGGCAGCCTGCGCAGTAGTTGACGAACAGTCGGCGACCGATCTTGAGCGCTTCGGGGCTGCGCGCGACTTGGGCAATGTCCTGGCTCACGAACTGCTCGAAAATCGGGCCATATCTCTCCTCGGCGGCCGCCATCTGCTCGTCGTACTGCTTGACCTGTGACCAGCCGAGCATCATGGAGTGCGTGCCGACGCCCGGATAGAGAAGCAGGTACAGCAGACCCCAGGCCATCGTGATGTAGAACATGTTCAGCCACCAGCGCGGCAGGGGATTGTTCAGCTCTTCCAGATCGCCGTCCCACTTGTGGCCCATACTCTGCACGCCCTCACCGGGCGGACGGCCAACGGACTGGGCCTTGGTAAAAAGAAACATAATCAATATACCGCCGACGGTACCGACGAATATGAGCATGTTCCAAAAGCCGTCGGTGAAGCTAGTCATCGTGATCCCTCTTGCTCCCGGCCACGGTGTCCCGCGGCTTGTCTTCATCGAGTGGAATGTTCGCCGCCTCGTCGAAGTCGCGTTTACGCTTGCCGCTCCAGGCCCAAATCACGATGCCGATGAAAATCACCAGCAGAGCGGCGGTCCAAAGGCCGTGAAAAAGCGCAATATCCAACTCGCTACCTGCGCGCCTTGATGGATGTCCCGAGATCCTGCAGGTAGGCAATGATGGCATCCATCTCCGTCTTTCCCTCGAGCGCCTGCGGGGCCTGCTCGATCGCCAGGTCGCTGTAGGGATGACCGAGCGCGCGCAGCACGCGCATCTTGCGCTGGATGAGACTCGCGTCGACGGGGTTGTCCTCGAGCCACGGATATCCCGGCATTACGGACTCGGGAACCACGTCGCGCGGATTGATGAGATGCACGCGATGCCAGGCATCGCTGTAGCGTCCCCCGACTCGGTGCAGATCCGGGCCGGTACGCTTGGATCCCCACTGAAATGGCCGGTCGTAGACGAACTCGCCGGCGACCGAATAGTGCCCGTAGCGCTCGGTCTCGGCACGAAACGGACGAATCATCTGCGAATGACAGGTGTTGCACGACTCGCGTATGTAGATATCCATACCGGCGAGTTCCAGCGGATCGCGCGGCTCGAGCCCCTTGACCGGCGTCAGCAGCTCACCCTGGAAGAACTGCGGAACAACGGTCACGATTCCGCCGACGCTGATCACCAGCACAATCAGCACGACCATCAATCCGATGTTTGTTTCGAGCCTCTCGTGTCCTGTTGCCATCAGTGCGACTCCTCAGTGCGCCGGAGCGGGAATGGCGGCTTCGACGGACTTTGCACCCGCCACGGTCTTCCACAGGTTGTAGGCCATGATGACTGCGCCGATGAGGAATAGGAAACCGCCGAGAAAGCGGATGACGTAGAACGGGTGCATGGCCTGCACCGACTCGACGAAGCTGTAGGTAAGGGTGCCGTCGGTATTCACTGCCCGCCACATCAGTCCCTGCATGATCCCCGAGACCCACATTGCGGTGATGTAGAGAACGATGCCGACAGTCGCGATCCAGAAGTGGAGCTCGACCAGGCGCAGGCTGTAGAGCTCGCGGTCGAAGAGCCTCGGTATCAGATAATACATGGTGCCGAACGAGATGAGCGCGACCCAGCCGAGTGCCCCGGAATGCACGTGGCCGATGGTCCAGTCGGTGTAATGAGACAGGGCGTTGACGGTCTTGATGGCCATCATCGGTCCTTCGAAAGTCGACATGCCATAGAAAGAGATCGAGACGATCAGAAAGCGCAGTACCGGATCGGTGCGCAGCTTCTCCCATGCACCTGAGAGCGTCATGATTCCGTTGATCATGCCACCCCAGGATGGCGCGAGAAGGATGATCGACATGACCATGCCGAGAGACTGGGCCCAATCGGGAAGCGCCGTATAGTGAAGATGGTGAGGTCCCGCCCACACATAGGTGAAGATCAGCGCCCAGAAATGCACGATGGATAGTCGGTACGAGTAGATCGGCCGGTTGGCCTGCTTCGGCACGAAGTAGTACATCATGCCGAGAAATCCCGCGGTCAGAAAAAATCCGACGGCGTTGTGTCCATACCACCACTGCACCATTGCATCCTGAACGCCCGCGTACACGGAGTAGGATTTCCACAGACTCACCGGTAGAGCCGCGCTGTTGACGACGTGCAGCACCGCAACGGTGAGGATAAAGGCCGCGAAAAACCAGTTAGCCACGTAGATATGATTGACGCGTCGCTTGACGATGGTGGCGAGAAACACGATCGCGTAGGCCACCCAGACGACGGCAATCAGCACATCGATGGGCCACTCGAGCTCGGCGTACTCCTTGGTGGTGGTGATACCGAGCGGCAGCGTGATCGCTGCGAGCACGATGACCGCCTGCCAGCCCCAGAACGTGAACGCCGCCAGCCGATCGGAGAACAGACGCACGTGGCACGTGCGTTGCACCACGTAGTACGAGGAGGCAAAGAGCGCGGAGCCGCCAAAAGCGAAAATCACAGCATTGGTGTGCAGCGGCCGCAAACGGCTGAAAGTCAGCCATGGAGTATCAAAATTGAGCGCCGGCCAGGCGAGCTGGGCCGCGATGAACACTCCCACCGTCATTCCCACGATGCCCCACACGATGGTCATCACGGCGAACTGACGCACGACCTTGTAGTTGTACGTTTGAGCTTCTGCCATCTAATCCTCCGCGATCGTGATGGACATGGTCAGCTGGTGAACGTCGGTGCGAAACCGCTGCCCCAGAGCAGCGCGGTGACGGCGAGCAGCGCGACAAGGGTCACGAGACCGAACGCGAGCACCGCCGAGGAGAACAGGAAGCCCCTCTCGGGAGGGATCTCCATCATGATGGGCACCCCGGAGTAGAACAGGAAGGTCGTGAACGCGAGCGCAGGCAGGCCGGCGATCAGATTCAACCACAGCACCGGATAGGCCTGCAGTGCGCCGATCAGAAACAGCGGGGTTGCCGTGAACGACGCCAGCGCCAGGCACTGGCCGAGCGGCTGGTCGGCGCCGTAAGTCCGGCCCATCCAGTGAATGGCCCAGCCGACGGTTCCCACGCCCGCCAGCATTGCCAGGTAATAAATGACGGCGATTCTGCCGGCACTCTCAGCGGTAATCCGCACCACTTCGCCGCCGGCGATCTGCCAGCCCACCTGGCTGGTGCCCACGTAGCCCGCAACGGCGGGGATCAGTGCAAAGATGACCGTGTGCTGAAGCAAGACACCACCGACGGAGTACCGGTGGCCGTGGATGGCGGTCCAACCGGATCTGGGGTTAAAGAACAGCTTGAGCACGTGGCCGAACGACATGAGTCTCCTCCCCGCACGCTGGAGACGCGCGCCGCCTGCGGGCGGCTCTGCGAAGGAGCACAGCTTACTAAAACGGGCGCCTCCGCGATATTGACCCGAATCAACCGCCTCCGGGAGATTCTGAGCCGGCACCGCCACGCTCAAAAACGGGCGTCGTGCGCGGGGCTCGACTTGACTATCCCCACGGCCCGTGAGGATATGCACGCATGGATCGCAGACGCACTTCTGGAGAAGTCGGGAAGCAGGCCGCGGTGCCCGCGGAAAGCCGGGCGCTCGAACGCGCGCGCGAGCAACTGGACGACAGTGAAGCGCGGCTGAAGGCGATACTCGACACGGCCGTGGACGGCATTATCACGATCGACGAGGGCGGCATCATTGAGTCAGTAAATGTTGCCACCATGCGAATTTTCGGTTACACGACCGACGAGCTGGTCGGACAGAACGTCAAGCTGCTCATGCCGGCGCCGTACCGCGATCACCACGACGACTACATCGCCCGGTACCTGGAGACGGGGAAGGCAAAAATTATCGGAATCGGACGCGAGGTCGAGGGACTGCGCAAGGACGGCACACGTTTCCCCGTCGATCTGGCCGTGAGTGAGTTCCACGTCGGTGGCCGGCGGCTGTTCACGGGACTGGTGCGCGATATCTCCGATCGCCGCCGCGCCGAGGAAGAGGCGCGCAGGCGCCGTGAGGAGCTTTCCCACGCGGCACGGCTTTCCACCATCGGTGAGCTCAGCTCGGGAATTGCCCACGAGATCAACCAGCCCCTGACCGCTATCGTCAGCTTCGCCGAGGCGTGTCTGCGCCTGCTGCGATCCGGTAACCCCAATCCGAGAAGACTCGAAAATGCCCTCGAGCAGATCGCCGCCCAGGGACAGCGAGCGGGACTCATTACCCGCCATCTGCGCCGGCTGGCGCGCAAGGGCGAGCGCGAGCACGTCGAAGCCGATATGAACGAGCTGGTGCGCGACATGCTCGGGCTGGTCAGCAACGAGCTCGTTACCAACGCAATCACACTTCACGTTTTGCTCGATAAAGGCCTGCCGCCGGTCGAGGGCAACCGCATCCAGCTCGAGCAGGTGGTGCTCAATCTTGTGCGCAATGCCATGGATGTTCTCGAGGACGTCGAGCGCGGCAATCGCACGCTCACTATCCGCACCCGCACCGATCCGGGTCTGGGGATCGTGCTCGAGGTCGAGGACACCGGCGGTGGTTTTGGCGACGCCGGCCCCGAGCGAGCTTTCGAAACATTTTTCACCACCAAGCCCGACGGCCTCGGTATGGGGCTCTCCATCAGCCGCACCATTATCGACGATCATGGCGGCCGCCTGTGGGCCAGCGAAGGTGCGGCTGGCGCGATTTTTCACGTTGCACTTCCGACGCGCAGGAGCAACACGCCTTGAGCGCACCGAGCACCGTATTCGTGGTCGACGACGACGAGGCGGTTCGCGAGAGCCTCGCTCTGCTGGTTAACTCCGTGGGCCTCGAGGCCGAAACGTTCGATAGCGCAAAGGCGTTTCTCGATGCCTACCGACCGAATCGTTGCGGATGCCTGATCACCGACATCCGTATGCCGGGCATGTCAGGTCTCGAGCTCCAGGAAAAACTTTCCAGCGACGATATTCGCATTCCGGTCATTGTCCTGACCGGGCACGGTGACGTGCCGGCCGCGGTGCGAGCGCTCAAGGGCGGCGCCGTCGACTTCGTCGAAAAGCCCTTCAATCCCCAGGCGTTATTGGATCTTATCCACCAGGCCATCGCCAAGGACGTGGAGATTCGCGAGCTGGCGGATCACGAATCGGTGGTCGCGGAACGCATGGCCCTGCTCACACCGCGCGAGCGCGAGGTGATGTCGCTGGTGGTGGCCGGAAAAGCGAACAAGGTCATCGCCATCGAGCTCGCCATCAGTGAGCGCACCGTCGAGCTGCATCGCGCGCGCATCATGAAAAAGATGCAGGCGCGCTCGCTCGCCGAGCTGATGCGCATGGTGCTGCCCCAGGGTCACGGCGCGCTCTGAATCGACGCCTCCACGCCCCCGCACGACCCGACGGCAATCCGCAGTGTGCCTAGGGGTAATCACGTATACCGGGGCCCCCCGCCCTCCCCGATACTGGAAATGGATGAACGCAAAATAAGGGGAGCGGACGATGCAGACCGGAGCAGAGATTGTACCCATCAGACCGAGGGAAAATACCTGCAGCGAGTGCATGTTTCGCGAGCAGTGCCTCGCAAGGTCCGACAATGGCTGCGGCACGAACGCCTGTGACGCGATCTCGGTGGTGCCACGGGTGCACCATCGGGGTGACCATCTTTTCCGCGCAGCCGAAGCATTCCGTAATGTCTACATGGTGCGCGCCGGGGCGGTGAAGACGTACGTCATCCTGCATGACGGCGAAGAGCAGGTCATCGGCTTTCACATGCCAGGGGACGTCGTAGGGCTGGATGCCATCGAGTCGGGCCGTCATCTGTGCAACGCGATGGTGCTCGATACGTCGTGCGTCTGCCCGTTGCCGTTCGAGCAGCTGCTGCGCCTGTGCGGCCGATCGCCGTTGACACAGAGCCTGATGATGAAAACGCTGAGCCGCCGGATCGTGGACCACGAGGCACTGCTCCTGATTCTCGGCCAAAAGACCGCCGAGCAGCGCATGGCGGCCTTCCTGCTGCAGTTATCCACCCAGCAGCATCGTCTGGGATTGTCCGCCGCGGAGATCAATCTGCCCATGTCTCGCGCCGACATCGCCAGCTATCTGGCGCTCGCCGTCGAGACCGTGAGTCGGGTATTGACGCGCCTGCAGGAGGCCGGCCTGCTCGCGGTTCGACGCAACGAGGTGCGCATAGTGGATATGGATCGGCTGGCCACGCTCGCAGACGAGACCCTGGACAGCGGCCCGCGCCGCGCGCGGGCGGGCACGGGGCTGCACTGATGCAGCCCGGCGCCGGATACGTGGAATCCCCTATACCAACGGCAGAGGGCGGCAGACTAGACTGAAGATGATGATAGGTGCGCGAGCGCGTCTATCTCTTCCTGAACTCTCTAGGTGTCATTAGTGAGGCGATTTCCCCCGAATCGCCTCTTTTTTTTTGCCTCGCGCCCCCTGCTCTGACGCCCCGGGAGCACGCTCACAGCACTCTCAATACCTCCTCCTGGAGCGTCTCGTAACCGGCACCGATCAGGTTTTTGGCTATTTCGGCGACCAGCGCACGCCGAAGCCCGGTGCCGAGCTGGGCCCGCAGCTCGGCGAGATAGGACGGCTCCGCCACCAGGATGAGATCGTCGAAGCGACCCTCGCGGCGCGCCTCTTCGATGTACACGGCCAGCTCGGTGGCGAAGCCGTTGCCGGGCCGCGCCGAGCCCTCGAGCGCACGGATCTCGCGCAGCCGCGCCATGCCTTTGGGAATGCCGTAGATGGTGGCCCGATGGGAGTCGGCCACCACCACCCATGTCACCGCTGCTGACAAAAATGGCCTCCTGTCAAGCGCTTGCGGCTGCAGCCGGCGCAACGCTAGCCGACTATAATCGCCCCACGGGTCGGCTGGGGTGATCTCGGTCAAGGACGCGCAGCGACCGGGCACGAACATGAGAACACCGAAGCCACTTCCAGCGAAGGCCCTGTACCGGGCCTGCGATCTGCGCCAGCTCGACTTC
>JBFICP010000135.1:0-8803 GCA_041581935.1 Gammaproteobacteria bacterium | reverse complement strand
CTCGTAGTCGTCGCGCAACGCCGTCAAGCGTGCGTTCGCCGCGGGCACGTCTCCGGGCAGCACCCGCACCACCACCTGAGCGTAGTCGCTGTCGGTCAGCAGCATTTCCAGATGCGCGACGCAGGCCGCCTCGAGGCGTTTCATCGGTAGCGACTCCCCGGCCACGGCGCGGTCGACACGCTCGGCGATACGCCGCACCCCCTCGGCGTAGATGGCGACCAGCAGCTCCTCTTTGGATTCGAAGTGGTAGTAAATCGAACCCGGCAGCATATCGGTGGCGCGGGCGATGTCGCGCATCGAGGTCGCGTGGTATCCGCGCCGGCAGATGAGGCCGGCGGCGGCGTCGAGCAGCCGCTCGCGGCGATTGTCCTGCCGGGGTGCGCGTGCGGAGGCGGTGGCTGGCATAGCTTCAAAAAAAAACAAACGGTCGTTTGGTATTAGGCCAGCGTCGCGCGCACCGGTCAAGCCGTGTCGCATGGTTAATTGGAGCGGGCTCGCTTCACAAGGGAGCGCCGCGGACATCGGAGATCGCCGCCAGCGGGCGATCCGACACGCTCAGAATCCGCCTGATTTGAGGCGCGTGGCGTCGCGTCGCGCGCGTTTCGATGGCCTGCCGAGGCGCTCACGGCGCGCGCCCGCCTCGAGCCTGCGTCGTTCGGCCTCGCGTTCGCGGTGCGCGACGCTCTGCGGGGTTTCCTCGTAGAGCAGCGCGGCTTCCGCAGCCGGCCGGCGGTGCCTTGCAACGGCGCGTACCACCACCTGCCACTCAATCGGGCCGCGGCGAATCTCCAGCCGGGTCCCCGGAGCGACGTGACGCGAAGGCTTGACCCGTTCGCCCGCCACCTGCACTTTGCCGCCGGAGATGGCGGCGGCGGCGAGACCGCGGGTTTTGAAAAACCGCGCTACCCACAGCCACTTGTCCAGACGCTGGGTCTGCGCGTCGGTTTGGTTGTCGGACTGGTCGTCGACTCGGGTCATTGGGCGTCGCGGTGCACCGCTGGCGGCTCGAGATTTTGCGCAGTATAAACGTTCGAGCCCGAGTCCAATCTGGGAGATACACCATGGCGAAGTCCACCGACCGGCCGGCGCGCACGATCGTCGACGAGCCGGTGCCCGCGGGGCACCCTTGGGCGCGCATCATCGAAGCGGGTCAGCGGCTTCGGATCATCGATGTGCATGGCCGGCAGGGCGTCGACTTTCTGTGCTACAACGCGCACGCACCCGAGGAGCGCTACCATGCGCCGAATACGCTCAAGGCGGCACGAACCCTGCGTCTTACGAGCGGGCACGTTCTCTACTCGGATGCCGCGCGGCCGATATTCACCGTTGTCGAAGACACCTGCGGCACACATGACACCATCGGCGGCTGCTGCAGCGCACCGAGCAACCAGATGCTCTACGGCGTATCGGATTGCCCGGGATGCCGCGAGAATTTTCTCGATGCGCTCGCGAGGTTCGGTCTCGGTCGCCGGGACATCGTTCCGAATATCAATTTCTTCTGCAACGTTCCGGTTTTCGACGAGGGGCGACTGGCCGAATCGGTATTCGTCGAAAGTCTTTCCAGGCCGGGGAATTTCGTAGAGCTGCGCGCGGAAATGGACGCGCTCGCGGTCCTTTCAAACTGTCCACAGGTCAACAATCCCTGTAACGCGGGTGAGCCCACCGCCATTCGCGTGCAGGTGACCGGCGTCGGCTGAGGGAAGCCGGCACCGGGCTCATTCGGCTGGCGCAGCGGGGTGATTCGGCGTCTCGAACCGCCGGGTGTGGCACGGTCCGCGCCTTACGAGGTGCTTACACGGGGCCCGAAGCGCTGGTCAACGGCGTCGCTCGCCGTAAAATGGTCGTCGAAGGGGGGAGTACGGTGGGGCCATACTCGCGTCCAGCGACGCGCGCCAAGATCACGCGCCCGAGTCTCGCGGGCGTGCTCGGTCGGGAGCGCCTGTTTTCAATCCTCGATCAACGGGATCGGAGCGCCGTCGTGTGGGTATCGGGTCCGCCCGGATCGGGGAAAACCACCCTCGTGGCCAGCTATCTGGAGCAACGTCGCTCGGAGTCGATCTGGTATCAGCTTGATCCGGGTGACTCCGACGCCGCGACCTTTTTCTTCTACATGGCGCAAACCGCCGCCGCCGGCTCGTTGCCACTGTTCACCTCGGAGTACCACGCCGACACCTCCGCGTTCGCACGTCGCTATTTCCGCACGCTCTACGCGCGCCTGCGACCGCCGTTCGTCATGGTGCTCGACAACTATCAGGAGGTGTCGAGGCACTCTGCATTCCATTCGGTGGTGCTGGACGCGGTCGCGGAGCTTCCCCCCGACGGCTGTATCTTCATCATAAGCCGTGGTGAGCCGCCGCCGGGTATGGTGCGGCTGCGGGCCAATCGCGTGTTGCAGCTACTCGGCTGGCGGGATCTCAGACTCACGCGCCCGGAATCCGATGCCATCGTGTCGCTGTGGGGGCGCACGATGAGTGAAGAACACCTTGCCGATCTGTATCACAAGACCGAAGGCTGGGCGGCGGGCCTCGTGCTGCTGCTCGAGCATTCTCTCGTCAACGGCAGCATCGAACTGATGCCGAATCCGCGCGCGCCTCAGGTGGTGTTCGATTATCTGGCCGGAGAGATATTCGACAATTTCGATGAACGCACGCGCAGTCTTCTTCTGAAGACCGCGTACGTGCCCGAGTTGACCGGCACCATGGCGGCGCGGCTCACCGGCGACCCGGACGCAGGCGAGACGCTCAGCGAGCTGCACCGTGGCCATCACTTCGTTTCCTTGAAGGCAGGCGGCGAGGATCTCATTTATCAATACCACCCGCTGCTCAGGGAATTTCTTCGTGCAAGGGTGGCGGAAACGCTTTCGCCGCACGCGTATCGCGCGCTGCGCTGCGCGTCTCTCGAGGTCCTCGAGGCGGAGGGCGAGATTGAGGAGGCGGCGGCGCTGCTGCGAGAAGACGGCGACTTCCATGCCCTGAAGCGGCTTGCGCTCGAGCATGCCGCGGACATGCTTGCCCACGGGCGTGCCGAGACGCTCGAGACTTGGCTCGACGAGATTCCAGACGACGTGCTCGACACCGAGCCGTGGTGTTTCTATTGGAAAGCGGGGTGCCGATTCGCATCCGCACCTCGTGAAAGCCGACTTCTCTACGAACGGGCGTATCGGGGTTTCGACGACTCAGTCGGCGCTGACGGCGAGGGGCAGCTGCTTGCCTGCGCCGGTGCCATGGACGCTATCATCCACGAGCTCGACGATCTGTCGTTGCTCGATCCGTGGATCGGGCGGACCAAAGCGCTTTTGCCGGAGGTGTCCTATGGCATCGACAACGGTGCCGCGGCACGCGCGGTGGTGAGCCTGTTCGTCGCGCTCGTTTTTCGACAGCCCCAGCATGCCGACATGAGGGATTGGGCCGAGCGTGCATTCGGGTGTATCGGCGAGCTCACCGATACGAACGCGCGCCTGTCGGCGCAGCTTCTCATGGCCATCACGCTGAACTACACGGGTCAATTCGGCCGGGTCCGTGACCTGATAGACGTGATGCGCCGAACGTGTCGATCACCCGATGTCACGCCGCTGGCTCTCACGGTACTCAAAGATGTTGAGTCCATGTACTTCATGCTGACGGCGGAACACGATCGCTGTCTCGAGGCGGTCTACGACGGCGTTGATATCGGCGAGGCGAGCGGTGTAGGTCTCTGGCGCTATCATTTGCTGTCGAACGGTGCCGCGGCGGCGCTTGGCGCAGGCGATCTGGCATCCGCCGAAGAGCTGCTCGAAAAGATGCACGAGCATCGGGACGGTGCGAGGCGTCTCGACCGCTGCAGCTATCATTACTATCGATCGTGGCTATCGATGTTGCAGCACGACGTCGTCGAAGCGCATCAGGAACAGAAAATTGCGTTGCGGCTCGCCGTCGAGTCGGGTTGTCCGTTTTACGAAGTGCTCTGTCGTCTTGCGCAGGCACAAATTTTTCATGAGCTCGGAGACGCGCGCCGAACGTTCGCGAACCTTCGCCGTCTGCGCAGGCTCGCGCGGCGCATCGACAATCGCCTGATGGAATTCATGGCACTGTCGACCTACGCGCATATTGCGTTCGCTCACGGTCGGCGGCGCTCGGCTCTGAACGCACTGCGTTATGCGTTCGGCCTCGGTCGTGAGCACGGCTTCAAGCACTTCCTGTGGTGGCAGCCACGGGTAATGGCGGAGCTCTGTGTGCGTGCGTTCGAATTCGGTATCGAAATCGAGTATGCGCGGAGCCTCGTGCGCGAGCGCGGGCTGTTGCCCGATGTCCTGCCGGTCACGGTGCCCGAGTGGCCATGGCCGATCCGGATTCACACATTCGGGGAATTCCGGGTGATGAGCGACGATCTGCCCCTGGGAGCCGTCGCCAAGCCTCAGCAAAAGCCCTTCGAGTTGCTGAAGGCGCTGATTGCCAGTGGATCGACGGACGTCAAGGAGCGCGATCTGGCCGCTGAGCTCTGGCCCCGAATCGATGCCGAGTGCGCCCACCGCTCACTGACGACGACATTGCACCGGCTTCGAAAAATGCTCGCACACGACCAAGCGGTCATGCTCAAGCACGGTCGACTGAGCCTCAATGGTAGCTGCTGCTGGACCGACGTGCGCGCGCTCGAGAGCGTGCTCGAGGGCATCGATGCAGCGGTCGGCTATGCGCGGCCGCGTCCATCGGAAGCCTCGGTGACCGAGCTGGGCGACAGACTGTTCGATATCTATCGAGGCCCTTTCATGGCGAGTGAGGGCGATCATCCACGCTACGCGCCATTACGCGAACGGTTTCGGAACAAGGTTTTGCAGGCCGCGAGCGAGCTGGCTCGTTACTGGGAAGAGGGCAGGCGCTGGGACCAGGCCGCCCGCCTGTATGCCCGTGGCCTCGAGGCGGACGCCCTCGCGGAAGGTTTCTATCGACGCCTGATGCTGTGTTACTGGCAGCTCGAGCGTCACGCGGAGGCTATCGACGTGTATGATCGCTGCCGCCGCACGTTGCGAGCCGAGCGCGATACGGCACCATCGCCAGAGACGACAGCAATCTATACCAGCGTCGTGGAAGCGTTGAGGCAATCTTCCGACACGCAACGCTATGGGTAGAACCCCGCGCCGCGTATTGCCGGCGATTACTTTTTCTCTGTTTGCAGGAACCTGCCCGTGGCTCGCGGGCAATGCGGTGATGCCGGATCTGCAACGGCTCTGGGGGCTTTCACCGGACGCGATCGGATACATGACCTCATCGGTGCAGCTGGGATTCATCGCCGGTACTCTGGTCTTTGCGGTTCTGTCCGTTTCGGATCTGATCTCACCGCGCAGCGTTTTTCTACTCTGCTCGTTCATCGTGGCGGCGTGCAACACCGGTGTTTATCTATTTGCCGATGCTTTCACGACGCTGTTGGTGTTTCGGTTTCTCACGGGATTCTTTCTCGCAGGGATCTATCCCGTTGGTATGAAGATCGCCGCCGGCTGGTTTCAGCGGGACCTTGGTAGGGCGATGGGTTATCTGATCGCCGCGCTGGTGCTCGGAACGGCGTTTCCCCACCTATTGAAGGCAACCGGTCAGAATCTGCCGTGGGCGGGTGTGATTCTCTCCGTGTCCTTAATCGCAGCGGTCGGCGGTCTGGTGATGTACGTGCTGGTGCCGGATGGGCCGTATCACACGCCCGGGGCAAAGTTCGATCCGCGTGCACTCGCGGTGATCTTCCGCTCGAAGCGCTTCCGCGCATCGGCGTTCGGGTATTTCGGACACATGTGGGAACTCTACGCATTCTGGGCATTCGTGCCCGTAATACTCGCCGCTCACATCGGCTCGGGTACGGCGATCAACCTCAATATTTCGTTCTGGGCGTTCGTCATCATCGGCATCGGCAGCATCGGCTGTGCAGGGGGCGGTCTATTGAGCGGTAAGTTCGGGAGTGCCCGTGTGGCAACCTCAGAGCTTGCCGTTTCCGGATTCTGCTGCGTCATCTCGCCGTTCATGTTCTCCGCGCCGACGCCGGTGTTTTTGTTGTTTCTCCTCATTTGGGGTGTCACCGTATCGGGCGATTCACCGCAGTTCTCCTCGTTGAACGCCCTCAGTGCTCCGAAGGGGCTGGTGGGCTCGGCGCTGACCATCGTGAACTGCATCGGGTTCTCGATCACGATCATCAGCATTCAGCTGCTGAGCTTCATGAGTCATCACATCGACACCCGCTGGCTGTTCCCGCTGCTCGCCGTCGGTCCCGCAGCCGGCATTCTCGCCATGCGACCGCTGCTCGGCGGCAAGGGTCGGCAGGCCTGAAATGCGGATCGGTATTCTAGGAATGGTCTGCCTGAAATCGACGAATACAAGGTTGGATTGCGCCGCTTGTTCGCGTTAAATTGTTACGACTTGGTTACCAGCAGGCGGAGGCACGCCATGCACAGTCGCAAGAGCCTGAAGCAGCTGTCCATCGTTTGGGCGGATGACGCGGCCGCTATCTCGAGAAGTGGGTCCGAGGCGGGCCGACATTTCGCCCACGGGTGCGACCTCATCGATCGGCTGCTGGAAGCGGTCAAAGAGCGAGACGACGAAATCGACAAGCTCCACGCCGCGCTCCGGAGGCAGCAGGAGAAGCTGGCTCGCTTGGAAAGTAATACCGTTCCCTAACCGAATTCCTCACTCCGGCGCGCCCACCCGAATATGCGGGTCGAGATTCGATTCGCGCTCCGGGTGAGCCTCGAACCAGTTCAGCTTGTCGTGCAGCGACACGACACCGCCAATGATAATCAAAGTCGGCGCGCGCACTTCAGCCGCCGCGACTTTTTCCGCAAGCGTCGCAACGGTGGCCGTGAACACGCGCTGATCCTCGGTGGTTCCCTGTTCCACCAGCGCCGCGGGCGTATCCGGTGCCATGCCGTGACCGATGAGCTCGCGGCAGATGACGGGCAGACCCACGAGCCCCATATAGATGACGATCGTCTGCTGAGGCTGGATCAGCCGTTCCCAGTCGAGCGCAACCTTGTCGTTTTTCAAGTGCCCGGTTACGAACACGCAGCTCTGCGCGTGATCGCGATGCGTCAGCGGGATTCCGGCGTAGGCGGCACAACCCGCTGCCGCCGTAATGCCCGGAACGACTTGAAACGGGATCCCTTCTTGGGCAAGGGTTTCGATCTCTTCTCCGCCGCGGCCGAAGATAAATGGATCACCACCCTTCAAGCGCAGGACGCGTTTGCCCTCACGCGCGAGACGAACGAGCAATGCATTGATGCTCTCCTGCGACAGTGCGTGGCTAGCGCGTTGCTTTCCGGCGTAGATGCGCGGCGCATCGCGGCGGGCGAGATCGAGCACGCGTTGTGATACCAGGCGATCGTGCACGACCACGTCGGCTTGCTGCATGAGCCGAAGGGCACGAAACGTGAGCATGTCCGGATCGCCCGGTCCGGCACCGACCAGATAGACTTCGCCGGTGGCGCTGCCCACGGAACGTGCGTCAGCGAGCGCTTGCGTCAGTTGCTCGCGGGCATCGGTATCCCGACCCGCGTACACCATCTCCGCTATCGGGCCGCTCAGCGCGCGCTCCCAGAAGATACGCCGTTGCCTCGGATCGCTGATGCGCGCTTTAACCTGTCCGCGAAACTCGCTGGCGAGCGCCGCGAGCCGCCCGAAGGCGGCGGGGATGAGCGCCTCGAGGCGTCCGCGAATGAGCCGCGCGAGCACGGGTGACGCGCCGCCGGTGGAGATCGCCGCCACCAGCGGCGAGCGATCGACGATGGCGGGCGTGATGAAGCGGCAGAGCGCCGGGTCGTCGACCACGTTCACGGGTACTCCGCGCGCATCGGCGAGCGCCGCCACGCGCGCATTGAGGGAGCGGTCGTCGGTGGCTGCGATGACGAGCTTGGCATCGTCCAGATCCGATTCCTCGAATCCGCCCGCGCGGTATGCGATGCGCCCCTGGTCGGCGAGCATCTGCATGCTGTCGCCGAGCTTGGGCGCGACCGCATGCACGTCGGCGCCTGCCTGGAGCAGCAGGTCGGTTTTTCGAGCCGCAACTTCTCCGCCACCCACGATCAGGCAGCGTCGTCCGCGCAAATCGAGAAATATAGGCAAATAGTCCATTGTCGCGTCAGATTAACCCCTCGTCGGGCACCGCGCGAGCCCAAAGCGCGAGCAGGGTCGCATTGCCCAACGATGTCCGGTACCGTCGTATCCCGTCGCACGACGCGGGGAGAATCCAGCAATGGCAGTCGAAGCAGCCTTTCCAGCCGGAAGTATCGCGCTCGTCACCGGTGCCAGCAGCGGCATCGGCGCAAGCATCGCCACCGCGCTCGCGGAAAACGACTATCGTGTCATCCTGGCTGCCCGTCGCGAGGACAAGCTCGCCGAACTCGCCCGCGGCCTCGGCGGCAACGCGCACCCGATCGCACTCGACGTTGCCAATGCATCCTCGGTCGACAGCCTGCTGTCGCGGCTGCCGGAGGAGTGGCGAAGCATCGACATTCTGGTGAATAACGCCGGGCACGATTCAGGGGGACGGCGGCGATTCGACGAGGGCAGCGCGGCCGAGTGGGCGAGCATCATCGAGACCAACGTGATTGGACTCATCCGAACTACCCGCGCGGTGATCGCGGGCATGGTCGAGCGCGACCACGGACACGTCGTCAACATCGGATCCATCGCAGGGATTTCGCCCTATGCTACCGGGACGATTTACTCCGGCAGCAAGCACGCCGTGCACGGATTCAGCGAGTCGTTGCGCCTGGATTTCGCCGGCACGGGCATACGGGTGACGGAGATCCTCCCGGGCATGGTGCGTACCGACTTCGCGCTCACCCGCTGGG
>JBFICP010000134.1:0-8806 GCA_041581935.1 Gammaproteobacteria bacterium | reverse complement strand
GACGACGAACGCGTCCCCACCATGCAGCGGATTCTCGATAATCCGTTTCTACTGTTGTTCCTTGGTGTGGTGATCCCTACGGTGCTCTACATCATCTGGGGCGTGATCGAAATCGTTCAGATTCCTATTGCTCAGTAGCGGCCCCGTAAGCAGCCGATTGCAGCCAGCCAGAGGGGGAACAGCGCATGGCCATAACACCTCCCAGTGAACGGCTCTGGTGGAAAGAGCCGGTCGCAAAAATCGAACTCGTGTGGATCATCGTGGCCTTTTTGTGGGGCCTCGTCATGTTCGGAATGATGATCTACTGGCACGCCGAAGGGGAACAGAATCTCTCCAACGAAGCCTACCGCACGACCCCCGAGCGATTCGCCGAAAAGGCAAACGCCATGGTCGAGCAGTACACGGTGCGAGAAGAGGCCGGATTTCCCGTGGTGCGCCCACCGCCGGGCAGCGAAGTGTATTTGATCGCGCGGCTCTGGCAGTGGTGGCCGATTCTGGAGCTCGAGAAGGACCAGAGTTACCGATTGCACATTTCCTCGATGGATTGGCAACACGGATTCTCGTTGCAGCCGGTCAATATCAATCTGCAGATACATCCCGGCTACGAGATGGTATTGACCGCGACGCCGGACAAGGCGGGCGAGTATGGGGTCGTGTGCAACGAGTTCTGTGGCATTGGACATCACACCATGATCGGAAAAATTTACGTGGTGGAATGAGGAGACAGCGGCCATGGCAATCAACCAAGTTTTTCGAACCTGCCCGACCACAGGCCTCAAGATCCACCGGCCGGCTGAAAATCTCATCAAGGCCAACGCGGTCGCTGCCGTGGTATTCCTTGCCATCGGCGGCCTATTCGGGTTGATGGTGGCGCTCACGCGCTGGCCTGCGGTGCATCTGCTGCCGGCCGATTGGTTTTATCTGGCGCTGACCGCCCACGGTATGGACGTGCTGCTTGTCTGGATTATTTTTTTCGAGATGGCGGTTCTGTATTTTGCATCGGCAATATTGCTTAACTCGCGTCTGGCAACGCCACGCTGGGCATGGGTCGGATTCTGGATGATGTTAGCCGGCGCGCTCATCGTGAACGGCGCCGTGCTGGCGGGTGATTCTAGTGTCATGTTCACATCCTACGTGCCAATGAAGGCGTCGCCTTGGTTCTACCTCGGTTTTCTCGTGTTCGCGGTTGGTGCACTGATCGGGTGCTTTGTTTTCTTTGGCACGCTGGTGGTTGCGAGAGATGAAAAGACCTACGAAGGCTCTGTTCCGCTGGTGACTTTCGGAGCTCTGACCGCAGCGATCATCGCGGTTTTCACTATTGCTTCGGGCGCCATCATTCTGATCCCGACGTTCCTCTGGTCACTCGACATCGTGAGTTATATCGACCCGCTCATGTACAAGATCGTATGGTGGGCGATGGGCCATTCCTCTCAGCAGATCAACGTCTCGGCACATGTGGCGGTATGGTATGCGATTGCCGCCATCGTGCTGGGTGCGAAGCCGCTCTCGGAGAAGGTCAGTCGTGCGGCGTTCTTGATGTACATCTTGTTTCTGCAGCTCGCCAGCGCCCATCATCTTCTGGTTGAGCCTGGAATGAGCTCGACGTGGAAAATCTTCAACACGAGCTACGCGCTTTATCTCGCCGTGCTCGGCAGCATGATCCACGGGATGACGGTACCGGGATCCATCGAAGCGGCTCAGCGAGCCCGCGGGCTCACTAACGGAATCTTCGAGTGGCTGCGCAAGGCACCGTGGGGCAACCCGGCATTCTCGGGCATGTTCATGTCGTTGGTGCTGTTCGGTTTTCTCGGCGGAATCTCCGGAGTCGTAATGGGCACCGAGCAGCTCAATCTGATCATGCACAATACGCTGTACGTCCCCGGGCACTTCCATGCGACGGTCGTTGCCGGCACCACGCTCGCGTTCATGGCTATCACCTATCTCCTGGTGCCGCTCATATTCCAGCGCGAGCTGATTCTGAAGAGCTGGGCTAAATTGCAACCATATGTCTTCGCGATCGGTGTCGCAGGGATATCGCTATTCATGATGGGAGCCGGCACGCTCGGGGTGCCG
Organism: Gammaproteobacteria bacterium; assembly: GCA_041581935.1. Taxonomy (GTDB): domain Bacteria; phylum Pseudomonadota; class Gammaproteobacteria; order HK1; family HK1; genus JAABYT01. Next base: position 6,733 of record JBFICP010000134.1, on the reverse strand, counting down.
CGGCGAGACTGGGATATTCAGGGCGCGGATGCCATCTTGAGCTTCGACTATCCCGCTTCGGCCTATTTGATGATGGGCCTCAATGGCATGTCCGCCATTCTGGCGGCGCTCGGCGGTCTCATGTACGTCGTCGTGGTGGTTGGATCCATTCTTTTCGGCGCGCGCACCGGGGAGAAAAAACCAGAGCCCGGCATTGCGGCCGAAGCATCTGTCGTCAGTCAGTATGGAAGTGCGGGTACGCTCAAGCTGCCAGGCACCGCCGTGCTCGTGGGCGTGTTCTTCACCGCCTTCGTCCTCTACTACTTCGTCAACTGGAAGTACCTTTCGGAGGTGTGGCCGCTGCGCTAACGGCAACGCGCAACAGGGGGCGAACAGGCCATGAAAGACACAGCCATACTGCTCTACTCGGTGTTCAAGCTGCGTATCGGCATGGCCATCATGCTGTGCACGCTGGCCGGAATCGCCGTTACGCCGGGCACGTCACCGGAAAGCTGGCAAGTGGTGCTGCTTGCGGTTGCCGTGTTGCTGTCGTCGGCGAGCGCCGGCGCTTTCAATCATTATGTCGAGCGTGATCTGGATGCACACATGCAACGCACCCGAGAGCGTCCCTTCGTCACGGGGCGTTTTCGCGCAGGGCCCGCCTGGCTCGCCAGCATCGCGCTCATGCTGGCGATGGCGGTTGGGGCGACCGCCATCGCGGTCAATCCGTTCGCGGCCGCGCACGTGTTTCTCGGTGCCTTCGTCTACGGTGTGGTCTACACCGTGTGGCTCAAACGCCGGACCTGGCTGAACATCGTTGTCGGCGGCCTTGCAGGGAGCTTCGCGGTGCTGGCCGGTGCGGCGGCGGTAGACCCGGCGCTTGGTCCGGCGCCACTCATCCTTGCCGTGGTGCTGTTTCTTTGGACGCCACCGCATTTCTGGAGCCTCGCCTTCGCCTACCGCGCGGATTACGCGCAAGCCCGCGTGCCCATGCTGCCGGTGGTGGTGGATGACCGGCTGGCGGCCCGGGTGATTCTCGCGCATGCCGTGGCGCTGGTGGCGCTTTCGCTGACCCTGGTGGCATTCGGCATGGGATGGATCTACGCGCTAGGTGCCGCGCTTGGTGGTGCATATTTCGTGCGTGCCTGCGTCCGTCTCACGCGGCATCCGGACACGAAGCGAGCGGTACACGCGTTTCGCGCTTCGCTGGTTCAACTCTCGACGCTGCTGGTCGCGATTCTGCTCGACAGCTGGTTACTCGCGTAATGGGGCGACGCTTTGCCTTCCTTGCCGTCGTTGCAATTGCACTTTCAGTTGCACCAATGGCATCCAGCGACCCGGTTAAGAGACAAACTTCCACGGTTCTCGATCGGGACGAGGCATTGCGTGCCAGCCAGGCAGCCATTGGCCGGCGGTTATCCGATCATCGCTTTCTGGACCGTTTCGGCAAAACGATGCGCTTCGGCGACTTCCGAGGTAGGCCGTTGGTGGTCAATCTCATCTACACGAGCTGTTACCATAGCTGCAACGTCTCTACGCGCTATCTCGGGGAAATCGTCGATGTCGCGCGCGAGGCGCTGGGAGACAAGGCGTTCTCGGTGGCCACCATAGGATTCGACAGTGCAAACGACAGCCCCACGCGTATGGCGATTTACGCGTCTCGCCAGGGCATCGCCGGCCCGGACTGGTGGTTTCTGAGCGCCGATGCAGAAACCATCAAGGTTCTCGTCGAGGAACTGGGGTTTACCTATACGGCGTCACCGAAGGGTTTCGATCACATGGCGCAGGTGAGTGTGATCGACGCTGGCGGCGCGATCTACCGACAGGTGTACGGAGATCGATTCGAGCCGCCCGCGCTGGTTGAGCCACTCAAGGAGCTCGTCTGGGGGCTCGATTCCTCATCGAATGCCATCGACCGATGGGTTGGAAATGTTCGTCTATTCTGCACCATCTACGATCCCAGCACCGGACGCTATCGCTTCGACTATTCGATATTTGTCGCCATTATCGTCGGCAGTCTTTGTCTCGCCGCAATAGCGTTCTTTATCGTGCGTGCGTGGCGCGAGAGCTCATCTCCGCTTCCTCACTGATGTCAAATCCCGAGTCGGCCCGCCGCGTGTCATACCCGAAGAGGCTCGCGCGATTAGCAGTCGAGCGCATCGAGAGCGCATTTGATGCCGTATTCACCCCGGAGTGGAATCCGCTTTATCAGCTCGGCGCGCTGGGATGGTTCTTCTATTGGATAGTCGCGGTCAGCGGAATCTACCTGTACGTGTTCTTCGATTCCGGCGTCACGGAAGCCTACGAGTCGGTGGAGCATATCACCCATGTGCAGTGGTACGCGGGCGGCGTCATGCGCAGCCTTCACCGCTACGCTTCCGACGCGCTGGTGATCGTCATGATGTTGCATCTTCTGCGCGAATACATCATGGATCGTCTGCACGGTCCGCGCTGGTTCGCGTGGGTAATCGGCGTGCCAATGATCTGGCTCGTTTTCGCCGCCGGGATCAGTGGCTATTGGGTGGTGTGGGACAAGCTCGCCCAGTATGTCGCGCTCGCCACCTCCCAATGGCTCGATGCGCTGCCGCTTTTCGGTGAGCCGATTGCGCGCAATTTCATTCACGACTCGACGCTGAGCGGGCGGTTCTTCACGCTCATGGTGTTCATCCACATCGCGGTACCCCTGATCCTGCTCTTCGTCATGTGGATACACATACAGCGACACACCCACGCGAGAGTCAATCCGCCGCGGGGACTCGCGATGGGAACGCTCGCCGCGCTGCTGGTGCTGTCCCTCGTGCACCCCGCAGTAAGCCAGGGACCGGCCGATCTGGGCGCGGTGCCGGCGCGAGTGGGTCTTGATTGGTTCTATCTATTCCTCTACCCGCTGCTCGACGAATATTCCGGTATCGCTTTGTGGGCTCTGCTAGGTGCCGCCACATTGCTGTTACTGGCGTTGCCGTGGTTGCCGCATAAGCGTTCGGTGCCCGCAATAGTCGATCTCGACAACTGCAACGGCTGCGCGCGCTGCGTGGCCGACTGTCCCCACGGGGCGGTGCGTATGGCCACGCGCAGTGACGCAAGCGCGTACGCGCAGGAAGCGATCGTCGATCCGGCGCTGTGTGTCGCCTGCGGCATCTGCGTCGGTGCCTGCCCGACGGCAACGCCGTTTCGGCGCCGCAGTGCGCTCAAAGCCGGCATCGAGCTGCCCGAGTACCCGGTGCTCGAGCTGCGCGAACGCTCGCTTGATCGGTCGAGCGCCCTGCGAGGCGAAGCTCGCGTCATCGTTTACGGTTGCGGGCAGGGACCGGACTTGAAGGCAATCACCGGTGCGTCTGTGGCAGCGGTGGAGATTCCCTGCATCGCGATGCTGGCCCCGTCGTTCATCGACTTCATGATTACCCGGCGCTACGTCGACGGTGTATTCCTGACCGGGTGCCGCGCGAATGACTGCTACGAACGCCTGGGCGCACGCTGGACCGACGCGAGAATTGCGGGTGAGCGCGATCCGCATCTGCGAGCACGCGTGCCCCGCGAGCGCATCGCGCGCTTCTGGGCCGGCAGCGATCGGGGGGCAGAGATGGCTGATGCGCTCGATTTATTTCGCGCGCGACTTCGTGAGCTGCACGCGATGCAAGCACCCGTCGTGATCGAACGACACGAGGCGGCGACCAATGCCAATTAAGCCGCCTCAGGTAATTGGCCAGGTCGTGCTTTATGCCGCGTTCGCGGCGGTCATCGGGTACTTCGCCACGGAGCCCGGCTACACGTACGTGGATCCGGGAGCCGCCGTCATTACGTTGAGCTTCGGACATGCCGGCGATAGAACAACCGAATGTCGGCGCCTGACACCGGAGGAGATCGCCGCTCTGCCACCCAACATGCGCAGGCCCATGGACTGTCCCCGCGAGCGCGTCTCCCTTCTGGTCGAGCTACACCTCGACGATGAGCTGCTGTATCGTGCCTGGCGTCCACCTTCGGGGCTCGCCGGCGATGGCGCATCCACAGTTTACGAGCGATTCATTGTTGCCCCGGGCCGTCATCGGGTAACGCTTGGCTTGCGCGACAGCCGTCGTGAGCAGGGCTTCGATTACGAGCATGAGGAGACGGTCGAGCTCGCGCCTGGCGAGCATCTTGTGATCGACTTTCGTGCCGACAAGGGAGGCTTCAAGCTCTTATGAGCCTGATCGAGTGGAAGGAACAGTACAGTCTCGGTGTTCCCGACGTCGACTACGAGCACCGCGAACTCATCGAGCTCATCAACGAGCTCTATGCGAGTGTGAGCGGCGAGGCAACCGACGTCACAGTGCTGGATTTTCTCGGAGAGCTATATACTCGCATCGCTGCGCATTTTGCTCTAGAAGAGAAAATCATGCGCGAAAGCCACTACGATGAGTATCTGGACCATAAGACCGACCACGAGCGCCTGCTGGACGATATTCGTGATCTCATGGATGATTACGAGGATGGTGTCTACGTGGACGTGGAGCGGTTCGGGAAACGGCTCGATGCGTGGTTCAGTGAGCATTTCCAAAGCCGCGATGCCCGTCTTCACAGGAAAATCGGCTGAATTCCAGCATCGCCGCCGATGACTCGTATCTCGGCTTCGGAGGGGACGATCGATCGCCTGATAATGGACGCCGGTTCTTTCAGGGCAACGATGCACGTGGATCGTGCGATCGCCGGTTGGCTGCTCGTTTGCTGCGCACTGGTGTTCGCCATGGTCGTGCTCGGCGGCGTGACCCGTCTCACCGGCTCGGGACTCTCCATGGTGCACTGGAAACCCGTTTCCGGAGTGTTGCCGCCGCTCAGCCAGGCCGCCTGGGAACGGGAGTTCGAGCACTATCGGCAATCGCCGGAGTACACATATGTCAACAAGGGTATGTCGCTCGCCGAGTTCAAGGGAATATTCTGGTTCGAGTATGCACACCGATTGCTGGGACGACTCATCGGCGTGGCGTTTCTGCTGCCATTCATATACTTTCTGCTGCGTCGGCGTATCGAGCCGTCGCTCGTGCCCAAGCTGGCCGCGATGTTCGTTCTCGGGGGACTTCAGGGGTTGCTCGGCTGGTACATGGTCAAGAGCGGGCTGGTCGACGATCCCCATGTGAGCCAGTACAGGCTCGCGGCGCATCTTGGTCTCGCCGTGCTCATCTATGCGTTCATGCTGTGGACAGCGCTCGGAATCCTGCGACCCGGGGAGAGCGCACGTGCGCACGGTCGAAGCCGACTCGCAACGGCCGTGGTGGTGCTGATCGTCGCGGTATTCGTCACCATGATGTCGGGAGCCTTCGTCGCCGGACTCAAGGCGGGATATACGTACAATACGTTCCCGTTGATGGCCGGCAAGTGGGTTCCCGACGGGATCTGGTCGATGACGCCCGCCTACCTCAACGTATTCGAGAATCCCACCACGGTTCAGTTCCACCATCGAGTGCTGGCGCTGGCCACGTTCCTTGCCGTTCTCGTCGTCTGGCTCGGTGCGAAGCGGCTCACGCTGACCGGGCCCGAGCGTGCCTGGATGCACGCGGCCGGAATCGCGGTCGTGATTCAGGCGGCGCTCGGCGTATCGACGCTGGTGCTGCGGGTACCCGCCGCACTGGCAGCGTTGCACCAGGCAGGCGCCATGGTTCTGCTGACGGTGCTGCTGTGCCTCGCTCACGAGTTGCGCCGGGGACGCGAGAATTGAGTCACCCGTCGAAGCATCCGGGCATCGGCGCTATTGTTGCAGATGCCTGACTGAAGAGTTGAAAGACTATTTGTTTACGGAGAATCCGATCGCGCGCGAGTAGCCTGCCTGCTTGGCGCGAGTGGACTGCGCTCGAGGCATGCTCACACAAACAGCCGTATTCACCCACCTGGTAGACGACCACATGGATCCGCCTCCACCGGTAGTCGCCAGTACCGATATTTGCCGTGACGTCGTTTCTCGTATCGTGCGCACGGGTGCTTCGGAAGTCATTGTCGCAGACAAAGATGGCCGGACGGTCGGGATCGTGACCGAGCAGGACATCAGTCGACGCATCGCCTGCAAAGGTCGCGACCACTTGCCAATTGAAACGATCATGAGCTCTCCAGTCGAGACTATCTCGCGAAAAGATTATCTCTATCACGCCATTGCGCGCATGCGTCGACACGGGTTGCGCCACATGCCGGTGGTGGACGAACGCGACAAGGTCATCGGCATGCTGAGGCTGCATCGGGCCATGGCGGTCGCGGCGACGCGTATGATGGACCATGTCGATCGACTCACCCACGACGACAGCCTGCAGGGCATGAAGACGACAAAGGATGCGCAAATTCAGGTGGCCCTCGAGCTCATGGACGATGCTTTGCCGGGTCCCGAGATCCAGGCGTTTCTGAGTCGCATAAACCTCGACCTCTATCAGCGCGTCGTACGCCTGAGCCTGCGGGAGATCGCCGAGGCTGGGAGGGGAGATCCGCCGGCGGATTTCGATGTCGTGATCATGGGTTCGGGTGGCCGCGGCGAAAGTTTCCTGTATCCGGATCAGGACAACGGGTTCGTGATCGAGGACTATCCGGTGACGGAGCACGCTCGCATCGACGGCTGGTTCATCGAGCTTGCCGAGCGCGTCACCGACGCGCTCGCCGAAATCGGGTTCGAGTATTGCCATGGCAACGTCATGGCGATAAACCCAGTATGGCGAAAGACCCTGTCTGAGTGGCGCGCGCAGACACGTGCGTGGCTCGGAAAAAGCCAGGGGCTTGCGCTGCGCTACTGCGATATCTTTTT
>JBFICP010000133.1:0-8987 GCA_041581935.1 Gammaproteobacteria bacterium | reverse complement strand
GCCTGATGCGCCGCCCGGCTCGCGTCCTCGAGACTCTGCTCCTCTCCTTCGCCGGTTCGTGCCGCCAGCTCGATAACGTAGCCGTTGGGATCCCTGAAGTAGATCGAGTGCAGAAAACCGTGATCGGAAATTCCCCGCGTTTCGATTCCAGCATTCTTGCCCTTGGCAAACATCTCGTGCAGGACATCATTGTCGACCTCCAGCGCGATATGTAGATCGTAATCGTGCTGGTCCTTGAATTCGAACGGTTGATCCGGCGCTTCAAAAAATGCCAGAAACGATCCGTCATCCATCTGGTAGAACGAGTGCAGGACGCTGGTTTTGCGCCCGCTCTTTGTTTCCTTGATCTCGAATGCGTTGGCGAGAGGGAGACCGAGGAAATCCTCATAGAACTTCCGAGTTTCTTCGGAATCACGACACCGGTAAGCGTTATGGTGCAGACCTTTTATCTTCATGAGCGTCCTCTCACTGAATAATTAACGCGCGCCCCCTACGATCGGGCGCGTTCGCCTTTGGGATCGTAAAGCGCCCGCAAACTGGCCCTGGCGGTAACCGGCACACCGGCGACATCGATTTGCCAGTTGCCTGAATCGAGGTACTCGGCGTCGACGCCGTCCTCGCATCGCACGTAGCCGAGCCCCACGGACCCGCCGAGCGTATGTCCGTAGTTGCCCGAGGTCAGAAAGCCAACGGTGACACCGTCGCGCAGAATCGGCTCGTGATGATAGAGCATGGCATCGGGGTCTGCGAGCAGGAATTGCACCAGGCGCTTCTTCTGGGGCGCGCCGCCGTCGATCTGCGCCAGCACGGCATCGCGACCGATGAATTGAATCGGCTTGTCAAAGCTACATACGAAACGCATCCCGGCTTCCATCGGAGTGTCTTCGTCGCCAACGTCATGGCCGAAGTGCACGAACTTCTTTTCGATTCGGCACGAATCGAGCGCATGCATTCCGGCGGGGACGAGCCCATGCCCGGAACCGGCTTCGAGTAGCACGTCGTAGGCGTGTCTCGCCTGATCCGATGAGACATAGAGCTCCCACCCGAGCTCACCCACGTAAGACACGCGAAAAGCCCTGGCGACGACACACCCGATCTCCACCTGCTGCGTCGTCCCGAACGGAAAGGCCGCATTGGACAGATCGGTGGCCATCACCCGTTCGAGAAGTGCGCGGCTCTCGGGTCCCATGACACCAAAAACAGACCAGCCGGCGGTGACGTCCGTGCAGAAGCAATGTGCGTCCTCCGGCACATGGCGCGACAGCCAATCGAGATCGCGATTCGTGACCGCCGCACCGCTCACGACCAGGTATCGATCCTCGGCAAGCCGCGTGACCGTCAAATCCGCCTCGATGCCGCCCCGCTCGTTTAGCCAGTGCGTGTAGACGATTCGCCCGAGTGCGACATCCACGTCGGCGGTGCAGATGCGTTGCAAAATCTTGCAGGCATCCCTGCCTTGGATCAGGTACTTGGAAAAACTCGATTGATCGAAAATCGCGACCTTCTCCCTTGCCGCGCGATGCTCGGCGGCCGAGTACGCGAACCAGTTTTGCTTTCCGAAACTGTATTCGTAGCGGGGCTCGATGCCCGTTGGCGCAAACCAGTTGGGCCTTTCCCAACCGGCCGCTTCCCCGAAGCAGGCATTCTGCTCTATGAGACGCTCGTGAATTGGAGAGTGACGCACGTTACGCGCACTCTCGTACTGGCGAAAAGGATAGTGATTGGCATACAACAGTCCCAGGGTCTCGGATACCCGTTCTCGCAAATAACGTCCCGTTCCCTGAAATGAATAGGTACGCCGAATGTCATTGCCCCACAGGTCGAGAGGGGGGTGTCCGGCGTGCATCCATTCCGCGCAAGCCTTGCCGATGCCACCCGAGGTCTGTATTCCAACCGAGTTCAGACCGCATGCAACGTAAAAGTTGCCGAGCTCGGGCGCTTCTCCAACATGAAACTGATCGTCCGGCGTGAAGCTCTCGGGTCCGCAGAAAAAGCTCCGCCAGCCGACGTCCTGAAGCATCGGCACACGAATCATGGCATTTTCCAGCACGGGCATCAGCTGCTCTTCGACGTGTCCGGGCAGCTCGTCGAAGCAAAAGTCCTCCGGGATTTCCTCCATCGGAAGCGCGCGCGCGTTTGGCTCGAAGGCGCCGACGAGGAGACTCCCGGCATCCTCTCGGTAATACGCACACTTGTCGTGATCCCGCATCACCGGCAGATCCGGCGGCAAATCGGCGAGCTTCTCGGTATGCGCGTAGTAATGCTCACACGCATGCAGCGGAACATTGACTCCGGCGAGACGGCCGAGATCGCGCGACCACAATCCGGCGGCATTGACCACGAACTCGGCCTTAATTTCACCGTGATCGGTTGCAACGCCGGCGACGCGTCCGTTGCGACGATGGATATCGATTACCTTGACGCCTTCGATGCAAGCGGCGCCGCGCTGCCGTGCGCCTTTGATGAAGGCCGCGACCACGTCGACGGGACTCGCATGCCCATCCTGGGCTACCCAGCTTCCCCCGATGAGCCCTTGAGTCTCTAGCAGCGGATACAAGTGTCGCATCTCGTCCACGGTAACGATCTCGACCCGCGTTACGCCGAAGGCGTTGTTCATCGCCGCAACCCGTTTCAGCTCATCGAATCGCGCTTCGCTGTGGGCGATACTGAGGCTTCCCACCTGCCGGAAGCCCGTGGCCTGTCCAGTCTCCTCCTCGAGCTCGTTGATAAGGCGCATGGAATACTCGCACAGCTTCGCGTGACTTTCGTTGGCGCGCATGGTTCCCACCAGCCCGGCTGCATGCCAGCTGGTGCCGCAGGCGAACTGCCGGCGCTCGAGCAATACGACATCACTCCAACCGAGCTTGGCCAGATGGTAGGCGACGCTCGCGCCGGTTACGCCGCCGCCGATGACGACCGCGCTGGCGCGCTCGGGTAGGGGCTGTGGCATGCGTGCGATCCTCCAAAATGCAGGTGCGGCAATTGCACCACTACTTACCACGGCCCGCGCGACGGCGACAATGGCGAGTCGCTACTCGACAGCCCACTCTACGCGGTGGCGTCGAGCGTCTGCAGATGCTTCGTGAGCGTGCGCTCGTAACCGAACAACGCCGGACCGCCACCGGCGTGCACGAGCAGCACCCGGGCCCCGGGCGTGAACCGGCCTTCGCGGGCAAGCGCTATCGGTCCGGCCATGGTCTTGGCGGTATACATCGGATCGAGGATCAGCGCCCCGAGCCGCGCCGCGCGCCGCATGCAGATGCCCGGGCCGGCACCTCATCGTCGAGCGCGCGCAGCCCCACGAGCAGCCGTACGTGAGTGAGCGCGCTGCCGGACGCGACCACCACGTGATCGAACGCGAGCTCACGCTCCTTTATCTGTGAGGCGAGCTCGCGGGTCGTTACCACGGAGCCCGGTGCGCCGAGCGGTGGATGCTCGACGCCGAGGTGAATGATGCGGGCGAAAAATCCTTCCCGCTTCGCGCCACGGGCTACATCCAGCCCCGCTCCTTGTAATACCTCATCGCCCCTTCGTGCAGAGGAGCAGAGAGCGCATCCTTGATCATTTCGCTCTCCTTCAAGTTTACGAAGGCTGGATGCAGATTCTTGAACGCGTCGAAATTATCGAATACGGCTTTTGTTACGACGTAAATCGTGTCTGCGGACGTTCTCGTCGAGGTCACGAAGGTTGCGCCAACGCCGAAGACCTTGATGTCGTTCGGATTACCCCGGTACATGCCGCCGGGGATCTTCGCGTATCGATAAAAAGAATGTGCATTCACCAGCTCGTCGATTGCCGGACCGGACACCTCGACAATGACCGCGTCGCAGGTCGTCGTGGCTTCCTTCGATAGCCCGTTTGGATGCCCGACCAGGAAGAACAACGCGTCGATCTTGTTGTCACAAAGCGCTTGCGGAGTTTCCGCCGACTTCAGCTGCGCGGCCAGCTTCAAATCGGCCTTGGCATCGGCATGTCCCATGGCTTTCCACATAAGCGCCCATGTGGCCTCGGTGCCGGAGCCGGGGTTGCCGATGTTGACGCGCTTACCCACCAGCTCGTCGACGTGCTTGATGCCCGCATCTGCGCGCGCAATGATGGTCACGGGCTCGGAATGTGAAGAGAAAATCGCGCGCAGCTCTTTAAACGGCCCGGCCTCGATAAATGATTTCTCACCGGTGCCGTTGTAGGCATGATACTGCCAGTCGGACTGAGCAATGCCCATGTCGAGCTCGCCCGCCCGAATCGTGTTGATGTTGAAGACAGATCCGCTCGTAGACTCCACCGTGCACCGAACGCCGTGCTCCTTCTTGCCCTTGTTGACCAGCCGGCAGATCGCCCCTCCCGTCGGATAATAGACGCCGGTCACTCCGCCGGTGCCGATGGTTACGAACTCGGCAGCCGCGGCGACACCGGTGGTCAGCAACAAACCGGCAAACGCCGCGCAGGCGACGAGCAGATTCCTGATACTCATGATGCGTGCTCCTCGATGGTTCTGCATCCTGACAGCCTCGGAAGAAATATCGACTACCGGTGCCCCTGTACGGTTTCCCCGGAACCGTTTTGCGGCTCATGGGCAAGTTGGCGGTCATTGTATGGGCGCCTCGTTGAGAAAACGAGCACCGCGGGATTACGGTTCGATTCTCGGCTGCTCGCGGACGCCGTGACCTCCGCGATGACCGGGCGATAGCGGGCAACCGGGGAGATCCCTGCACTGGCGAACCTCCGCTTACGATTTCCCGGCAATTTCGCTGTGCGAAGCGAGAATGCGCGCCGGGTCGATCTTGAGAACGCGCAAGAACCGGGTTGTGGCCTGACACGGGCGGCGGGAATACTCGCGGCTCGCTGGCGGGAGGCTTGCGTATGGACGCGAAAAACATGGGGCTCGGCGAGTGGCTGCTGCTGGTGACGCTGTCGGTGCTTTGGGGCGGGTCGTTTTTTTTCAACGCGCTCGCGCTCGCCGAGCTCCCGCCCTTGACCGTAGTGCTCGGGCGGGTCGCCGTCGCAGCCGCGGTGCTGTGGACGGTGATCGCGCTCAGCGGCCGGCGGCTGCAGTTGAGCGCGTCGCTGTGCCTGGCATTCGTGGCCATGGGGATGCTCAACAATGCCGTACCGTTCGCGCTCATCGTCTGGGGACAGACGCGTATCGGCAGCGGGCTCGCCTCCATCCTCAACGCCACCATGCCGCTTTTCACCGTACTGCTCGCGCATTGGCTGACCCTTGATGAACGCATTACGCCGGCGCGGCTCCTGGGGGTCGTCTGCGGCCTCGCCGGCGTGGCCGTCATGATTGGCCCGGCGGCGCTCGCGGGCTTCGGCCTCGACGTGCTCGCCCAGCTGGCGGTGCTCGCCGCGGCCATGAGCTATGCGCTGGCCGGGATCTTCGGGCGCCGCTTCAAGGGAACACCACTGCTCGTCACCGCAGCCGGTCAGCTGACCGCATCTTCGCTCATCCTGTTTCCGGTGGTCCTGCTGGTGGACGCGCCCCTGCGCCTGCCGGCGCCTTCGCCGTTGACCTGGGCGGCGGTGCTGGCACTGGCGGTGCTGAGTACGGCGCTCGCTTACCTCATCTACTTTCGCATTCTGGCGCGCTCGGGCGCGACCAATCTTTCCCTCGTCACGCTGCTGATTCCCGTGAGCGCGCTTGTGCTCGGCACGACCATTCTCGGCGAAACCCTGGCGAGCGCGCAGCTCGCAGGAATGGCCCTCATCGGATTGGGTCTCGCGGTAATCGATGGCAGGCTGCTGGCCGCGTGCGTGGCGCTCACGGGTATCGGGCGACGCGATCCCCCAGGAACCCGGCCCGTGGACTAACACCGAGGCCGGGCCCTTCCGGCGCGCGCGCCCTCCGGGCGTATGCGGGCAGATCGGTCGATCCCCAGGCACAGCCCTCGCCGATGCCGTCGAGGCCGGCATCGGTCTCCACCCGAGCAATGGTGGAATCGAGCGCTTCGAACAGCAGCCGCCGCCCGAGAGCCGGTAAGGCTTGTCGCGGAGCAGGGTCGCCTGATGGACCGACGATGCGAGCGATCTTTATCGCATCAGCGTGCATACACGGCGACCGGATCGCCGAGCACGTCTTCATCCGGTGTGACGCCGAGACCCGGTGCGTCCGATACGTACAACCGACCAGCCTCGGCGTAAGGCGCCCCGGCGGCGAAGTGCAGCGTATTGTAGTTGTGCAAATCGGTCGTGTTGAGAAATGTTTCCGGCGGCGTCGAGACGGCAAGGTGCGCGAGCGCCGCGGTCACCACGTCCCCACCCCAGACGTCCTCGACACACATGGGGATGCCGGCCGCCGCGCAGAAATCCCTGGCGAAACGTGCCTTGGTGAGCCCGCCCATCTTCGATATCTTGATGCAGGCGACGTCCATGGCATCATCGCGGTGCGCGCGCATCAAATCCTCTGCACAACGCAGCGATTCATCGAGCTTGAACGCCTGCGTCGCGCGACGACGTACCGACAGGCAATCGTCGTAGCGATCGCAGGGCTGCTCGAGTATGTAGTCGAGATCGCGCGTGGCGGCGGCAACACGGATCGCTTCGTCGCGCCGCCAACCTCGGTTCGCGTCGCAGATGACCAGGTTCTCCTCGCCCTTGCCCTCGACCACGGCGCGGATGCGCGCGATGTCCGCCGCCGGGTCGCCACCCACTTTGAGCTGCACGTGCGCGTAGCCCTGCGACCAGCAGCGCTCGGCCGCCGCGCGCATGGCATCGGGATCGTCCTGGGTCAGGGAAAAATACATCGGCAAGCCGTGGTGCTGACGGCCGCCGAGAAGCGCGTGCACGGACAACCCCGACACTTTTCCGAGGATGTCGTGACAGGCGACGTCGATTGCCGACTTTACGTAGGCATGCCCCTCGAGGGCCTGGTCCATGACACGGTTTACGGCGCCGATGTGTACGGGATCCCGATCGAGCAAGTGCGGAGCGAGCACACCGATTCCGGCGCGAATGCCCTCCGGATAAGAGGGAAGGTAGGTGCGGCCGAGCGGACAGGCCTCGCCCCAGCCACTGAATTCCGTATCGGTGTCCACGCGCACGAGCGTGGTGTCGACCGCGGTGATTTTCTTGCCCCGGGCAAAGGTGTATCCGGCGCCGGCGAGCGGCAGCTCGAGGCGGTAGACACGGATGGCGGTGATGCGCATCGCCGTTTCACTCATCGACGTGCTTCGACGCAGTCGCGGCTACGCGGGCGCCTGGTGAATGAATTCCCACGGCACAGTCATTCCATCGTGATCACGAAATTGCCGACGTGGTGCTTTTTCAGAAACGCGCTCTGGGCCTCGGCGAGCTTCTCGAGGGGGAACGTCTCTGCCAGCAGCGGTCGGATTTCCTCGCGCTCGATGTAGCCAACCAGGGAGGCGAATATTCCCGTCGGCATGACGGTGGTGCCTAGAAGCTCGAGATCTTTCAAATAGAGCGTGCGCAGATCGAGCTCCACAACCGGACCCGCAATCGCGCCGGCGGTCACGTAGCGCCCGCCCCGGGCCAGAACTTCCAGCAAGTCGGGAAAGCCGGAACCGCCGACCAGGTCGGCAACCACATCGACCTCGCCGTGCGGTGCCGCGGCACGTGCCGCGGCCTGGAAATCTTCCACGTCTCTCGCGATGACGCCATCGGCACCGAGTGCCTCGACGGCTTCGCGCTTGGGCGCCGCGGCAACGGCGACGACGTATGCCCCGCGGCGTTTTGCGAGCTGCACCAGCGCCGAGCCCACGCCGCCCGATGCCCCGGTGACGAGCAACCGCTCGCCCTCGGCGAGCCGGGCCCGGCAGAGCATGTATTCGCCGGTGGAATACGAGCAGGGGAAGGTGGCCAGCTCCGCATCGGAATAGCGCGATCGGATCGGCAGGGCGTTAACCGCCGGCACGGTGGTGAACTGCGCATACCCGCCGTCGCGCTCGCTGCCCAGGTAACCGGCCAGACTGCGGTTTCCGGGATCGTCGGCATCGCGAATCCAGGGATCCACGAGCACGCGCTCGCCGATGCGCGCGTGCGATACGCCCGGGCCGACGGCGACGATGGTGCCGGCCACATCGGCACCCTGAATGCGCGGAAATTCGACGCCGCTGCCGCCCCAGGTGGAATCGTCGCTTCTCGCCTGGCCGAATCCGGCGGCACCGCCGGCGTCCGTTGCCTGGGTCACGGATTTGCTGTACCAGGCGGTGCGGGTATTGATATCGGTGTTGTTCATGCCGCAGGCGCCGACGCGAATCAGCACCTCACCACCCGATGGCACCGGCGTTGCGACATCGGTGCGGTACTCGAGCTTTTCGAGGCCACCGTGACCGGTGAGATGAACGGCGCGCATGCGCGCCGGCAGATCCGCGGACCGCTCAGGCATTCTCCGCTTCCAGCTCGGCCCAGACTTTCCTGGCGAT
Source organism: Gammaproteobacteria bacterium (assembly GCA_041581935.1). Taxonomy (GTDB): domain Bacteria; phylum Pseudomonadota; class Gammaproteobacteria; order HK1; family HK1; genus JAABYT01. The sequence goes on along the minus strand of JBFICP010000133.1, from coordinate 606 downwards.
GCGAAAACATTCGACGCCGGTCGGAATTCCGCAATAGATGGCGATCTGAATGAGGACGCGCTTGAGCTCGTCGCGGGTCCAGCCGTTCTTGATGGCACCGCGAAAATGGAGCTCCCATTCGTGCATGCGGTTCAGTGCCGCAATCATGCCGAGGTTGAGCAGGCTGCGTTGCCGAAAGTCCAGGGTGTCGTCGCCCCATGCCACACCCCAGCAGTACTCCGTCACGAGCTCCTGGAACTCCCGGTTGAAGTCGTCGGCCGCTTCCAGGGCCCGCTCGACATACGCATCGCCGAGCACCGCTTTACGGGCGGCAAGTCCTTTGTCGAATATCTGCTTGTCCACGAATGTTCCCTCCTGGTTAACCGTAAACTGTGATTAGGGTCTCATCGAAACCGTGGTCGCTGTTCGCCACGAATGTGAAGCGTCGCACACAAGGCAACAGGTAGATACCACACAGTGCAGAAACTCCGGATTAAGCTCGCGCAGGCGCGATCCATGCGCCGGTCATGTATCGACGTCGATCATGGATCGGTCTCCCCGGTTTCGGTCAAGCACGGGGCCGCTCGTTGCGCGGATCATGCATCGCCTCGGCCAGAACCTGCGCGT
>JBFICP010000132.1:0-9001 GCA_041581935.1 Gammaproteobacteria bacterium | reverse complement strand
TGGCGCTCCCTAGGGGAATCGAACCCCTGTCCCCGCCGTGAGAGGGCGGTATCCTGGACCGCTAGACGAAGGGAGCGCAGTTTCGGGAAAGCTGTGCCGTACCCGGCGCGGTGGTATTATACGCCGCCGATTAGCACGCTCAACAGCGCCGGTCATACCCGGTGGCAAAGGATTCAGACACTATCTCCCAGGTCATTCGCATACCGAGAGCCGAACACTCGATATCGCGGGCCGATATCAGTGGCGGCACCCTCAAGGTCCTCTACACATTGAAAAAGGCCGGCTTCGAAGCCTACCTCGTGGGCGGCGGCGTGCGCGATCTGCTGCTCGGCCGCGAGCCGAAGGACTTCGATGTCGTTACCGACGCCGAGCCCGAGGAGGTCAAGCGGCTGTTTCGTAGCGCACGGCTCATCGGCCGGCGTTTCCGGCTTGCGCACGTGCGCTTCGGCCCGGAAGTCATCGAGGTCGCGACCTTTCGCGGCGCCGTGGATGAGTCAGCCGAGAACGACCATCACAGTGTCAACGGCCGGATCGTGCGTGACAATGTCTACGGCACTACGGTTGAAGACGATGTCTGGCGGCGGGACTTTTCCGTCAACAGTCTTTACTACGACATCCGCGATTTCTCCGTGCTGGATTTCACAGGCGGCATGGCGGATCTGGAAGCCGGCATTCTGCGCATCATCGGCGATCCGGAGCGCCGCTACCGGGAGGATCCGGTGCGCATGCTGCGCGCCGTGCGGTTTGCCGCGAAGCTCGGATTCCGCCTGGGCGACGAGACTGCGGCGGCAATACCCGAGTGCGCTCCGATGCTGGCGGAGATCCCCGCGGCGCGCCTCTATGAAGAGGTGCTCAAGCTGTTCCTTGGCGGAGCGGCGGTTCAGAGCTTCGAGCTTCTCAATCATTTTGATCTGTTCAAGTATCTGTTTGCGGAAACAGCCGGGCGCCTCGCCGAGGATCCACTGAGCCCACCCTGCCGGCTCGTTGTCCAGGGCCTGGCGAACACCGACCGCCGCATCCAGGAGGACAAACCCGTCACTCCCGCGTTTCTGTTCGCGGTGCTGCTTTGGCCTGCCGTATACGAGGATACGATTGCGCACACGGATCGAGGTCTCACGCCGGTGCAGGCGATGGATGCCGCCGGCATGGACGTGCTCGCGCGCCAGGTGTCTCAGGTTTCGGTGCCGAGACGCTTTTCACTCGCGGCGCGCGAGATATGGAGCCTGCAGCCGCGCCTCGAGCAGCGTCGCGGAAAACGTGCGATACAATTGCCGTCGCGCCCCCGATTTCGCGCGGCTTACGATTTTCTGGTGCTGCGCGCCGAAGCGGGTGAAGACGTTGCCGAAGCAGCCGAGTGGTGGACGAAGTTTCAGGAAATGGACGACTCGGACCAAAAGTCTGCGTTGGCCGGGACGAGCAGGCGCCGGCGCCGGAGGCGCCGCGGGCGGCGACGCCAATCTCAGGCCCAAGCATGACGGTGGCGGCCGTGCGGGTCGACGCCATGACATCGAGCACTGCCTACATCGGAATCGGCAGTAATCTCGGGCGCCCGATCGAGCAGGTGCGCCGCGCGTGCGATGCGTTGGCCGCGTTGCCGAGCACTCGCCTGGTGGCGCGCTCGCCGCTCTATAGGAACCCGGCGGTCGGGCCCGGGCGCCAACCGGATTTCGTGAATGGCGTTGCCGTTATCGAGACGCACCTCGAGCCCCACGCACTGCTCGACGCGTTGCTTGCCATCGAGGTCGCTCGCGGTCGCATTCGTGGATCCGAGCGCTGGCAGCCGCGCACCATCGACCTCGATCTGCTCGTCTACGGCGAACACGTTGTCAAGGACGAACGCCTGACGATCCCCCATCCGCGCATCCGGGAACGGGCCTTCGTTCTCAGGCCGCTCTTCGATGTGGCGAACGACCTCGACGTTCCGGGAGTTGGCGCCGTTTCGACTCTGCTCGCCGGCGTATCCGAAGCGGATCTCCGTCGCGTCGACGATATCAGGGAAGTGCTTTGAACCGATGGCGTTGAGCGACTTCAAGTACATCGTCGTCGAGGGCCCCATCGGCGTCGGCAAGACGACACTCGCGCGCCGGCTTGCCGAGAGTTTCGCCGCCGAGCTGCTGCTCGAGGAACCCGAGCAGAATCCGTTCCTCGCGCGCTACTACGAGAATCCGCGCGCGCACGCGCTCTCGACTCAGCTCTACTTTCTGCTCCAGAGGGCGCGCCAGATCGAGGGACTGCGTCAATCGGATTTGTTCAGCCGGGTGCGCGTTGCCGACTATCTGATGGACAAGGATCGGATTTTCGCAGAGTTGACGCTTGAGGCGGACGAGCTTGCGCTCTACCAGCAGGTGTATACGCAGGTGGTGGGTGAGCCGCTGCAACCGGATCTGGTGATTTACCTGCAGGCCCCGGTCAACGTATTACGCGAGCGCATCGCGAATCGCGGGATCGGATATGAGCGAAGCATCGACACGCACTATCTGCAGAGGCTCGTGAGCGCCTACACGCGGTTTTTTTATCACTATGAAGCCTCACCGATCGTCATCATCAATGCCGCGTCCATCGACTACGCCAACAGCGATGCAGACTACCAGCTGCTGTTCGACAAGCTGCGCGAGGTAGGCAGGGGCCGTCACTATCTTAACCCGCTGCCATTTTAACCACGCCTCGCGCAGATGCGACGATATTCAATCTTCGCCGGGTGGCGGGGCGACGACCTGCTCATAGGCGTGGCGTTTGGTGATGTGTCCGCTGCGCTCGAATACATCGAGGGTGTTGTCGAAGGCTTCAGGCGTGATACGCACGCCCGGGCTCCAGCAGCCGAGCTCCTGGTAGGTCTCGACGGCCTTGATCAGAGCGTCCCGATCGACCTCGTTGAAAAAGCGCCCGATCACCGAGGCGACCTCATCGGGATCCATTTCGATGGCGAATTCGCGCGCGCGGCGGTAGGCTCGCATGAAGATGGCGGCATCGTCGCTCGCAAGCCACTTGCGTGATGCCGCGAGGCTGCTGAAGGCCACCGGGCCGATGGATTTCCCCGGCCAGGCGACCACATGTCCGACTCCATCCGAGGCAAGCTGCTGCGCCGTTGGTCCCTGGAGGTGCACGTAATCGCCTTGGCCGGCGCGAAAAGCTTGCTCCATAGCCTCCGGGTTGCCTGCGTCAACGGCATCGATGGCATCGAATTCGACGCCCTCCTTGTGTAACGCGTACTTGAACATCGCCAGCGGTTGTCGACCGTGATCCACGATGACTTTCTTGCCCACGAGCTTGTTCCAGGAGAATGCATCGTCCGGAGCGCGGCCGACGAGCATGAAGCCGTCGCGTTCGTTGAGCTGGGCGAAGTGCACCAACGGCGATCGCTTGCCGCGCTCGAGCGCGCCGAAGTTTGCGGAGACGGCGGATTGCGCCACGTGAACGTTTCCGCCATGGATTCCGGCGAGCACATCTCTCGCGGTGGCTGCGACGGAAAACTCGGCCTCGATGCCTTCGACCGCCAGAAAGCCGCCTCCTATGGTGACGAGCAACGGGGTATAAAAGGCCGAATGGCGGGTGACCATGACGTGGCACTGGCCCACGGCGTAACTCCTCTACCGACGTGTGGCCACCTGCGGGCGACCCTCATCGAGCATAGGGCCTGGCATGGTCACCCTCAAGGTAGACCCTGCTGTCTCGAGGCGCTCAGCACGACAAGAATTTGACGGTCCGGTATTTGAACCTACCGTCTGTCGGTTCCAGACGACCGTTCGTCCCCCGATCCGTAGAATTCGGATTCCCAGCTGCTAAGCCTGATCAGGAGTCTTTGAGATTCTGAACAGGGTGGCACCATGTTGAATTACATACGTTGGACGGAAGATCGTCTCAGAGAAGAAATCGACAAGCTCGGAGATCAGATCACCCAGGTGGCTCAGCACCAGGATCGGCGTTCGCGCCACGCGGTCTCCTACATGCGTCAACTCCTCAAGGACAAGCAGGACAGACTGGCTTTGTTGAGGCTCAAGGAATCGACCTGAGCCAGTCGCCCCGCTTTTCAGGTACGCACGCCGAGCGCCTCTTAATGAGGCGCTCGGCGTTTCCGGGGATGCATTTTCGTTCCCAGGAATATTTCGCGGCCTCAGCCGACATCGACGACCGCCATCATTCCCGCTTCCTGATGCTCCGGAATGTGACAGTGCAGCATCCAGCGCCCGGGGTTGTCCGCCACCACTGCCACCGTGCCCCGCGACCGCCCCTCGAGGAGCAGCGTATCGCGCCACACGTCACGTAACGGCTTTTTGCCATCGACCTCGAGAATCCGCATTGGATGGCCGTGCAGGTGTATCGGGTGCGCGAATGCCGTGTCGTTGAAAAATTCGATGATGTAGGAGCGTCCGAGGTCGAGCTGCAAGACGGGCGGCTCGTCGTGCCTGCTGGCGACGACGCCGTTGACGGCCCACACTTTGCCGGCTCCGGCCAGCTCCCGAATGCCGGTCTCCTGCCCACGGTAAAGTGCGCTGCGAAGCCCGCCCATGGCACCACCGGAAAATACGATCTCGTGACGCCGCGCGGAGCGCAGGTCGGGCCTCGGTAGCTCGGGTGCCGGGAGCGCCAGGCCGTCCGTCAACGGCTTGGCCCGCAGGCGCGTTTCCCCGTAAACGATCTCGAGAAGCTTGAACGCTTCGCGCGGATAGTAGCGATCCAGGATCTCGAAGCGCTGACCGGGATCGGCGTTGAAGTCCAGCAAGAGGTCGACCCGTTGCGCGGGACCGATGACGACAATTCCTCCAGGCGGCTCATGCGGTTCGACGGCATGACCGTCGTAAGCGATAACCTGCGGAGAGTGGCCGACGAAATCGAGCCCGAAGATCCATGCATTGGCCACGTTCACCAGCCGCAGTCGAACCCGTTCACCGGAGCGCACGTGGAGGTCATCCGGTAGGCGACCGTTGACCGAGGCGGTATTGCCGAACCGGCCTTGATGGCTGGCGTCGTGAAGATCACCGAAATCACCGATGATCTGACCCCTGCCATCCAGTCGCCAGTCATCCAGCACCCACAGGATTTCGCGGTCGGCGGCGGGCGGCTTGGGGTCCTCGACGATGATGACGCCGTGCAGCCCCCTGTCGAGCTGCTCGGCGCTCTGAAAATGCGGGTGGTACCAGAACGTGCCGGGGTTTCGTGCCTCGAAGGCGTATCGAAATTGCCCTCCAGGGGCCACGGGGGCTTGCGTGAGAACCGGTACACCGTCCATTGCATTGGGAACCCGCAATCCATGCCAATGCACCGTCGTCGGGCGATCGAGCCCGTTACTGAATGCGAGGTCGAATAATTCGCCCGGACGCAGGCGGAAGGTGGGGCCGGGCACGCGTGCATCGTAGGCGAGCACGTCGGTCGATGGGGCACCCGCACCGAGCAGCGGAATCTCTGCCGCTGCCGCCGTCAGTCGGCGCTCGATGGTCGCGCCATGGGCAGCGCGTCCAGGCGCGAGCAGCACGGGCGAAAGCGCGAGCATGCTGCTGTAATTCAAAAATTGTCGTCGGTTGAGCTTCACGCTCGCCGAGTATACGTGTATTTGCCCGGTCGCATGACGCGTAGCATACTCCCCGCGGAACCGGCCACGGCGCTTTTGCACGCGATCAGGGAGCCTTTACATGAGCCGATGGACGTTACGCGACATGGTGCAACACAAGCGCCTCAAATCCGGCACCCTGGTGTGGGAATTCGCGGTACCCGGGATCGGACACCTGCTTGCGGCCGGTGGCAGCGAGTTCGTTTTTCTCGATACCGAGCACAGCGGGCTTGGTATCGACACGCTCAAGAGCACGCTTCAGTTTCTCCAGGCGGCGTCGATACCGGCGCTGGTTCGGCCGCCGGGCCGTTCCTACGAGAACATCGCGCGAGCGCTCGACGCCGGCGCCGAAGGGTTAATACTACCGATGGTCGGTTCGGGCGAGGAAGCGCAACGCATCGTCCAGTGCGCCAAATATGCGCCGATGGGCGCGCGCGGAGTGGCGCTCGGAATCGCCCATGACGGCTACACGAGCGGTCCGGTTGCCGAGAAGCTCGCCGAGGCGAATCGTCGCAGCGTGCTTTTCGCTCTGGTCGAAACTCGAGATGGCGCCGAAAACGCCGACGACATCGCCGCGGTCGATGGAATCGACGGGCTGTGGATCGGGCATCTGGATTTGAGCACGAGTCTCGGAATTCCGGGCGAGTTCGATAATCCGGACTATATTGCCGCCGTGGATCGTATCGCCGCGGCGGCAACTCATCACGGCAAGTCGCTCGGTCGCATGGCCGAGACCGCCGAAGAGGGTGCGAAGCTTTTCGCACGCGGACACGATTTTATCGCGATCGGCACCGATACCCAGCTCTATACCGAAGTCTTGAAATCCCGGCTCGCTGCGCTTCGCGCAGCCTGCGAATGAGACGGCCCCATGAGACCTTTTCGGGTTGGCATCAGTCAGGGTATTCGCACAGCCGGCGGCAAATTGATTATCCCTGATTTCGATCTCTCTCCGCTCGATGACGATCCCCGCATCGATTGCGTGAGCTTACCCGAGACGCCTGAGCTCGAATCCAAAGCGATCGCGGATCTGGATGCCGTCGTTCTCATGCTGGAAGCGGTCACGAAATCGTCCTTTGCGCCACGCGGCCGTCTATCGCTGGTGGCGCGCTTCGGTGTGGGATATGACCGCATCGATGTGGCAGCCTGCACGAACAACGACGTAGCGATCGCCATTACTCCCGACGGTGTGCGGCGTCCCGTCGCGGCCAGCATTATCACCTTGATGCTCGCCCTGACCACGCGGCTCATGGTCAAGGATCGTATCGCACGGGAGGGCCCGTCCGGGTGGGCGCGCAAGGCGCAGTACAACGGCTTCGGGCTTGTAGGTCGCACGCTGGGATCTCTCGGCATGGGAAATATCGGGACCGAAGTGTTCAAGCTCGCACAACCATTCGACATGCGCTTGATCGCCCACGATCCTTACGCCGACGCTTCGATGGCGGCGGCGCTAGGCGTCACGCTGGTATCGCTCGAGGATCTGTTTCGCGAATCCGACGTCCTGAGTGTCAGCTGCCCACTCAGCGAGACGACCCGCCGGATTGTCGATGCGCCCATGCTCGAGCTCATGAAGCCGGGCGCGTTTCTCATCAATACCTCCAGGGGGCCGGTCGTCGATCAGGCGGCGCTGGTCGAGGCCTTGCAGGAAGGACGTATTGCCGGCGCCGGGCTCGACGTACTGGAGCAGGAGCCGCCGGAGCCCGACGATCCCATCCTTTCACTCGACAACGCGATTCTCTCGCCCCATGCGCTGTGCTGGACCGATCAGTGTATGGCGGGAAATGGCGCGGCGAATGTTGCCGCGGTGCATGCGATGATGGCCGGGCGACCTCCCGCCCATGTCGTTAACGTCGATGTACTCGCGAGCCCAGCGTTCAAGCGGCGCCTTCGTGATTACGCGGAGCAGTTCGATTCCTGACCTACGGGCACGACGCACCGGTGACGGCAGGGGAGAGGTGGCGTGGATCCTGTGGTGATCCTGACCGCTGCCGTCGCCTTTCTCGCTTTCGGTCTCGTCAGCCACCGGCTCGATGGAACCGTGCTCACCGGACCGATGCTGTTCGCCGCGTTCGGGCTGATCGCCGGCCCGGCCGCGGCTGGACTCATAACGCTCCACATATCGAACCGGGGTCTCCACATACTGGCCGAGGTCACGCTCATTCTCGTGCTGTTCTCCGATGCCGCGAGCATCGACCTTCGCGCACTGCGTCGAGACCACAATCTTCCGGTTCGCATGCTGGTCATCGGCATGCCGCTTACTATCGCCCTCGGCGCATTAGCCGCAATGATTCTGTTTACCGATTTTTCAGTCTGGGAGGCGGCGCTGCTGGCGGCCATCCTCGCGCCAACCGATGCGGCGCTTGGCCAGGCGGTCGTTGCAAATCCCGCGGTCCCGGTACGTATTCGTCAGGCGCTCAACGTGGAGAGCGGCTTGAACGACGGTATTGCGCTTTCTGTCGTGCTCGTGCTGGCCGCGTGTGCAAGCGCCACTCAGGTCACGGCCGACGCGTCGTACTGGCTTTCGTTCGGCCTAAAGCAGATCACCTTCGGCCCGGTCGCCGGAGTCGTCGTGGGCTTCGTGGGCGCCAAGCTGGTCGCGCTCTGCTATCGAACAGGCTGGTTGTCCGAGAGTGCCGAGGGGCTGATAGCGCTCGCCCTGGCATTTGGAGCCTACGCGCTCGCCGAGCTCTTCCACGGCAACGGATTCGTTGCGGCTTTTATCGGCGGGCTCGTTTTCGGCAACACGCTGGCCTTCAAGTGCAAGTATCTTTACGAGTTCGCTGAGAGCGAAGGTCAAATCCTGATTCTGCTGACCTTCATGGCATTCGGAATCGTCATGATCCCCATGGCGATCCCCGGCATCAGTGTCACGAGCATTGTCTTCGCTTTGCTTTCGCTTACGCTGGTTCGTATGCTACCGGTATCGGTAGCGCTGCTTGGCACCGGCATCAGGCCGGTAAGCTCGATGTTTCTCGGCTGGTTCGGTCCTCGTGGGCTCGCGTCGGTGTTATTTGCGCTTCTGATTTTGGAAAGTGCTGACGTCGCGCACAAGGCACAAATCTTCACCGTCATTATCGTCACGGTTGTATCGAGCATACTTCTGCACGGGTTTACCGCAGGACCGTTCTCGCACTGGTATGCAGTAACGACAAGAAGAATGGGTGAGTGTGAGGAAAACAAGCCCGTGCCCGAAGAGCCGTTTTCCAACGCCTTGAAGCCCGTCACCAAGCCGGAAGGTTGATTCGAAGGATTATTCTGGCATCGCGCCACCTAGTGGAGGGGACACCATGACACTTTCAGACAAGCAACTCGCTATGTGCGACTCGAGCAGGTGGGATTTCTCCGATCTCAGTGCGCTCATTTTGAATTGCACGTTGAAACGATCTCCCGAGATGTCTCATACACAGGGGCTCGTCGACATCGCGAAAGCGATCATGGAGAAAAACGGTGTTACCGTTG
>JBFICP010000131.1:0-9004 GCA_041581935.1 Gammaproteobacteria bacterium | reverse complement strand
GATGCTGCGGAGCTGCCGATTGGCGATGGCAGCGCTAAGGTTTATGTCGACGCGCTGCAGTCGGCCGGAAGCCAGGAGCAGGATGCCGCCAGGAAATTCATGGTGATCACCGAACGAATCTTCTACGGAGATGACGAAACGTACGCTTCCATAGCCCCGTACGCTGGCTTGAAGATTTCCTGCTCCATCGCCTTCAGCCATCGCCGTATCGGAGATCAATCCCTTTCTCTTGACGTGAACCCGCAGAGCTTCATACGTGAGCTGGCGCCAGCGCGCACATTCGGATTTCTCAAAGACAGGGAGCGCGCCAAGGCGTTGGGAATCGGCCTCGGCGCGTCGCTCGATAACACCGTTGTGCTCGATGATGCAGGGGTGCTCAACGTCGGTGGCCTTCGTTATCCTGACGAGTTCGTGCGCCACAAGATGCTGGACGCGCTGGGCGACCTCGCGGTGCTCGGCAAACCCGTCCTTGGTCACGTGGAATCGCGACGCGCGGGCCACGAGGTCATGCAGGGACTGGTAAAAAAGATCGCGGCGAGTAACGGTAGTTTTCGATACGAGACATTCGACGCCACGCCTGACGCCGCTGACCGGCTGGAAATCTAGGCGGATTTTTTCTCCAGGCCGGCCCGCTTCTCGAGCACGCTTATGAGTGCTTTGTTCAGCAGCTCGAAAACCGTCCCATTGCCGGATTTAGCCGTGATCGCGAGCGCTTCCTTCCAGACATCGTCGTCCCTGACTGCTTCCACGAACTCGTGACCGGCCCATGTCAACATGCCGGCCGACCATCGGAAAACGCCGATGGCCGAACGATCCTGGCCGTGCAGCAGCCCGGCGTCGTCCAGCAGCGCGATGTGATACGAAATTTCCGTTTCGCTATGGCCTTCGAGTTTCGGATCGATCAATTCGTAAGGATCCTTACTTTTCTCGGCCTCGAGCATCACCATCCTGATTAGCTCCATATCTCTCTTCACGAGGCGGCCTCCGGCAGGATATGCCAAGCTGTGGATAATGCTTGTTTAAGCATAGTCAGTGCTGCGCCACGGGTCACATCCCCGACGATTACTCTGCCCCCTTTCGGCGGGGCCTTCCGTATTAGACAATCCGCTGGTGCGGCCGGTCCGGCCGTGAGGAGGCAATCGATGCACAACAAGCTACGCTCGCTCTGGGACGGCAATGCTACGGCGGTCAATGCCTGGCTGGGTATTCCGAGCACGGTCACCGCCGAGATCGTTTCAAGGCAGGGGTTCGACGCCATTACTGTCGATCTGCAGCACGGCATCAACGACTACTCGAGCGCCGTGCCCATGCTCCAGGCAATTGCCGGATGCGACGCGACTCCCATGGCGCGAGTCCCGTGGCTCGAGCCGGGGATCATCATGAAGCTCCTGGATGCCGGCGCGCTCGGAATCATCTGTCCGATGATCAACACGCCGCAGGACGCCGAGCGCTTCGTTCGATATTGTCGCTACGCCCCCGACGGCGAGCGCAGCTTCGGTCCGGTGCGCGCGGGCCTGCTGCACGGACCGGCCTACGTCAAGCAGGCCAACGAGAGCATCGTCAGCCTGGCCATGATCGAGACCGCCCAGGCGCTGTCCAACGTAGCGGAAATCGTGCGCACCCGGGGCCTCACCGGTGTCTACATCGGACCGAGCGATCTCGGTCTTTCGCTCGGATACGAAGCCAAGCTCGACCAGACGGAGCCGGTGGTCATGGACGCCATCAAGCGCATTCTCGAGGCGGCCAGGGATGCCGGTATCAAGGCCGGCATCCACTGCCTGGCGCCGGCTTATGCGCGCGAAATGCTCGCGCTCGGGTTCGATCTGGTGACCATGGGGACCGATATCCGGCTGTTCACGGCCGCCTATGCCGACGCCATGCGCGCGCTGCGCGCCCAGGGGTGAGACTCCCCGGGCCGCAGCTTGGGCTTCGTTGCGCTCCGGCCCGACCTAAGGCTCCGCCCGGCCTACGACGGTGTGCGCTGCTCGAAACGGACCTTTTCCAGGCCGGCCGCCTCGCAAAGCGCATCCAGGAGCGCGGAAAAATCCTTGCTCCCCCAGCCCCTGGCGCGGGCCAGGCTCAGGCTTTCGCGCGCGGCGGCGCCGATGGCCATGGGCACCCGTCCGGCATTGGCGGCGGTCATCACCAGCGACAGATCCTTGTGGGCCAAATCGATCTGGAAGCCGGGCTCGGTATCCCCGGCGAGCACCTTGGTGGCGTAGTTGACTTTGAGCTGGCCGTTGGTCGCGGTGGTGCCGTGGATGACGTCCAGCGTCTTGTTCAAGTCGAGGCCGAAGCGCTGCGCGAGCGCCAATGCCTCGGCATTCATCTGGCACGAGGTGATGGCGAGGTAGTTGTTCACCAGCTTGGTACGGATGCCGGTGCCCGGTCCGCCGCAGTGATGAATGTCCGTGCCCATGGCCTCCAGCATGGGCCGCACGTGCTCGAAATCCTCGGCCTCGGCTCCGACCATAAACAGGGATTCGCCGCGATCGGCATGGCTCGCGAGCCTGCCGATGGGCGCGTCCACGAATCGCATTCCGGCATCGGTGAGGGCCGCGGCGAGACGGTCGGTGCTCGCCGGCTCCACCGTGCTCATGTCCATGATCAGGGTTCCGGGCGCCGCGTGGGCGATGAGCCCGTGCCCGCCGAGCACCACGCTCTCCACTTCGATGTGGCTCGGCAGCACGGTAATGATGGTGGTGCACGCCCCGGCAAGCTCGGCGATGCTGTCGGCGGCGCTGGCACCGAGTCCGACGAGCGCCTCCACCGGCGACTCGACGACATCGTATACCATCAGCGGGAAGCCCTTGCGCTGCATGTTGCCCGCCATCGGCCGGCCCATGCGCCCGAGACCGATGAAGCCGATCTTCTCCATTATAGATGTCCTCCAGCCAGTGACCGCGTCGCCCAGGAAAAAGAACCATTTCAATCGCGGCCCGGTCCAACACTCATATAATAACGCGCGGGCTTGCGCCAGGTGTCCTTGCCCGACCACTTACGGAGAAGGAGGGGAAAGATGAGAAGGCTCATTCTCGGCATGGCTCTCTGTGTTTTGTCGGTTGCAACCGCTCCGGTGTTCGCCCAGGAAGCGAAACGCGCGATCACGAAAATCGCCGGCGACCTTTATCGATTCCAGAACAATTTTCACTATTCGGTATTCCTAGTGACCCGCGACGGGATCATCGTCACGGATCCGATCGATGCGGACGCGGCGCGTTGGTTGAAGGGCGAGCTGACGGCACGATTCAAGGTGCCCGTGAAATATCTGATCTACAGTCACGACCACCGCGACCATAGCGCGGGGGGAGAGATATTCGCTCCGGAGGCGACGGTGATCGCGCACGAGAAAGCACGCGCCGCCATCATCGGCGAAAAACGCCCGACGGCAGTACCCGATATTACATTTACCGAACGCATGAGCGTCTCGCTCGGTGGCAAGTCGGTCGAGCTCATCTATGTCGGGCTGTCTCATTCCGACAACATGATTGTCATGCACTTTCCGGCTGAACGCGCTCTTTTTGCGGTTGATTTCATATCGGTAAATCGCCTGCCATACATGAATTTGAGCGATGCCTACTTCCCCGAGTGGATCGATGCAGTGAAGAAAGTCGAAGCGATGGACTTCGACATTCTGGTGCCGGGACATGGTCCTCTCGGCACTCGAGCGGATGCGACCGAACACCGTCGATACCTGCAGGCGCTTTATGACGCCGTGCTCGAAGCGGCGCGAAGAGGCGAGTCGCTCGACGAGATGAAGAGCAGCATCAAGCTCGAAAGCTTCGAGCATCTCTCGATGTACGACGAATGGCGGGAGCTCAATATCGAAGGCATGTATCGTCAAGTGAGCCTTCACAGACGGGGGAACTGATCGGTTCTTCGACAAAGGGCTATTCCGTGAGACGGTGCGTGCGCGCAGCGCACGTCGGTTTTCGTTAGCACCTGTGCGTATTCGATGCAATCACACCGAGACATCGTGCTCGCACCGACGGCCACCAAGGTCCCCGAGCGTGCGCACGGACGCGTGCTAGTGTGCGGCTCCCATGGCGGTGTCTATGCGGGCTATCTTGCCGCGCGTGCCGGTGTGCGCGCGGTCATTCTCAATGACGCGGGGGTCGGTCGGGACGCGGCCGGTATCGGCGCACTCGAGCAGTGCCAAACACTCGGTATCGCCGCCGCCGCCGTGGCGCACACGAGCGCCCGCATCGGGGACGCCGAGGATATGCTGGCGCACGGCACCATCAGTCATCGAAACGGCGCCGCCGCGGCGGTGGGCGTCGAAGCCGGGATGGCGTGTGCCGAAGCCGCGGCACGCTTGAGCCGGGCCCCGATGGGCCACGGGGGCACCGCCAGCTACCGGGAAGCGCGCACCTCGGCGGGTGTCAACGCTCACGGACTGCGTATCGTGTGCGTGGATTCGGTCTCGCTGGTGAGCGATGACGATATCGGGCAGATCGTGCTCAGCGGTTCTCACGGCGGTGTGGTGGCCGGACAGCGGGGTCTCGCCATCCGCGTCGCGGCCGCCGCCGCTTTCTACAACGACGCCGGCATCGGTAAGGACGAGGCCGGCGTCGGTCGCCTTGCGGTACTCGATCGGCAGCACATCGCGGCGGCCACGGTTGCGGCTGCGAGCGCGCGCATCGGCGATGGCCGCTCCACCTACGAGCACGGCATTCTCAGTCGCGCCAATGCGACCGCGGCGGATCTCGGCATGAGCCCCGGCATGCCGGCCCGCGAGGCGGTGGAGCTGGTCGTCCCTCGCGCTATTTGACCGCCACGGCGACAGCGCCGATCATAGCCGCCGCTTTGCGCTGCCTTTTTCGGGGGAGGTCGTGGGTACGCGGTCACAGGTTCCTGTCAACGTCGACACCGACCGGCTCGTCCGGCATTACCACAACATGTGCCGTGTGCGTGCCTTCGAGGAAACGGCATTGGAAGCGCTTGAGCAGGGCCTGGTGCCGGGGCCTCTGCATCCTTCCATCGGTCAGGAGGCGGTGGCGTCCGGAGTGTGCGCCAATCTCGATGCCGACGATATTCTGCTGTCCACGCACCGCGGCCACGGCCACACGTTGGTCAAGGGCGCGGCACCACTCGCCATGATGCGCGAGCTCCTTGGGCGCGCGGGCGGTTGTTGCGGCGGCAAGGGCGGATCGATGCACATCGCGGATTTCTCCGTCGGCATGCTGGGGGCCAATGGGGTAGTGGGTGCCAACATACTGATCGCGACCGGCGCTGCCCATGCCATCAGGCTCAAGGGTGAGACGCGGGTCGCCGTGTGCATTTTCGGTGACGGCGCCATCAATCGCGGGCCGTTTCTGGAAGGCCTCAACTGGGCGAAGATTTTTACACTGCCGGTACTGTATCTTTGCGAGGACAATGATTTCGCCGCCACCACGCGCACGCGCTCCGTGAGCGCCGGCGACGGTCCCGGCGCGCGCGCCGAGAGCCTCGGAATTCCGTCGCTGGCCGTCGACGGTAATGACGTGCTGGAAGTGGATGCGGCGGTTCGCGATACGCTGGCGGCGTTGCGCGATGGTGGCGGACCGCGCTTCATTCACGCGCGCACCTACCGTCTGAGCGGTCACACCGCTGCCGATGCGGCCGCTTACCGCGACAGCGGTGAGGTGGCCGAGCGCTGGCTGAACGACCCCATCGCGCGCGCAGCGCAGATGCTGCGCAACACGGGAATGGCTGCCGACGCGCTCGACGAAATCGCGCGCGAGGCTCGGCGCGCCATGCGCGCGGTGCTCGACGAGGCGCGCACGACACCGTGGCCCGAGGATCGGCAGGCCCATCTCGATGTACAGGACACCCTGGGTCCGGGTCTCGCGCGGGCCGATTGAAAGCATGGCAATCTGCAGCTATCTGGCCGCCGGCAAGGCAGCGCTGGACGAGGAGATGCAGCGCGACGCGACCGTGTGGGCGCTCGGTGAGGACCTGGGCCGCGGCGGCGTATTCGGTCAGTATGCCGGACTCGCCGAGCGGTTCGGCCGGCAGCGCATCGTCGATACGCCCATATCCGAGGCTGCCATCTTGGGCACCGCCGTCGGCGCCGCCATGACGGGAACGCGGCCCGTCGTCGAGATGCGGTTCTCGGATTTCGCGCTTTGCGCCATCGACGAGCTGGTGAACCAGGCGGCCAAGGCCCGCTACATGTTCGGCGGCCAGACCCGCGTGCCGCTCGTGGTGCGCGAGCCCGTGGGCATGTGGCGCTCTTCGGCTGCGCAGCACTCGCAATCGCTGGAATCCTGGTATACGCACATTCCGGGTCTGGTGGTGGTCATGCCGTCGACCCCTGCCGACAACAAGGGGCTGCTGAAGACTGCAATCCGCAGCGACGACCCCGTGGTCTATATGGAGCACAAGGATCTCTGGGGCCTCGAGGGCGAGATTCCGGAGGGCGAGCACCTGGTGGAATTCGGGCGCGCACGCGTGGTGCGCTCCGGGTCCGATGTCAGCCTCGTCAGCTGGTCGAAGACCGTGCACACCGCCGCGGAGGCGGCCCGTAAGCTCGCGAGCGAGGGAATCGAGGCCGAGGTCATCGATCTGCGCACCCTGTGGCCGTGGGACGAGGAGACGGTGCACGCATCGGTTGCGAAAACCGGTCGCCTGCTGGTGGCCCACGAAGCGGTCGGCGTGTCGGGCTTCGGCGCCGAGATTGTCGCGAGCGTCTGCGAGCAGCTGCACGACGCCTTGCGCGCGCCCCCGCGACGCATCACCGCGCCGCGCGTGCCCATCGCCTACTCGCCGCCCCTCGAGGACCTCGCCCGAGTAACGACCGACCGCATCGTCGAGGCAGTACGACAATCGATGTCTGAATAACTGAAGGCGCGCACCATCCTTTCGAACATCTGTCACTGAAAACGGCGCGTCATCCGAATTCGAAACAATGGCCAAACCTTCACACAACCAGGAAATGACCGGCGGCGAAATCCTCGCGCGCATGCTTGCCGCCCACAACGTGGGCCCGATGTTCGGCATGGGCGGCTTCCAGCTATTGCCGTTCTACGACGCTGTACGACGCCTCGGTCTCGAACACCATCTCATCAACGATGAGCGTTGCGGCATATTCGCCGCCGATGCCTATGCCAAAGTCACGGGGCGCGTCGGCGTATGCGACGCGACCCTCGGGCCGGGCGCCACCAATCTGGTGACCGGCATGGTGGAGGCGCTGAACGCCGGCTCGCCGCTCGTGGTCATTGTCGGCGACAGCAATCGCGAGCATGCCTGGAAAAACATGACCCAGGAATGCCGCCAGGCGGAGATCCTCGGCCCCGCGGCCAAGGCGGTCATTCGGGTCGAATCCATTACGCGGTTACCGGAGCTCGTACGCCGTGCCTTTGCCGTCGCCACCAGCGCTCGCCCCGGGCCGGTCGTGCTGGACGTGCCCGAGGACGTCGCCCACGCCGTATTTCCCTTCTCAGAGGATGCGCTCGTTGCCGACCCGCGCGTCTGCGCGGCGCCGTCGCTGCGCATCAGGCCGAGCGCTGACAGCGTCGCGCGCGCCGTGGAGCACCTGGCGGCGGCCGAGCGTCCGCTGATTTTGGCCGGCGGTGGCGTGCACCTGAGCGGCGCCGCCAAGACGCTTCAGAGCTTCGCCGAGGCACAGTCGATCCCGGTAGCCCACACCATGACCGGTAAGGGCGCCATCGCATGCACGCACAAGCTCTCGGCGGGACTCTTCGGTCGATACGACCGCATCGCCAATGCGCTCATCGCCGGGGCCGACTGCCTGCTGGTGGTCGGATGCAAGCTCGGCGAAATTGCAACCAAGCGCTACTCGCTGATTCCGCCCTCGATTCCGCTCGTGCATCTCGAGATTCTCGCCGAGGAATTCTCACGCGTCGTTACACCGACGGTGAGCATGTGGGCCGATGCGCGTGAGGGGATCCTGGACCTTCACGCAGCGCTCGCCACGCGCGCGCAGCGCCTGCGCGAGAACCGTGCCGCGTACGTGGAGGACGTCGCGGCGCGCATGGCTGCATGGCGAAGCGAGGTTCAGGCCCGGCTCACATCCGACGAGGTGCCGATCAACATGGCGCGTCTCATGCACGAGCTCAATCACGTATTGCCGGCGAAATCGTGGCTGGTCGCGGACGGGGGATTCGCGGCGCACTGGGGCGGGCTGCTGTTCGACACCAAACGCCCCGGTCGCGCTTTCGTGCCGGATCGCGGCTTTGCTTCCATCGGCTACGGGTTGCCCGGCGCCATTGGCGCCTCGCTTGGGGCCGACGGCGCGCCGGTGGTGGCAATCACCGGTGATGGTGGCTTCAACATGACGCTCGGGGAGCTCGAGACAGCCCGTCGCCTGGGGCTCGCATTCACACTGGTGGTGGTCAACAATGCCGCATCCGGATACGTCAAAGCGCTTCAGCATCTGATGTACGGTCAGGGCGGATATCAGTCGTCGGACTTGCGGGAGGTAGACTACGCCGCTGTCGCCGAAGCCCTCGGTTGCGCAGGGGTGCGTGTCGAGAAACCCGGAGAACTGGCACCCGCCCTGAACGAGGGGCTCGAACGGCGCGACCGGCCGACCGTCATCGACGTCGTCGTGACCCGGGATCCGGCAAAAATGCTGCCGGGCGTCGACAGCCGCACGGCAAAAGTGGAGAAAGGCGACCGCGTGGCGTAAAGCTTCTGGCCGATGCGCCCCGGGACTCGCCGACTGAACGAGCGCGTGTCGCTCGAATCACTGGGGGAGAAAATGCCCTACATCATTCAAACCCGCGACAAAGCGGATTATGGTCATGTGCGCGCGGAGTGGCGCGCCGAGCATCTCGAGTACCTGGACAACCACAAAGGCAAACTGCTGGCTGCCGGCGCGCTGGTAGACGACGACGGCAGCGGTGGCCACGGAGGGGTCATCATTGTCGATACGGATGACCGGGAAGAAGCGGAGAACTTCATCGCCAACGATCCGTTCAGCAGGGCCGGACTGTTCGAAAGCGTCACCGTGACGCGATGGCGCAAAGCTTTCTTCAACGGCGAACGCCTGGTGTGACCG